>NZ_CP067136.1:1200000-1500000 GCF_028553785.1 Paracoccus fistulariae
CCGCGAGGCGCAGTGGGATCTGGGCCGCAAGGTGCGTCAGATGCTGGCCGAGAAAGGCATCCGTTCCGTCGCCGCCAAAGGGTTCGAGGCGCCGGGCGTTGTCGTCAGCTATACCAGCGACCCCGACATCAAAAGCGGCAAGAAATTTCTGGATCAGGGCATGCAGATCGCTGCAGGTGTACCCCTGGCGGTGGAGGAAGGATCCGATTTTTCGACCTTCCGGCTGGGGCTGTTCGGGCTGGACAAGCTGAAGGATGTCGATGGCACCGTGTCGCGGCTGAAAGCCGTGACCGATCAGCTGCTTTAACGGTCGCGCGTATTCACCGGATAGGCGGTTGTGTAATGCAGCCGCTCCATCGCGAAATGCGAGGTGACGTTTTTCAACGGCACGGCCTCGGTCAGGCGGCGATAGAAATCGTCAAAGGCCGCCATATCCGCGACCGCCACCCGCAGCAGGTAATCCATTTCGCCTGCCATGCGGAAGGCCTCCATCACCTCGGGCAGTCCGGCAATGGCGCGCAGAAAGCTGTCGCGCCATTCCGCGCCGTGATCCACGGCCTCGATCCCGACAAAGACCGACAATCCGAAGCCCAGTTTCGCCGGATCCGCCAGGGCGACGCGGCGGGTCAGCACGCCCGCCGCCTCCAGCTTCTGGATGCGCTTCCAGCACGGCGTCTGCGACAGACCGACGCGATCTGCGATCTGGGCGATAGGCAGGGTCGCATCCTGCATCAGCGCCGCGACGATCTTGCGGTCGATCAGGTCCAGTTCCGGCATCACGGCTCTCCTTCGGATTCCGGGGCAAGATGAAAGCAGCGGCGGGAAAAATCCACCGGTTTCATCGCGATTTTCCGGGTCGGGAGCCGTTGGCAGGTCAGTCGGCCTGCTGCCAGGCGCAGATGCCAAGGAAATCATCCTCGGTCCGGTCGGAATTGGCGATCAACCGGCTGTCGCCATCGCGGCAGACAACGGTGTAATCGTCATATCCTGCCATATCGGCCAGGATCTGATCCCAGTGGCGATATTGTACCGTATGCCCCTCGCCGGGATAGGCCGTGGCCTTCGCGACATTGGAAAAGGCGGCCTGCCACTGCTCCATATCTGTCTTCGTCACGACCTCATCCGCATCGCCGTAATACAGATAGACCGGCGCAGTCACCGCAGAGACATCGGCCACGGCATTCTCGCCGCATATCAGCGTATATTCATGCGCCAGCGCAGAGGCATCGCCCATCTGCCCACCGACGTAGAAAGAGCGTGTCCCATCGGCATAGGCTCGGGTCTGCCAGCCCGGCACCACCAGCACGGGCGACCCCGGAACGCCCCACCAGTCCTTCGGATTGTTGGTATAGGCCGACAGCACCTGCGCCCAGTCCTCGGTGCTGCGCGAACAGTCCGGCTGGCTGCGCGTTGGCAGCGTCCGCGACACCGCCGCGCCCGCATGGATCGACAGCACGCGATCCGGCACCGCAGCGGCCAGATGGGCGGCATAGGCGCCACCGCCAGAGATCGCCATGATCGCGAACTTGTCCACGCCCAGATGATCCAGCACGGCCAGAACCTCCTCGACGTAATCCTGATAGCCCAGGGCCGGATCAAATGAGGATTCGCCAAAGCCGTTCCGCTCGACCGAGATCACGCGCAGCCCCAGCTCTTCACGCATGGATCGGGCAAATTCGGTCAGTTGGAACGCTTCAAGGCTGGTGCCCTGACCGCCGATGAACACGACCGCGCGGTCATCCGCATCGCCTTCGTCGATATAGTATGAAATCCGGCCATCGCGCGACAATTCGTGAACTTCCGCGCCGATATGATCGAAATCGTTCTGAAGCTGGATCGTGGCCGCGTCCCGCCCGTCCGGCATCGGCGACGCCGTCTCATCCGCCAGCGCGGGAAGCGCCCCGGCCACGCCAAATCCGATCACCATCGCCCAATTCAAACTGTTCATCTGCATCCCCTCCATTGCGATATCCGGCAAGGGCCGCATCGAAGATGCCACCGACCGATATCCTGCACGTGTTTTCAGATGCAGGAAGTTTAGTCAGCCAGAACAGAATGATCGCGCAAAATTCGAAGCAAACCGTACAAATTACGCAGCATGGCGCGAATAGGCGGTCATGCGGGACCCGTCAGGCGCGCGCATCCTCCAGGATCATCTGCGCCGCCTTTTCCGCGATCATCATCGTTGGCGCATTGGTGTTGCCGCTGGTGATGCGCGGCATGACCGAGGCATCCGCGATCCGCAGCCGTCCCAGGGCGCGCATCCGCAGGCGGGGATCCACCACGGACCCCGCATCCGCGCCCATGCGGCATGTCCCAACCGGGTGAAAGATCGTCGTGCCAATATCGCCCGCGGCGCGCACCAGTTCGGCATCGGTCGCAAAGCCATCGCCCGGCATATGCTCTTGCGGGCGATAACGGGCGAATGCGGGCTGGGCCGCAATCTCTCGCGTCAGGCGAATGGCGCGGACCGCCACATCCCGGTCACTTTCGGTGGACAGATAATTCGGTCGGATCGCCGGGTGATCGCGGAAATCGGGACTGGTCACATGGACCGAGCCCCGGCTGTCCGGGCGCAGGTTGCAGACGCTGGCGGTCATGGCGGGAAAGGGGTGAACGGGGTCGCCGAACTTGTCCAGGCTGACCGGCTGGACGTGAAATTCCAGATCCGCCGTCGCCTTCTGCGGTCCCGATCTGGTGAAAATGCCCAACTGGCTGGGCGCCATCGACATCGGGCCAGAGCGTTTCAGCAGATATTCCAGCCCGATCCGGGCCTTGCCCCAAAGATGCGATGCCTGCTCGTTCAGCGTGGGCACGCCGGTCACCTTATAGACCATGCGCAATTGCAGGTGATCCTGCAGGTTTTCGCCCAAAGCATCGACCTGAACCTGCGGCGTGATCCCCGCCGCCTGCAGGATATCGCCACGCCCGACGCCCGAATGCTCCAGGATCTGGACCGAGCCGATGGCCCCCGCCGACAGGATGGTTTCGCGATCTGCGGCGATCTGCCTGCGCTGGCCCTGATGGTGCAGGATCACGCCGCGCACCTCGCCCGCCTTGATCACCAGACGCTCGACCGAGGCGCCGGTCATCACCCGCAGATTGGGCCGCCCACGCGCCGGGCGCAGAAATGCCTTGGCCGCGCTCCACCGCCAGCCATTGCGCTGCGTGACATCGAAATAGCCGCCGCCCTCATTATCGCCGCGATTGAAATCATCCGTGCGCGGGATGCCAGCCTGCTCGGCCGCGTCCAGAAACGCGTCCAGCACGGCCCAGCGGACGCGCGCGGTTTCCACCCGCATCTCGCCGCCAGAGCCGTGGCTGTCATCGGCGCCGCGATAATAATCCTCTTGCCGGGTGAACAGCGGCAGCACATCGTCCCAGCCCCACCCGGCACAGCCCATCTGACGCCACTGGTCGTAATCGGCAGCCTGCCCGCGCATATAGATCATGCCATTGATCGACGAGCATCCGCCCAGCACCCGACCGCGCGGATAGATCAGCGACCGCCCGTTCAGACCTGCCTCGACCTGCGTCCTGAAGCCCCAGTCGGTGCGCGGATTGCCGATGCAATAGAGATAGCCGACGGGAATGTGGATCCAGTGGTAGTTATCCGATCCGCCCGCCTCCAGCAGCAGCACCCGGTTGGCGGGATCGGCGCTGAGACGGTTGGCCAGCACGCATCCCGCGCTGCCCGCACCGATGACGATATAGTCATAGCTTTCCATCGCCTTCCCCTTTCCTGCCCTCCGTCAGGATTCAGCGCGAAACCCCAGCTTGCGGCCCAGTTTCGAGGCGAAGAATTCGCCGATCAGGCCCCGGCGGAACAGCAGCACGCAGACCATGAAGACCAGCCCGGTGATGATCGTCACCGGAAAATCCGAGGTCGCCAGATAGTTTTGCAGCGTCACCACCAGCCCGGCGCCAAAGACCGGCCCCGCCAGGGTGCCGATCCCGCCCAGCAGGGTCATCAGGATCACCTCGCCCGACATCTGCCAGGCCACATCGGTCAGGGTCGCGAATTGAAAGACCAGCGCCTTGACGCTGCCCGCAAGCCCCGCCAGTGCCGCCGACATCACGAAGGCCCCCAGCTTGTAGCGCGCCACCGAATAGCCCAGCGAGATCGCCCTCTGTTCATTCTCGCGAATGGATTTCAGGATCATGCCGAAGGGCGAATTCACAAAGCGCCAGATGATCAGCAACCCGATCACAAAGACCGCCGCGACGAAGTAATACATGTTCATCGTCGATTGCAGGTCGATGATCCCGAACAGCATGCCGCGCGGCACCGACTGGATGCCATCCTCGCCATGGGTGAACCTGGCCTGCAGGCAGAAGAAGTAAAACATCTGCGCAAGCGCCAGCGTGATCATCGCGAAATAGATCCCCTGACGGCGGATCGCGATGGCACCGATGATCAGCCCCAGACCCGCCGCGCCCAGAACGCCCAGCAGGATGCCCGCCTCGGGCGGCCAGCCCCAGACCTTGACGGCATGGGCGGTGAAATAGGCTGCGCCTCCGAAGAAGGCGGCATGACCGAAGCTCAGCAACCCGGTATAGCCCAGAAGCAGGTTGAAGGCCGAGGCGAACAGCGCAAAGCACAGTAGCTTCATCAGGAAGATCGGGTACAGGAATTGCGGCGCGATCAGCAGCGCGGCCAGCCCGATCAGCAACAGGGCGCGCCGGATATTGACGGCCTGAGGGTGGATCGCGACCTCTTCGGTCGGGATGGTTTCGGATCCGGTCGACATCTCAGACATCCTTTCCGAACAGGCCCGCCGGGCGCAGGACCAGAACGATGGCCATGATCACGAAGATCACGATATTCGAGGCCTCGGGGTAGAACACCTTGGTCAGCCCCTCGATCACGCCCAGCATATAGCCGGTGACGATAGCGCCCAGGATAGAGCCCATGCCCCCCACCACGACCACCGCAAAGACGACGATGATCAGGTTCGTGCCCATCAGCGGGCTGACCTGATAGATCGGTGCCGCCAGCACGCCCGCGAATGCCGCCAGCCCGGCGCCAAGCGCATAGGTCAGGGTCAGAAGCAGCGGCACGTTCACGCCGAAGCTTTGCACCAGTGTCGGGTTTTCCGTTGCCGCGCGCAGATAGGCGCCCAGCTTGGTCTTTTCGATCATCAGCCAGACCGCCAGACAGACCGCCATCGAGGCAACCACGACCCAGCCACGATAGATCGGCAGGAACATGAAGCCCAGATTGACCGCGCCGCTCAGTTGCGGGGGCGGTGCATAGGGCTGACCGGATGCCCCGAAGAAATAGCGGAACGTCCCCTCGATCGTCAGCGCCAGACCAAAGGTGAATAGCAGCCCGTAAAGGTGATCCAGCTGGTACAGGCGCGACAGCATCGTGCGTTCGACGATGGCCGCGAAAAGCCCCACGATCAGCGGCGACAGGATCAGCGCCAGCCAGTAATTCACGCCGAAATTCGTCAGCAGCAACAGCGCGACGAAGGCGCCCAGCATATATTGCGCGCCATGGGCAAAGTTGATCACCCGAAGCAGGCCGAAAATCACCGCCAGACCAAGGCTGAGCAGCGCATAGAAAGACCCGTTGATCAGGCCGATCAGCAATTGCCCCATCAGCGCCTGAACGGGAATACCAAAGATCATCGTCATCCTAGACCCCCAATTCGCGATGCAGCATGTCCATCTGCTGCGGCAGGTCGGCCACCGGGAATTCCGCGATCATCTTGCCATGATCCATCAGATAGAAGCGGTCGGCGACCTTGGCTGCAAAGCGGAAATTCTGTTCGACCAGCACCACGGTCATGCCGCGCTGTTTCAACTGTTGCAGCACATCGCCAATGGCCTGAATGATCACCGGGGCCAGCCCCTCGGTCGGCTCGTCCAGCAGCAGGCAGCGCGCGCCGGTGCGCAGGATCCGGGCCATGGCCAGCATCTGCTGCTCGCCGCCGGACAGCTTGGTGCCGGGGCTGTTGCGGCGTTCGCGCAGGTTCGGAAACAGCTCGTAAATCTCGGCGACCGACATGCCGCCCTCGGCCACCTTGGGCGGCAGGGTCAGGTTTTCCTCGACCGAGAGGGTGGCAAAGATGCCGCGCTCTTCGGGGACGAAGCCCAGACCTGCGCGGGCCGTCTTGTGCAGCGGCACCGACATCATGTCCTGCCCCGCAAAGCTGATCTTGCCCTGACGCTTGCGCAAAATCCCCATGATCGTGCGCAGGGTGGTGGTCTTGCCCATGCCGTTGCGGCCCAGGATGCAGATCATCTCACCTTCGTTCACATGCAGATCCACGCCATGCAGGACATGGCTTTCGCCATACCAGGCCTGCAGCTTGGCGACATCCAGCAAAGGCGCACTCATTCTTCCGTCCCCATATAGGCTTCGCGCACGCGCGGATCGGCCGAGACCTGGGCATAATCGCCCTCGGCCAGGATCTCGCCCCGCTGCAGCACGGTGACATGGTCGCAGATATCGGCCACCACGCTAAGATTATGTTCCACCATCAGCACGGCGCGCTCGGTCGCGACATTGCGGATGATATCGGCCACCATCTGCACATCCTCTTGCCCCATGCCTGCCATCGGCTCATCCAGCAGCAGGACCTTGGGATCCAGCGCCAGCGTGGTCGCAATCTCCAGCACGCGCTTGCGGCCATAGGACAGATCGGCGGCGCGGTGATCGCGATATTCGGACAGGCCAAGCTGGTCGATCAGCTCATCCGCGCGCGCGTTCAGCCGGTCCAGCGCCGAAAGCGGCAGCCAGAACTGCGTGGCCAGCCCGGCCGGACGCTGCAAGGCGATCTTGACGTTCTCGCGCACCGTCAGATGCGGAAACACGGCCGAGATCTGGAACGACCGCACCAGCCCCATCCGCGCGACCCGGTCGGGCTTTGTCTTCGTGATATCCGTGCCCAGCAGGGTGATCCGGCCGCGCGTCGGTTGCAGGAACTTGGTCAGCAGGTTGAAGACCGTGGTCTTGCCCGCGCCATTCGGGCCGATCAGCGCATGGATCCGCGCATGTTCGACATCCAGATCGACGTCATTGACCGCCGTGAACCCTGAAAAATCCTTGCCAAGGCCACGGGCGGACAGAACCACCCGTGGCTTGGACTGCGTCGCAGCAGCTTGACCCATGACTTACTGGACCAGCGGGCAGCCGCTTTCGGCGGGATTGATATAGGCCTGATCGCCGGGAATGGTGGCGACGACGTTATAGTAATCCCAATCCTCGGCGATCTGGTCGGGGGCCTTCACCTCCATCAGATAAACGTCCGAGATCATGCGACCATTCGGCGCAACCTTGCCGTTTTCGGCAAACACGTCCTGAACCGGCAATTCGTGCAGCTTGGCCGCGACGGCCTCGGTCTCATCCGTGCCGGCGGCCTCGATGGCCTTCAGATAGGAGGTGACCGCGGAATAGGTGCCCGCGTGAACCATGTTCGGCATCACGCCGGTCCGCTCCATGAAACGCTTGCCGAATTCGGCGGTCTCTGGCGTGCGGTTCCAGTAGAAGCTTTCGGTCAGGTTCAGGCCCTGCGCAGCCTCGGCCCCCAGACCGTTCACCTCGGCAATGGTGAACAGCAGCGCGGCCAGCTTCTGCCCGCCCTGGGTGATGCCGAATTCCGCCGCCTGCTTGATCGAGTTCTGCGTGTCCAGACCTGCATTTGCCAGGCCGATGATCTTCGCGCCAGAGGCCTGCGCCTGCAGCAGGAAGGACGAGAAATCGGTGCTGGCCAGCGGATGGCGGACCGAGCCCAAGACCTTGCCGCCCTGCGAGGTGACGAAATTCGTGGTGTTTTCCTCCAGCGAATAGCCGAAGGCGTAATCGGCGGTCAGGAAATACCAGCTGTCGCCGCCCGCCTCGACCAGCGCGCCGCCGGTGCCGACGGCCAGCGCATGGGTGTCATAGGCCCAGTGAAAACCATAGGGCGAACATTGCGCGCCGGTCAGTTCCGTCGTCGCCGCGCCGGTATTGATGGTGATCTTCTTTTCATCCTTCGACAGCGCCTGCACCGCCAGCCCGACCGAGGATGAGGTCAGTTCCATGATCGAATCGACCTGTTCGGTATCGTACCATTGCCGCGCGATGTTCGAGGCGATGTCGGGCTTGTTCTGGTGATCGGCGGTGATCACCTCGATCGGGGCATCCAGCACGGTACCGCCGAAATCCTCGACCGCCATCCGCGCGGCCTCATAGGATGATTTACCGCCGAAATCGGCGTAAACGCCTGACTGATCGTTCAAAATACCGATCTTCACCACACCGTCCGAAATCTCGGCAAGCGCGGGCATGGCCGTCAGGCCGACCGCTGCGGTCGAAAGTAGAATCTTGCGCATATATTCCTCCCAAGGCGCGACCCTTCTGCCAGAAACACGGCGGATTCGGGCGGGATCGCTGGCCTGCTCCAAAAATAACGGACGACTCCTCTGCCTCCGATGCGGGAAGGATGGCCGCAAATTGGTTTTGACACAAGTGTTCAGATAAGAATAGCTTTACGCATCTATTGTACATTTATGAACAGATGACACAGCTTAGCTGGGATGACCTGCAATTCTTTCTGGCGGTGGTCCGCGACCGTCAACTGTCCCGCGCGGCGCGGCGGCTGGGCACCTCTCATGTCACGGTATCGCGCCGGATCGACCGGCTGGAACAGGCTCTGGGCACGCGCCTGTTCGAACGCCACCCGCGCGGCTATGAACTGACCCCGGCAGGCCAGCGGCTGATCGACACGGCCGAGCGGATGGAGGAAGCGGCCGAGGATATCCCGACGCACAGCAATCCGGGCGCCGATGCGATCAAGCCCTTTCGACTGTCCGCGCCAGAGGGCTTCGCCAAGCTGTTCTCGACCTGCATCCTGCCGGAATTGCTGGCCCGCTTTCCGCTGACATCGCCCGAACTGATCACCATGCCGCAGGTGCTGTCCCCTTCGCGGCGGGCGGCGGATATTTCCGTGACGCTGGATCCGGTCAGCAGCGGCCCCTATCGGTCCGAGCGAATGGCCGATTACACGCTGCACCTTTACGCGACCCGCGATTATCTGGACAGCGCCCCCGCCCTGACCTGCCGAGAGGATCTGCGAAATCACTGCATCATCGGCTATATCGAGGAGATGATCTTTGCCCCCGGTCTGGATTATCTGGGCGAGATCCATCCGGCGATCCGCGCCTCGATCACAAGCTCCAGCGTGTTCAACCAGCTTTCGGCGGTGCGCGGCGGGCTGGGCATCGGCGTCCTGCCCTTCTACATCGCCAATAAATATCCCGAATTGCAGATCATGCTGCCCGATCAGATCACCCTGACGCGAACCTATTGGCTGACCTGCCATCGCGATATCCGGCGGATGCGGCGCGAAAGAACGATGATCGAGTTTCTGATCGCGCAGGTTCAGTCACACGCGCCCCTGCTGATGCATCCCGCCGCACGGAAGGGCATGACGCAGCCCTAAGCACCGCGGACAGCAAAAGACCGCCCCGATATCATCAGGACGGCCCGAAAAGCGGTCAGATCCGCTGCGCGGTCAATGTGTCCAGGGCGCGCGACGGTCGGTGGCGAAATTTTCGCCATAGCCGCGCGGGCGGACATTGGCGGCGCGGGAATGCGGTTCCTGCACCACGTAATCCAGCCCCTTGTCGCGGGCGTAATCTTCGGCCTGCTTGCGCGTCTCGAACCGCAGGCGCACCTGGCTTTGGGTGTCGTCGCTGCTGGTCCAGCCCATCAGCGGGTCAATCTCTCGCGGATCAGCCGGCGGGTATTCCAGAACCCAGACCTTGGTCCGTGCCACGCCGGACTGCATCGCATTGCGGGCGGGCTGATAGATTCGAACGCGCATGGCTGTGACCTTTCCGGCTGGCTGGTGAAGGTTTATCGCCAATATGGCCATTCTGTTCAAGACCCTCTGGAACAGAGAACCGGCGTCGTGAGTTGGATTTATGTGCACAATTTGAAGGAGGATCCCATGATGACGCGCTTTGGCTTTGCTCTTGGACTGGCCCTGCTGGCCTCGCCGCTGATGGCGCAGGACACCGCGCCCGCCGATTCCGGCGCCGAGATGCCCGAACCGGCCGCCGCCCCGCAGCTTGAAGGACAGGTCCCGATGATCGCCGAGATCAAATCCGCGACCGGGGAAAGCCTTGGCACCGCGACGGTCAGCGATACCCCGTCCGGGCTTACGCTGGTCACAGTCGAACTGACCGGCGTTACGCCCGGCATTCACGGCTTGCACATCCATGAAACCGGCACCTGCACGCCACCTGATTTCAAATCGGCGGGCGGCCACCTGTCCGGGGACAAGGCGCATGGCGTCATGTCGCCCGAAGGGCCGCATCCCGGCGACATGCCCAATATCCATGTCCCCGAAAGCGGCGAACTGATGCTGGAATATTTTGCCTCGGGCCTGACCGAACAGATGATGGATGATGAGGATGGATCGGCCATCATCATCCACGAACAGCCCGATGATTATTTCGGCCAGCCTACCGGCCATGCCGGTGCGCGTCTGGGCTGTGGCACCTTCGCCGCCGCAGAATAAGCCGGACAACCAACCTGCGCCCCCTGCGGGCGCAGGCTGCTATTCGGGCAGATCGCCCACGCCATCGCCCAGCGTGAATGGCCCGGTCAGTTCGGCATCGCCGCGCTGCTTGTCATAGATGCAGACCATGACATCCTGCCCCTCGGCCCCGAAATTCACCGCGACCAGAGCGGCGCCATAGTTTTCCGAGCCGAAGGGATTCACATTCACCTGCACCTGCGCATTATCGGGCACCTCGACCAGATCCCGGCAGGCTGCGTCAACATCCTTGCGGAACTGGTCCCAGGCCTCGTCGCTGGACGCATGGGCCAGCGGCGCCAGACCCGCCGCGAACATCGCTGAAATCAGAACAAGCCGTTTCATCTTCGCCTCTTTCCTGTTTGTCAGGGAACGACTGACGCGTGTAAGCCGTTCTGGCAATAAACAGAGAGGTGAATGAAAATGTCATTCCTGTCGCGAATAATTGTTCCTCTGGTCGCAATCTCGGCGATTTCAGGCTGCAATTCGACCAGCTCCGTGCGCAGCTGCGCCGAGGCAAGGCAGCAGGTGCAGGTCGGGACGAATATCGGCGATATCACCCTGCCCAGCGGAATACCGACCCGGGTCATCTCTCCCGGCATGGCGATGACCGAAGATTACAGCCCCAACCGGCTGAACGTCTTTGTCGATGACAAGGGCTGGATCGCGCGCGTAACCTGCGGCTGATCAGCGCAGCCACCGCAACAAGGGACGGCCAGCGGCGATCAACCGCTGGACCGGCGCTTCGACCTTTTATTGCCGCCGCGCTGCCCGGCCCGACCGGCGGTGGATCGGCCCGACGACTTGACGGCAGCCTCGGCCGCGTCCTCGATCACCGATTGCCGGGCAAGCGGGTCGTCGGCAATCGCCAGATCGACCGCTTCCAGACGCTTCACCTCATCACGCAGTCGGGCGGCCTCTTCGAATTCCAGATTTTCGGCGGCCTTGCGCATCTGGCTGCGCAGCGCGTCAAGATGGGCGGCCAGGTTCGACCCGACCATCGGCTTGTCGATCTTGGTGGTGATCCGCGACTGGTCGGTATCGCCCTGCCACAGACCGGCCAGAACATCCTCGACATTCTTGCGCACCGTCTGCGGGGTGATGCCGTGCTCTTCGTTATAGGCCATCTGCTTCTGACGGCGCCGCTCTGTCTCGGCCATGGCGCGTTCCATGCTGCCGGTAATCTTGTCGGCATAGAGGATCACCCGGCCATCCGCATTCCGCGCCGCGCGCCCGATCGTCTGAATGAGCGAGGTTTCGCTGCGCAGGAAGCCCTCTTTATCCGCATCCAGAATCGCCACCAGCCCGCATTCCGGAATATCCAGCCCCTCGCGCAGCAGGTTGATCCCGACCAGAACATCAAAGGCCCCAAGGCGCAGGTCGCGCAGGATCTCGATCCGCTCGATCGTGTCGATATCGCTGTGCATATAGCGGACCTTGACGCCCTGTTCGTGCAGATATTCGGTCAGATCCTCGGCCATGCGCTTGGTCAGGGTCGTCACCAGCGTCCGCATTCCCGCCGCCGAGACCCGCCGCACCTCATCCAGCAGATCATCGACCTGCATCTCGACGGGGCGGATCTCGACCTGCGGATCCAGAAGGCCGGTGGGGCGGATCACCTGTTCGGTAAAGACACCGCCGGTCTGATCCATTTCCCAATTCGCGGGCGTCGCGCTGACGAAGACGGATTGCGGCCGCATCGCGTCCCATTCCTCGAATTTCAGCGGGCGGTTGTCCATGCAACTGGGCAGGCGGAAACCGTGCTCCGCCAGCGTGAATTTGCGCCGGAAGTCGCCGCGATACATGCCGCCGATCTGGGGCACGCTGACATGGGATTCATCGGCAAAGACGATGGCATTATCGGGGATGAATTCGAACAGGGTCGGCGGCGGCTCGCCCGGCGCGCGACCGGTCAGATAGCGGCTGTAATTCTCGATCCCGTTGCAGACGCCCGTGGCCTCCAGCATCTCCAGATCGAAATTGGTGCGCTGCTCCAGCCGCTGGGCTTCCAGCAGCTTGCCCTCTTCCTGCAACTGCTGCAGCCGTTGGGTCAGCTCCTTCCGGATGCCCTTGATCGCCTGCTGCATGGTCGGGCGCGGCGTCACGTAATGGCTGTTGGCATAGATACGGATCTGCTTGAAATTATCCGTCTTTTTCCCGGTCAGAGGGTCGAATTCCGTGATCGCCTCCAACTCGTTTCCGAAGAAATCAAAGCGCCAGGCGCGGTCTTCCAGGTGGGCGGGCCAGACTTCGACCAAATCGCCGCGCACGCGAAAGCAGCCGCGCTGGAATGCGCTGTCCAGCCGCCGGTATTGCTGCGCGACCAGTTGCCCCAGAAATTCGCGCTGATCATAGGATTGGCCGACGATCATGTCCTGCGTCATGGCCGAATAGGTCTCGACCGAGCCGATGCCATAGATGCAGCTGACCGAGGCCACGATGATCACATCGTCGCGTTCCAGCAGCGCGCGGGTGGCACTGTGGCGCATCCGGTCGATGGCCTCGTTGATCTGCGATTCCTTCTCGATATAGGTATCGCTGCGGGCGACATAGGCCTCGGGCTGGTAATAGTCGTAATAGCTGACGAAATATTCGACCGCGTTATCCGGAAAGAAGCCCTTGAATTCGCCGTATAATTGCGCTGCCAGGGTCTTGTTCGGGGCCAGGATGATGGCCGGGCGCTGTGTCTCTTCGATCACCTTGGCCATGGTGTAGGTTTTGCCGGTACCGGTGGCGCCCAGCAGAACCTGATCCCGCTCACCATCCCTGACGCCCTGCGCCAGTTCGGCAATCGCCGTCGGCTGATCGCCTGCGGGCTTGAATTCGCTGGCCATGACGAAGCGCTTGCCGCCCTCAAGCTTGGGGCGGGTGACCTCGTCAAAGCGATGAACCGGTGCGTTTGTGTTATTGTGACCCATGCGATCCAAGGTGGGTTTGCGGGGCGGAAAGTCAAGCCGGGCTGCTGACAGGACAGGTCAGCAGGCGACGGGTACGGTGTGTCGCCGAAAGGCGTGACAGCAATGCCCCCCTTGCGTCGCCCGTCGAAAACGCGCCAAGGCGGAAGCAAAAGGCGGCTGAACTATCGTGTCTGTCTGAAAAAGTGGTGCCCGGAGGCGGATTCGAACCACCGACACGCGGATTTTCAATCCGCTGCTCTACCAACTGAGCTATCCGGGCACTGGGGGAAGCATCTCTGCCGCCCTGCGTGGAGCGGTGTTTACGGGCGCTTCGCGCGACTGTCCAGCCCCAAATCGCTGTTTTTTATCTCTCGCTCTTCTTCATCCGAGGCGATCTCGTCCAGTGGCGCGCCGGGGATGACATAGTCGCCGCGCAGCCAGCGGGCCAGATCGACATCGGCGCAGCGTTTCGAACAGAAGGGGCGGTATTCCGGCTGGCTTTTCTTGTCGCAGATCGGGCAGGCCATCAGTCCTTTCCTTCCCCGGCAAAGAGACGCGCCAGGGCGACCCGGTCGCGCTTCTTGTTGATCTCGTAAAGTCCCATCGTGGTCCAGCCGACCAGCGAGGTCTCGGCGCTTTCGCCCTTGAATGCAGCCTTCAGAACCTGATCCAGCGTCGCGCGGTCACGCTTGGGCATGGGGGCGAAATCGACGACGATCTGCCCGCCCAGGCCACGCAAGCGCAATTGCCGCGGCAACTCGCGCGCCAGGGCGATATTCGCCTTGAGCGAGGCGGCAGGCGTCGTATCCGCGCCGGTATTGACGTCGATGGCGGTCAGCGCCCGGGTCGTCTCGATATAGGCGCTGGCGCCCTGCTGCAGATCGACGCGCGATGACAGCAGCGCGTCAATGGCATCGGTCACGCCGAACCGGTCAAAGCTGCCCTCGCCCTCTTCCACGGCATCCGGCGCGGGATCGGCCCAATCCATCCAGGCCTGCTCCCAGGCATCGGGGGCGTCCAGCAGCAGTTCGGCCTCACCCGTCGCTTCCGCGGTGATCTGGTCGGCCAGGTCCAGCAATTGCCGCAGTTCTTCGGCGATCTCGTCCAGATCAGCCGTTTCCGCCGCGCTGCGCATGACGATGCCATGGGCGCGCTCACCAAGCGCGTCTTGCCCAAGCTGCTGCAATTCGCTGCGCGTCTCGGCATCGCGGATACGGCGAGAGACATTTACACCCGGCGCCCCCGGCGTCACCAGGGCGCAACGGCCCCGAAAGGTCAGCCGCGGCGACAGCGGGATCGCCTTGCCTTCATCGGCTACGCCCGCGATCTGGACCAGCATGGGCTGACCCTCACGCACGCCGGACCGCTCTCGCAGGTAGCCGCGCTGGCCATCGGGAAGGCGGACGAATGCGCCGCCCTGCCCCTTCATCAGCCGCTCGACCACGCCGCGACAGATTGCAGCGGGACGCAGGGGCGCCAGCGCACCCGGATCAGCCATCAGATCGACAAGCTGACCGTCCACCATCAGCGCAGCGGCCTCGGCCCCGAACATATGCCCCAGAACGACCTGCCGTCCCTTCATGGCTGAACCTTCTTTCCAAAAATACCGGCAGAGGCCAGCATCGCCGCCGTTTCCGCAAGTGGCAGCCCCACCACCGATGAGAAAGAGCCCTGGATCCACGGGATAAAGGCGGCGGCGGCGCCCTGGATGGCATAGGCGCCGGCCTTGCCCTGCCAGTCGCCGATCTCCAGATAGCGTTCCAGTTCGGCGGCAGCGATCGGGCGCATGCGGACCTGCGTTTCCACCAGCCTCGCGCGCGAATCTCCGTCCCGGTGCAGGACGATCGCAGTCAGAACGCGATGCCTGCGGCCGGACATCAGCCGCATGAAACGCGCCGCCTCGTCGCGATCTTCCGGCTTTCCCAGAATACGGCGACCAAGCGCGACGGTGGTATCAGCGCACAGCAGGACCTCGCCCGGCTTCGCGCCCAGGGCTGCGGCCTTGGCCAGCGCGATGCGGCGGACATAGTCACGCGGCGCTTCGTCCTTGCGGGGGGTTTCGTCAATATCGGCGGCCCGCAATTCGTCAGGCGTAATGCCGATCTGCGCAAGCAACTGCAATCGCCGCGGGCTTGCAGATCCAAGGATCAGCCGCGGCGTCATGTCTTGCGATCGGGTTTTGACATCGGCAGAGGTGCCGACGTCACTTGAAGCGGTAATTGATCCGCCCCTTGGTCAGGTCATAGGTGTTCATTTCCACCTGAACCTTGTCACCGGCCAGAACACGGATGCGGTTCTTGCGCATCTTGCCCGCCATATGTGCGATGATTTCATGGCCGTTTTCAAGCTCGACCCGGAATGTCGCATTTGGCAGGAGTTCCTTCACGACGCCGGGAAATTCGAGCATTTCTTCCTTGGCCATGGTCGCTCCATACTAATCATCCCGCAGGATTCGGGACGCGGGTTAAATGCGACCAAGTCCGGAGAAATTCAAGAGGAAAGCACGACATCACCCATTTGATACCGCCTTTGGCACCGTTTGAGGCTGCGTTTCCACGATTTCAGAGCCGGGCATGGCATCGTTTCGGAACTCATCGGGGCCGAAAGCGTCATGCGGCAAAGGCTCGGTCGTGGGGGTGACGGGCGCGGGCTGAACAGGCTCGGCAGTGGTCGTGGCATCGCGGCCCAGGCGGATGGCGTGGCATCCCTCGGCCTCTCCGAACTTTCCGGTGGCAAGCAATTGCCCGTCCGTCGTCTCAAGCCGGGCGGCGGCGATGTTGACGCGCGGCAAAGGCAGGATCTTGCCCGGCTCCAGCCCGCGAAGATCCTTCAGCGAGACCTGACGACGAAACAGCACGCCGATCAGTTCAATGGGCGCTTCTTGCATCGCCTCCATCAAGACGCCCACATGCTGCGGGGCGGGGCGGGTGTCGGCGGCCGAAGCCCGCCCGGCTGTTTCGCTACGTGGCGCGGGCTGCGAGGGCAGGCTGCTGCCGTGAACATGCGGCAAGGCCATGAAAATGCGGGCCTCGCGGCCATCATTGCCGCCAAGACGCAGGCGGAAGTCCAGACTGCGATAGGGTTTCTCTTCCAGCATCAGGGCCAGCGGACGCGGGTCGTCCAGATGCGTCGCATAGCGATACCCGGCGAAATCCTCGCTGCCTTCGACGCCCATCATCTCGGTCGCCAGTTCGGTCAGCATGCCATTGACGAAATCCACGCAGAGCAGGGCATCGCTTCGGGTCAGCCTGCGCCGCTCGGCCGGGCGGGTGGTCACGCGGCCAAGCGCCTGGATCTCGATCAGCGCGGTGACCGTTTCGGGGCAAAGCGCCATGACGCCGACCGATTCACCCGGCCCCTGCACCATTGCCAGCAAGGCCGGATCCGGCAGCACCTCGGTGATTTCGGCCTGGGTCAATGCCCCTATGTCAATCGAGATCGGCTGCACGCCCAGCTGATACAAGCGTTCTGCCGCGCGGCCGACCGCCGTGGCGGCGGCCCGTGTCGGCGTCTGCACCACAGGCTGGGGGAATTGCGGCGGCCGGTCGCCATCCGACATCGCCTGTTCCCGCGCCGCGATCAAACGGCGAAGAACGCCGAGACTTTCCGATTGTTCAACCGCTGCCGTCATCAAGCCAAGTTCCGAATCACATCAACAAACCCTGATCCGTAACCTTGCAGATTTGGCTTTATGAAAGGTTTACGCCCGCCGTTCGACCACGCCTCCGGGCAGCATGCGATTGACCACCGCGCACAGATCCCGGCCCGCAAAGGGGCGCGGCAGAACCGCATCGGCATGGATCGCCTCGACCCGCTGGTTCTTGCCGCCCGTCAGCATCACGACAGGCGTCAGCGCCAGGCTGAGATCGCCGTCGCGCCGCAATTCGGACAGGATATCAACGCCGTCCTCTCTGGCCCCTGCCCTGCCTGAAGAGGTCAGATCAAGGATCACCAAACGCGGACGCACCTCGCGTATCACCTCAAGGCAGTCCTGCCCTTTGCGGTGAAACGCGACGTCCCAGCCGTGTCGCGACAGCACGATCTTGGCCATCTTGGCGACGTTTCGCCCGTTCTCAATCACGAGAATATCCAGCATTGCGCCCGTCAGCCTCCCCCAAAGCCATCACCGCAATAAGTAAAATTTTGCCGCAACAATATGATTTTACATAGACAAATGAATATCCCACAAAGGGGATAGGCGAAATTCCGCCCATTTCCGATAATTTAAGTTAATTTTTCAGACCGAGACGCCCTGCCGTCCCGCCAGATCGGTAAAGAACTGCCAGGCAACGCGGCCAGAACGACCGCCACGGGTCGCCTGCCATTCAATCGCCTCGGCCCGCAGTTTTTCACCTGCAATTTCAAGTCCATAGGCATCGCAATAGCCCGCGACCATGGCCAGATATTCGTCCTGCGAACAGCTGTGAAAGCCCAGCCAAAGCCCGAACCTGTCCGATAGCGAGACCTTTTCCTCGACCGCTTCGCCGGGATGGATCGCGGTCGAGCGTTCGTTCTCGATCATGTCGCGCGGCATCAGATGACGGCGGTTCGAGGTCGCATAGAGAATCACATTGGCAGGCCGACCGCTGATGCCGCCATCCAGCACCGCCTTGAGCGATTTATACTGCGTGTCGTCATGGCTGAACGAAAGATCATCCGAAAACAGCAGGAAACGCCGGTCCGCAGCGCGGCCCAGAATTGCCAGAAGCCGTCCGACGCTATCCAGATCCTCGCGCGCGATTTCCACCAGAACAAGCGGCAGGCCCTGCGCCACGGCCTCGGCATGAACCGCCTTCACCAATGAGGATTTTCCCATCCCGCGCGCGCCCCAGAGAAGCGCGTTATTGGCGCCGTAACCGCGGGCGAATTGCAGCGTATTGGCCAGCAGCGTGTCCTTGGCCCGGTCAATGCCGATCAACTGCGCAAGATCCACCCGCGCCACCGTTTCGACCGGCTCAAGGCGGTCGGGATCGGGGTGCCAGACATAGGCCTCGGCCTCTGTGAACCGGGGAAGCGGCGCGGGCGCGGGCGCAAGCCGTTCAAGCGCGGCTGCGATCCGCTCCAATGGCGCGCTCAGGTCTGACGGGTTCATGCCTGACCTTCGTCCTCATCCTCGACCCAGGTGCCCGCTGCGCGCATCTCGGCCTCGCGGCGCTTTTCGATGCGGCGGATCAGGTGGATCGAGACTTCGTAAAGCGCGAAAACCACCGTGAACAGGATGATCTGGGAGATCACGTCCGGCGGGGTCGCGACCGCGGCCAGCGCCAGGATCGCCACCACCGCATAACGACGCACCGAGGCCAGACCGTTCGCCGAAACCAGCCCCGCCTTGCCCATCAGCGTCAGCAGCACCGGCAATTGAAAGCTGAGCCCGAAGGCCAGGATGAACTTGATCGTCAGGCTCAGATATTCCTGCATCGAGCCCTGGAAGGCGATGCCCGCCACGCTGTCGGTGGTTGTCACCTCATCCGTCGTCGCCACCACCGGGGCCTGCTGGAAGCTGAGGAAGAAGTCATAAGCCATTGGCAGGATGATGTAATAGGCGAATGTCGCGCCAAGCGCGAACATCAGGGGCGAGGCCAGCAGGAAGGGCAGAAAGGCCGCCTTTTCGGACCGGTACAGGCCGGGCGCGACAAAGCGCCAAAGCTGGTGGGCGATGACCGGAAAGGACAGCGCGAAGCCGCCGAAGAAAGAAATGTTGATGGCGGTAAAGAAGCCCTCTTGCAGCTTGATGATCTGCAACTGGCAATTCTGGCCTCGCGCCTCAAGCGCAGCACAGATCGGCTGCGTCAGGATGTTATAGATCGGCTGCCAGACGGTGTAGCACAGCACCATGGCGACGATGAACGCCGCCAGCGACCACATGATCCGCGTCCGCAGCTCGGCCAGATGCTCGATCAGCGGGGCCGAGCTGTCGTCAAGCTCATCATCCTGGAGGGGCGTAGAGGCCAATTCAGTTGTCTTTCCTGTCACTGCGCCGCACGGCATGCAGCCTGCGCGATCCCGGCTGCGCGGCGACCTGCGCCTGCGCCTCCGGCTGCGGATCTGCGGGCGGCGGCGGGGCGTCGGTCGCGCGCTGCGGCGCATTCGGATCGACCGGAGCGTTGCTGCGCGACGTGGGAATCTTCGGATCCCATTTCTCGAACTTGTCGGCCGCGCGATCCAGCGCATCCAGACCCAGGGATTTCTTCGATGTCAGCGATTTGACATCGTTCAGCGTCTTGGCCGCCTCATCCAGGCCGGATCCGCGCGCCGCCTCGTCCATGGCCGAGGTAAATTCGCGCGCCATGCCGCGCGCCTTGGCCGTGAACCGGCCCAGCGAGTGGAACAGATGGGGCAGATCCTTTGGACCGACAACGATCAGCGCGACCACGCCAATCAGCAAAAGCTCGGTCCAGCCGATGTCGAACATGCTGTGGCCTTAGCTGCGGTCGGTGGTCTGATCGGTGGTATGCGGCGTCACGTCACGGGCTTTCTCGCCCGGCACCTCACCGGTCGTGTCTGCCGCCTTTTCGATTTCGTTATTGCTGTCATTCACGCCCTTCTTGAAGGCGGTAATGCCCTTTCCAACCTCGCCCATCAGCGACGACACCTTGCCCCGGCCAAACAGGACAAGAACGACGACCGCGATCAGAAGAAGGCCGGGAAGGCCGATATTGTTGAACATGGTAAGCTCCCTCTTCGGGCGGTTCAGGACGCCCGCGGTTGCAGGTTTATGCGCTCATACCGGCAATTGCAAAGCTCTATTACGTGATCTTTCCGACAGCATTTGCCCGCGATTGCCACGCCCTTGCGTCATCTGATCCCGAAGGCATGCCGCATCCGCCTGTCAGGATCAAAACCGCGACAATTATAGCCTGTTTTCGGCGGGCAGTCATGGACAAGCGGGGTTTTGCTGTTCATTTTCGGCGCGCCAGACATGTTTCAGCCAGTATCAGGATCACAGCGATGCCCACCGATGACACGATGCAGCTTGTCTATTATGCGCTGCTGCTGGTCGTGATCGGCGGCGCCCTGCTGTTCGAGCTGTCGGGCCGCGGCAGCAAGGCGCGGCGGCAACTGGCGCTGTGGGTGGTGATCTTCGCCGGTGTCACGCTGGTGGCGAAGATGTGGGACGATGGCGGCATGTCGCGACAGCAGGTGCTGGCCGATGGCCGAATCGAGATCCCGGCCGGGCGCGACGGGCATTTCCGGCTTGACGCGCAGGTCAATGGCGAGACGATCCGTTTCATGGTCGATACCGGCGCCTCGACCATCGCGCTTGGGCCCGATGACGCCCGCAGGGTCGGGATCGACCCCGACGATCTGGCCTATATCGGCTCTGCCCTGACCGCGAATGGCGAGGTGCAGACCGCGCCCGTGACCCTGGAAGAGCTGGCCATCGGCGATATCGTCGACCGCAATGTCAGGGCCTGGGTGATCGGTGGCGATCTGGACGGATCGCTTCTGGGCATGTCCTATCTGCGCACCTTCGCCCGTGTCAGCTTTGAAGGCGACAGGCTGATACTGGAACGATAAGTTCACCTTGCACCCCCCTGATGCTGCGGATAGTGTCTGGCCATTCCGTTGGGGTGCCCCGTTCCGGGGCTGAGAGGCATCGCGCCGACCCATCGAACCTGATCCGGGCAATGCCGGCGTAGGGAACGGAGATTGGCCTTGCCCGAAACGGCGCGCTTTCACCCTGCCCTTACGTCACCTGCCCAAGCGGAGGACGTATGCGCGGCACGGCAAGGCTTTTGATCATCGCAGGATCCGACAGCGGCGGCGGTGCGGGCATTCAGGCCGATCTGAAGACCGCCTCGGCGCGCGGGGTCTATGCCAGCACGGCGATCACCGCGATCACGGCCCAGAATACGCAGGCCGTGCAGGCGGTCGAACTGCTGTCGCCCGCGCTTGTGCAGGCGCAGATCCGCGCGGTTTTGCAGGATATCGGCACCGATGCCATCAAGATCGGCATGCTGGGCTCTGCCCCCATCGCGCAGGGTGTCGCGCAACTGCTGTCGGAACAGGACATCCCCGTGGTGCTGGACCCGGTGATGATCGCAAAATCCGGCGACGCGCTGCTGGACCCGGATGCGGTCGCGGTCCTGCGCGGGCAATTGCTGGGTCAGGCGACGTTGCTGACGCCGAACCTGCCCGAGGCCGCCTGCCTGCTGAACGCGCCGGTTGCCAAAACGGCGGAACAGATCCGCGATCAGGGGCGCGCGCTGATGGGCATGGGGGCGCGGGCCGTGCTGATGAAGGGCGGACATGCGGCGGGGCCGGTCTGCACCGACTGGCTGCTGAGCGCCGATGGCGTGCAGGCCTTCGAGGCGCCACGGATCGACAGCCCCAACACCCATGGGACGGGCTGTTCGCTGTCATCGGCCATCGCCTCGGAACTGGCCAAGGGGCGCGGGCTGGTGCAGGCGGTGGCAGCGGCCCATGGCTGGCTGCAGGGCGCGATCCGGGCGGCGGACCGGCTGCAGATCGGTCAGGGGCATGGCCCGGTGCATCATTTTCACGAGATCTGGGCATGAGCCAGCTATTCTCGGTCCTGGGCGCGGGGGTCGCCGGTCTGACCGTCGCCGCCGAACTGGTCCATCGCGGTGCCCATGTGGAGGTGATTGACCCGGCAGGCGGACCGGGCGCGCATGGCTGTTCCTGGTGGGCGGGCGGCATGCTGGCCCCCTTCTGTGAAGGCGAAACGGCCGAGGAACCGGTGACGCGGCTGGGCCAGCAGGCCGCGACATGGTGGGAAAGCGTAGGCGCACAGGTCACGCGGCGCGGGTCGCTGGTGCTGACCCTGGGACGGGACCGGGCCGAGCTTGACCGCTTTGCCCGGCGCACCTCTGGCCATAGCTGGCTGAACAGCGATTGCCTGTCCGAGATTGAACCGACGCTGGCCCATCGCTTTGACCGCAGCCTGTTCTTCGACACCGAAGCCCATATCGATCCGCGCCAGGCCCTGACCGCCCTGCAGGACGGTCTGTCACGGGCGGGGGTCAAGGTCGGTCACGCCGCGCCGCGCGGGCGGATCATCGATTGCCGGGGTCTGGCCGCGGCCGATCACCTGCCAGACCTGCGCGGCGTCCGTGGCGAGATGGCGCTGCTTCACGCGCCCGAGGTGCAGATCAGCCGCCCGGTCCGCCTGCTGCACCCGCGCCATCCGATCTATGTCGTGCCGCGCGGCGACGGCGTCTACATGCTGGGCGCGACCCAGATCGAAAGCCAGGATCGCGGCCCGGCGCGGCTGCGATCGGTCGTGGAACTGCTGAACGCCGCCTATGCGCTGGACCCGGCCTTTGCCGAGGCGCAGGTGCTGGAACTGGGCGCGGATGCCCGCCCGGCCTTCCCCGACAACCTGCCCCATATCCGTCGAAAAGATGGAAGATTATTTGTCAATGGATTGTTCCGGCACGGATTTCTGCTTGCGCCAGCCGTGGCGCAGATGGTCGCAAATCTGCTGCTGGATCACGAAAAACCCGAGGTAATGGATGAAGATCACGGTGAATGGTGAACCGAAGGAGATCGCGGCAAGCGCCCTTGCCGACGCGCTGGCCGAGCTTGGCTATGCCGGCGCCCGCATCGCAACGGCGGTCAATGAAACTTTCGTACCTGCAGCATCACGCGGCGACACGATCCTGACCGAGGGCGACCGGATCGAGGTTCTTGCCCCGATGCAGGGGGGCTGAGATGCCGGTCTTCTATGACACCGAGATCGCCTCCCGGCTGATGCTGGGCACGGCGCAATACCCCTCGCCCCGGATCATGGCGGATGCCTTTCGCCAATCCGGTGCAGGCGTCGCCACCGTCTCCTTGCGCCGCGAAGGTGCGGGCGGTGCGGGGGATGGGTTCTGGCAGATGATCCGCGATCTGGGCGTGGCCGTCCTGCCCAATACCGCAGGCTGCCACAGCGTGCGAGAGGCCGTCACCACCGCCCATATGGCGCGCGAGGTCTTTGCCACCGACTGGATCAAGCTTGAGGTGATCGGCCATCCCGACAGGCTGAACCCCGACCCTTTCGGTCTGGTCGAGGCCGCACGGATCCTGACCGGCGACGGGTTCAAGGTCTTTCCCTATATGACCGAGGATTGCGTGCTGGCGGAACGGCTGTTGGATGCGGGCTGCCGGGTACTGATGCCCTGGGGCGCGCCCATCGGAACCGGGCTTGGCCTGAACAACCCTTACGGGTTGCGCATCCTGCGGGCGCAGTTCCCCGAGATTCCGATGGTGATCGACGCGGGCATCGGCCTGCCCAGCCACGCCGCTGCCGCATTGGAAATGGGGTTTGACGCCGTGCTGCTGAACACCGCCGTCGCCAAGGCCGGCGATCCTGTCGCCATGGCCACCGCCTTTGCCCGCGCCATCGAGGCTGGCGCATTGGCCCATGCCGCCGATCCGATGCCCGCGCGGGACATGGCCCGGCCCTCGACCCCGGTCATCGGTCTGGCAGAGCTTGCCTGATGCTGGATCGCTTCTATCCGATCTTCGATCACCCCGACTGGCTGCGCCGCGCCCTGCCTCTGGGCGTGAAACTGGTGCAGATGCGGATCAAGGACAGCCCGACGCATGAACTTCGCAGCATGATCCAGACCAGCCAGCAGCTGTGCCGCGCGGCCGGGGCGACGCTGGTGATCAACGATCACTGGCAACTGGCCATCGATCTGGGCTGCGACTGGTTGCATCTGGGGCAAGAGGATCTGGACGACGCCGATCTTGGCGCCATCCGGCGCGCCGGGCTGCGGCTTGGCGTCTCGACCCATGACCATGCCGAACTGGACCGCGCGCTTTGCCTGTCGCCGGATTACGTGGCGCTTGGCCCGGTCTGGCCGACGATCCTGAAAAAGATGAAATGGCACCAGCAGGGCCTGGGGCGGCTGCGTGAATGGCGCAGGCTGACCGGCAATATTCCGCTGGTTGCCATCGGCGGGCTGTCGGTTGCGCGCGCGCCGCTGGCATTCGGCGCGGGGGCGGATATCGTTTCCGTCGTCACTGATATCACCCTGAACGCCGATCCCGAACAGCGGATCCGCGACTGGATCGAGGCCACGCGATGAGCCGCTATGACAGACAGCTTGCCGTCGAGGGCATGAGCCAGTCCGCCCAGAACCGCCTTGCCAGCAGCACGGTTCTGGTCGTCGGCGCGGGGGGATTATCGGCGCCCCTGCTGCCCTATCTGGCCGGGGCCGGGGTCGGGCATATCCGGCTGATCGATCCGGATGTGGTCGAGGAAAGCAACCTGCATCGTCAAACCCTGTTTCGCATGTTCGACCTTGGCCTGCCCAAGGTTCTGGCGGCGGTCGGCGCGCTGAAGGATCTGAACCCGGATTGCCGGATCGAGCCTGTTACCGCGCGGCTTGATCCAAGAAATATCGACGATTTTTCAACTGGTTGCGACCTGATCCTGGACTGCGCCGACAGTTTTGCCGTCAGCTATACCCTGTCCGATCACGCGATGGAGACGGGTCAGGCGCTGATCTCTGCCTCGGCGCTTGGGCGCAGCGGCTATGCGGGCGGTTTCTGCGGGGGCGCGCCCTCGTTGCGGGCGGTCTTCCCCGATCTGCCGGGCCGCGCGGGAAATTGCGCGCAAAGCGGGGTGATCGGCCCGGTGGTGGGCGTGATCGGCTGCCTGCAGGCGGAAATGGCGATTGCCCATCTGACGAGGCTGTCACCCTCGCCCCTTGGCCGCGTGGTCAGCTATGATGCCGGGCGGGGCCGTTTTGGCAGGTTCAGCTTTCACGGCACCCCCGAGCCAGAGGTCACGCACCGCTTTATCAGCCCATCCGACCTGCGCGATTCCGACCTGTTGATCGACCTGCGGACCGCGGATGAAGGCCCGCCGCTGCGGGACCACTTTCTGCGCATGACGGTGGAAGAGGTCGGGCCGAAGCTGAAGCCGATCTGCCGCACGGTGATGTGCTGCCGCTCGGGGTTGCGGGCATGGCAGGCCGCCGAAAGGCTGTCACAATATTGGCGCGGCCCGATCGCCCTGATCGCGACCGGTTAATCCAGCGGCAGGGCCGGTGTGACGCCGCTGTCTTCCAGCGACCATTGCGCGCTCCACCTGCCGGAGCGGCGCTGCAGGGTCAGGAAGTTTCGTTCCGCGATATAGCGATGCTTCTGCCCGGGCAGCGGCTTTATCCGGATCGGATGGCCGGGCAAGGGCGCCTCGCCCAGACCGGCGAACAGGCCCAGAGCACGGGCATAGGCGCGCGGCGGCGCCCGATGCGAAATGCCAGATGCCACAAGCTGGTTCACCAACAGGTCCGACGGTGCCATCTCGGCCCGCGTGGCCAGATGGATCTCTCCTGACACCACCGTCACCGGGCCGCTGTCGCGCAGGCGCAGAACCTCGGTCAGCATGCGGCGCCATTCGGCGCGATGGGCATGGCTTTGCCACTGGTCGCGCAGGTCGTCCTCGTAATGTTGCATGCGCGGAATCGCCATCATCACCGATTCCAGCAGCGACAGGCGTGGCCCCAACAGGGGCACGCTGGACACCATGATCGTGTGCCCGTCCTTGGGCTGCAGCGCCTCGACCGCCTTCCAGCCGGCCGGACCCATGACATTGTTGCGACCGCGCTCGGATCGCAGATCGGGCGCAAAGATGGTCAATCCGGGCAGCTGATACTGCCAGCCCAAATTCTGCCCGGTGGGATCCCAGAACAGATCGGGGATATCGGCCTCGGTCCCGCCATGCTGAAACAGCAGATACATCTGCCGCGCGACGGAAAAGACCGCCTGCCCGACCTGCGATTCGGTCAGCTCGCGCGGCAAGGATCCCCAGCCATCGCAGATGTCGTGATCGTCCCAGATGCACAGCGTGGGGACCGTGGCGAAAATTCCGGCGCAGGCGCTGGCCGACAGCACGCGCATATAGCGCTCGGCAAAGCGGTCCTGCAGATGGCGACGCAGATCGGCCAGCGCCCCGGGGTCGGGATCGTCGGGCGCGTGTTCCGGCCAATCCTCGCTCAGCGGGTGATCCTTGGTCGCCTCATCGGCATAAACCTGATCGCCACCCTGCAACAGCAGCGCAAAGGGCGCCTCGGCGTGATCGCGCGCCAGACGGGACCACATCACGTTGCGCTCATCGCTTTCGCGGTCAAGATCGCCGTTTTCCTCGCCATTGCAGGACACGAAGCCCAGTCGAAGATCGCCGGACAGATCCGTGACCACGGCGTGCCAGTCGTCGCCCAGACGGTAACCGCCCTCTTCCACCGCTAAAACAAAGTCGTAGCGCCAGAAGTTCAGGCCAGAGACAGTCTGGATGCAAGCCGGGAAAACCTGCGCCGACGCGGTCGAGATCTGGGCGGGCGCAGGCAGATCCTGCGACTGGACGATCATCACCGCCAGCCGCATCCCGTCATCGTCATATCCGCGAAAATACAGGATCGGACCGATCCGGTCGATCGTCTGGTGACTGCTCATACTGCCTCGGCTTCTTTTTCTGTCCGGATGACATAGTCAGGATTTCCCGCATTGCCACCGGCGGGGCAGAAACTGCGCGGGATTTGACCTAAAAAGGCAGCCCCGCGTGGGGCTGCCTGTCTGGTGCGGGGGCGTCCGGCCTATTCGATCTCGATCAGCAGATCCTTGGCGTCGATCTGGGCGCCCGGCGTGACATGGACCGCCTTTACCGTGCCGTCGCGGTCGGCATGCAGGCCGGTTTCCATCTTCATCGCCTCGATGGTCAGCAGCAGGTCACCCTGCTTGACCGCCTGCCCCTGCGTGACCGCGACCGAGGCCACCACACCCGGCATCGGCGCACCGATATGGCCGGGATCGGCCGGATCGGCCTTGGCACGGGCGGCCGCGACATTGGTGGCCTTGCGATTGGGCACTCGCACGCTGCGCGGCTGGCCGTTCAGTTCGAAAAAGACCTTGATATCGCCCTGATCGTCGGTTTCGCCCAGCGTTTGCAAGCGGATTTCCAGCGTCTTGCCGGGATCGATCTCGACCGAGATCTCTTGCCCCGGCTCCATCCCGTAAAAGAAGTTGCGGGTCGGCAGGGTGCGGACCGGACCATAGGTCTCGTGCCGCGACATGTAGTCGGTGAAGACCTTGGGATACATCAGATAGCCGTTCAGATCCTCATCATCGACCGGCTTGTCGCCCAGTTCCTTTGACAGGCGCGCCCGCGTCGCCTCAAGGTCCACGGGCTCCAGATGAGCGCCCGGACGATCGGTCATCGGCTCTTCCGACTTCAGGATCTTCTTTTGCAGCGCCTTGGGCCAGCCGCCGGGCGGCTGCCCCAGATTGCCGCGCATCATATCGACCACCGAATCCGGGAAGCTGACATCGACGGCAGGATCGGCCACCTGTTCGGGCGTCAGGTTCTGCGCCACCATCATCAGGGCCATGTCGCCCACGACCTTGGACGAGGGCGTCACCTTCACGATATCGCCGAACATGCGGTTCACATCGGCATAGGCCTGCGCCACCTCGTGCCAGCGATCCTCCAGCCCCATGGACCGCGCCTGCGCCTTGAGATTGGTGAACTGACCGCCCGGCATTTCATGCAGATAGACCTCGGACGCGGGGGCCTGCAGGCCGGATTCGAAGGCGGCATAGTTTTCGCGCACCCGTTCCCAGTAGTTCGAGATCTGGCGGATCGCGCCGATATCCAGCCCGGTATCGCGATCGGTGCCTGCCAGCGCCTCGACCACGCTGCCCATGGTCGGCTGGCTGGTATTGCCCGACAGCGCATCCATGGCGCAATCGACGACATCGACGCCCGCCTCGGTCGCGGCAAGGATGGTGGCGCCGCCCATGCCGCTGGTGTCATGGGTGTGGAAATGGACGGGCAGACCGACCTCTTCTTTCAGCGTGCGGATCAATTGCCGCGCCGCCGGCGGCTTCAGCAGGCCCGCCATGTCTTTCAGGCCCAGAAGATGCGCCCCCGCATCGCGCAATTCGCGCGCCATGCCGACATAGTATTTCAGATCGTATTTGGCCCGGTCCGGGTCCAGCATATCGCCGGTATAGCAGACCGTACCTTCGCAGATCTTTCCGGTCTCCAGCACCGCATCCATGGCGACGCGCATATTCTCGACCCAGTTCAGGCTGTCAAAGACCCGGAACACATCGACGCCGGTCTTTGCCGCCTGATCGACAAAGGACACCACCACATTATCGGGATAATTCGTATAACCCACCCCGTTCGAGGCCCGCAGCAGCATCTGTGTCATCAGGTTCGGCATATGGCTGCGAATATCGCGCAGGCGCTGCCACGGGCATTCCTGCAAAAAGCGATAGGCCACGTCGAAGGTCGCCCCGCCCCAGCATTCCACGCTGAACAGCTGCGGCAGATTGGCGGCATAGCTTGGCGCCACCCGGATCATGTCGATCGAGCGCATGCGCGTGGCCAGCAAGGACTGATGCCCGTCGCGCATGGTCGTGTCGGTAATCAGCAGCTGCTTTTGCTGCGCCAGCCAGTCCACCACGGCCTGCGCGCCTTTTTCCTCCAGCAACTGCCGCGTGCCGGGTGCCGGATCGGCCAAGGGCGTGGGCGGTTCCGGGCGGCGGGCCTGCGCGGGCGGCAGCGTGCGGCCCGCGGTTTCGGGATGGCCGTTGACGGTGATATCGGCCAGATAGGTCAGGATCTTGGTCGCCCGGTCCTGACGCTTCTTGAAGCTGAACAGATCCGGCGTCGTGTCGATGAATTTCGTCGTATAGGTGTCATCCAGAAAAGTCGGGTGTTTCAGCAGGTTGATAACGAAATCGATATTCGTGCTGACACCGCGCACGCGGAATTCGCGCAGCGCGCGGTCCATCCGCTTGATCGCCTGATCCGGGGTTTGCGCCCAGGCGGTGACCTTGACCAGAAGCGAATCGTAATAGCGGGTGATCACCCCGCCCGAATAGGCCGTGCCGCCATCCAGACGGATCCCCATCCCGGTCGCGCTGCGATAGGCGGTGATGCGGCCATAATCGGGGATGAAATTGTTCTGCGGATCCTCGGTCGTGACCCGGCATTGCAGCGCATGGCCGGACAGGGTGATGCCCTGCTGATCGGCAACGCCGGTCGCTTCGGCCAGCGTGGCGCCCTCGGCGATGCGGATCTGGGCCTGCACGATGTCGATGCCGGTCACCTCTTCGGTGACGGTATGTTCCACCTGCACGCGGGGATTGACCTCGATGAAATAGAAATTGCCGGTTTCCATATCCATAAGGAATTCGACGGTACCCGCATTCTGATAGCCGACAGCCTGCCCGATCTTCAGCGCCAGGCCGCAGACTTCGGCGCGCTGTTCCTCGGTCAGATAGGGGGCGGGCGCACGCTCGACCACCTTCTGATTGCGGCGCTGAACGGTGCAATCGCGTTCGTAAAGGTGATAGAGACCGCCATGCGTATCGCCCAGCAACTGAACCTCGACGTGGCGCGCGCGGATGATCATCTTTTCCAGATAACCTTCGCCATTGCCAAAGGCGGCCTCGGCCTCGCGCCGACCTTCGCGGACCTTTTCGACCAGTTCTTCCGGGCCATTGATCGGGCGCATGCCGCGACCGCCGCCACCCCAGCTGGCTTTCAGCATCAGCGGATAGCCGATCTCGGCCGCTTCCACCTTGATGGCCTCGAAATCATCGCCCAGCACCTCGGTCGCCGGAATGACCGGGACGCCTGCCTCGATGGCGACCTTGCGGGCGCTGGCCTTGTCGCCAAGGGCGCGCATGGTTTCCGCGCGCGGGCCAATGAAGGTGATGCCCGCCTTGGCGCAGGCATCCACGAATTCGGGATTTTCCGACAGCAGGCCATAGCCCGGATGGATGGCATCGGCGCCGCTTTCCTTTGCGACCCGGATGATCTCGGGGATCGAGAGATAGGCCGCGACCGGCCCAAGCCCTTCGCCGATACGGTAGGCCTCATCCGCCTTGAAGCGGTGCAGACCCAGCTTATCCTCTTCGGCATAAATGGCGACTGTCTTCTTGCCCAACTCATTGGCCGCGCGCATGACGCGAATGGCGATTTCACCACGGTTGGCGATCAGAATTTTCTGAAACATGCCTGTCTCCCTCGATGTCGCGGGCATGTTAGCGATGCCGCACCGCAGCGCAAGCGTTACCACGACCATTAATTGCGCGGATGCGCCCTGCGCCGCGGTGAAAACCTTACGCAGCGGCAAGACAGTACCCGCCGCGACCGTCACCCAAGGTCGCTTTCTGCGCTGGATATTCGCAATCGTTCGCGTTATGTTCCGGCGTGACGGTTGCGTTTTCCACATTGGTCACTATGTGATGCGCTTACTCGGCAGGGGCAGGCCCATGGAACAGAAGTTCATCGAAGTGCGCGGCGCGCGAGAGCATAATCTGAAAAGCGTGGATATGGATATTCCGCGCGATCAGTTCGTGGTGATCACGGGCCTGTCGGGCAGCGGCAAATCCAGCATGGCCTTTGACACGATCTATGCCGAAGGGCAGCGGCGCTATGTCGAAAGCCTGTCGGCCTATGCCCGGCAATTCCTTGATATGATGGGAAAACCTGACGTCGATCACATCAGCGGACTGTCCCCCGCGATCAGTATCGAACAAAAGACGACGTCAAAGAACCCGCGTTCGACCGTGGGCACGGTGACCGAGATCTATGACTATCTGCGCCTGATCTTTGCCCGTGCGGGCACGCCCTACAGCCCTGCCACCGGCCTGCCGATCGAGGCGCAGCAGGTGCAGGATATGGTCGATCGCATCATGGCGATGGAGGACGGCACCCGCGCCTATCTGCTGGCCCCCATCGTGCGCGATCGCAAGGGCGAATATAAGAAAGAATTCCTGGAACTGCGCAAACAGGGCTTCCAGCGGGTCAAGGTGGACGGCGAGTTTTACGAGCTGGACGAGCCGCCGACGCTGGACAAGAAATTCCGCCATAATATCGATGTGGTTGTCGACCGGATCGTGGTGCGCGAGGGGCTGGAAACCCGTCTGGCCGATTCGCTGCGCACCGCGCTGGATCTGGCCAGCGGCATCGCGATTCTGGAAACAGCCCCGGCCGAGGGCGAGGCCGAACGCATCACGTTCAGCGAAAATTTCGCCTGTCCCGTCAGCGGCTTCACCATCCCCGATATCGAACCCCGGCTGTTTTCCTTCAACGCGCCGCTGGGCGCCTGCCCGGTCTGCGACGGTCTGGGGGCCGAGCTGTTCTTTGACGAACGCCTGATCGTGCCCGACAGCGCGCTCTCCATAGACAAGGGGGCCATCGCGCCCTGGGCCAAGTCGAAATCGGCCTATCTGACCCAGACCATCAATGCGCTGGCCAAGCATTACGGTTTTGACAAGAAGACGCCCTGGAAGGATCTGCCAGAGAAGATCCAGCGCCTGTTCCTCTATGGGTCGGGCGATGAGCAGATCAAGTTCCGTTTCGACGATGCCGGCCGCGTTTACGAGGTCAGCCGCGTCTTTGAAGGCGTGATCCCGAATATGGAGCGTCGCCTGCGCGAAAGCGATTCCGCCTGGGTCCGCGAAGAATTCGAGAAATATCAGAACAACCGCCCCTGCGGCGCCTGCCATGGCTATCGCCTGCGCCCCGAGGCGCTGGCCGTTCGCATCGCCAACCGCCATATCGGTCAGGTCACGGAACTGTCGATCCGCGACGCGCTGGACTGGATCAATGACGCGCCCAGCCACCTGAGCAAGCAAAAGAACGAAATCGCCGCCGCCATCGTCAAGGAAATCCGTGAACGGCTTGGCTTTCTGGTGAATGTCGGGCTGGACTATCTGACGCTGTCGCGCGCGGCCGGCACGCTGTCGGGTGGCGAAAGCCAGCGAATCCGGCTGGCCAGCCAGATCGGCAGCGGGCTGACCGGCGTGCTCTACGTGCTGGACGAACCCTCGATCGGGCTACATCAGCGTGACAATGACCGCCTGCTGACCACGCTGAAGGGCCTGCGCGATCAGGGCAATTCGGTGATCGTGGTCGAACATGACGAAGACGCCATTCGCCATGCCGATTACGTCTTTGACATGGGGCCGGGCGCGGGCGTTCATGGCGGCACCGTGGTGGCCAAGGGCACGCCGCAGGATATCGCCGCCGATCCCGCCAGCCTGACCGGGCAATATCTGGCCGGCACCCGCGAAATCTCGGTCCCGGCTGAGCGTCGCAAGGGGAATGGCAAGAAGGTCGTGGTCGTCGGCGCGACGGGCAATAACCTGAAGGACGTGACCGCCGAATATCCGCTGGGCAGGTTTGTCTGCGTCAGCGGCGTCTCGGGCGGCGGCAAATCGACCCTGACCATCGAAACCCTGTTCAAGACCGCCAGCCTGCGCCTGAACGGTGCCCGCCAGACCCCTGCCCCTTGCGAAACGATCAAGGGGCTGGAGCATCTGGACAAGGTGATCGACATTGACCAGCGCCCCATCGGCCGCACGCCGCGTTCGAATCCCGCGACCTATACCGGCGCCTTCACACCGATCCGCGAATGGTTCGCGGGCCTGCCCGAGGCCAAGACCCGCGGCTACAAGCCCGGTCGTTTCAGCTTCAACGTCAAGGGCGGCCGCTGCGAGGCCTGTCAGGGCGATGGCGTCATCAAGATCGAGATGCATTTCCTGCCCGACGTCTATGTCGAATGCGAAACCTGCAAGGGCAAGCGCTATAACCGCGAGACGCTGGAGGTCCAGTTCAAGGGAAAGAGCATCGCCGATGTGCTGGACATGACGGTCGAGGATGCGCAGCAATTCTTTGCCGCCGTCCCCTCGATCCGCGAAAAGATGGACGCGCTGATGGAGGTGGGCCTTGGCTATATCAAGGTCGGCCAGCAGGCCACGACCCTGTCAGGGGGTGAGGCGCAGCGGGTCAAACTGGCCAAGGAATTGTCGCGCCGCTCGACCGGGCGGACGCTGTATATTCTTGACGAGCCGACCACCGGCCTGCATTTCGAAGACGTGCGCAAGCTGCTGGAGGTGCTGCATTCGCTGGTTGATCAGGGCAATACCGTCGTGGTGATCGAACATAATCTGGACGTCATCAAGACCGCCGACTGGATCATCGATATCGGTCCCGAAGGCGGCGATGGCGGTGGCCGGATCGTGGCGACCGGCACGCCCGAGGATGTGGCACAGGTCGCGGAAAGCCATACCGGCCATTACCTGAAACAGATGCTGAAACCCGCACGGCTGCGCGCCGCAGGCTGAGGCCGTCTGACAACGCCGATGAAAGGGCATTGAATGACCACGAACCGCTGGCAACGTCTGGAAGGGCTGCTGATCTTCGTAGTCTCAATGATCCTGGCGGCTTTCGTGCAGAATGGCTGGCCGATCTGGGTCTGGCCTCTGGCGCTGCTGGCGCCTGATCTGTCGATGCTGGGCTATGTGGCCGGGCCGCGCGTCGGGGCCTTCATCTATAATCTGGGCCATCTGTACTGCTTCGGGATCATTCTGGCGGTGGTCGGGGTGGTGATCGGATATCCCAACCTCATCCCCATCGGCATGATCTGGACCGCCCATGTCGGGATCGACCGCGCCCTGGGCTATGGGCTGAAACATCCGACCGGCTTCCGTGACACCCATCTGGGGCGGATCGGGCGCGACTGACAGCCGGATCAGGGCGTCCTTGCCAGTTCAACGATCATGCAGTCACCCTGCCAGCTGTCCAGATCCCGTCGCCGCCAGGGTGCTTCTTCCTGCGTCAGCTCGAAAGAGGCGCAAAGACGCAGGCGATTGTCAGGCATAGGCTGGACCAGATAGGGCTGACCCGTCAGGGGATCGGTCTTCGCGGCCTCACCGGGGCAAAGCACGGCCTGACGCGACAGCACCTCTTCCCGATCCCCTGCAAAGGACGCACAACGGGCGAGGCTGAGCAGATCCTCGTACCGGATGCCATCACGCCGCTCCTTGGCGCCCTGCGCAGGGCCACCGGTGAACGAAAGCCCCACGGCGATGGCCAGCACGCTCAATCCGCCAAGCGCCCAGATGGCCAGATGCGAACGCCCGTCAGACATGATCTTCGTTCCGGTAATATAACAGAATCAGGCCACCCACGGCTGCAACCACCAGCGCCTTCGCCGCAAAGCGGATGCTGAGATCGCCATTCAGCAGGGCAAAGATCAATGCGATCATGTCGCCGATCAGGACCAGCGACGACACCAGCAAGGTGATCGAGGCAAAGCCGGATCTGGCCCGCGATTCGCGACCTGCCCGGTCAGAGTCGCGCCCCTGCCAGCCGCGTCGGTTCAGAAACAGGAACAGCGGCAGGAACACGATCAGCACCGCGATGGGCCAGCGCATCGACGAGGGCGATGCCGGGCGGCCATAGGGATCCTCGATCAGCATATCGATGATCGAGAAGCACAACCAGATCAGATGCCAGCTCAGCATCGACAAGGAAATGAACAGCAGCCCGTAAAAGAACACCTCTTTCACCAGCAGCGTCCGCCCCGGCCGGGGCACAGGGGGCAATCCGCCCTGCCCGTCAAGCCAGCCGTCAAGCGCGTCCGATACCTCTTTCGAGGTCCATCCGGCCTTTTGCAGGGCATCGCCGATAACCTGCCGGTCCTGACCGGCAGCCAGCGCCTGGCGCACGAAATCTCGTAATTCGTCGGTGGAGGACATTGGGCTTCCCTGAAAATTTTGCCGGAAGATCCGCAGATTTCGAAATTCTGTCAATCAGGTAAAAAAATCGCCCGATCACCGATTTTTCCTCTTGCACCCCCCGGCGTGCTCGCCTAAATCACGCCTCACCGAAGGCGGAAACGCCGAAGGAAACGGATGCGGGCGTAGCTCAGGGGTAGAGCATAACCTTGCCAAGGTTAGGGTCGTGAGTTCGAATCTCATCGCCCGCTCCAAACAAAAAAGGCCGGACCTGCGGGTCCGGCCTTTTTTGTTTTCACGCCCTCATCACAGTGATGATATGTCTGAAATGTCTGCTTTTCTTGCGGCCAGGAATACTCTAATTTCACAACTTCAATAACAAGCGGCCACCCAAAAGCTGGCGGCTCTGGCCGGAAAACAAAAACAAAGAAATTATGAAAATCCAGACCAGAGCCTTCAACGGGCCGCCCAGATTTCTACACTGCCAAAACAAGCACGCGTCTTTGAATATGCCAGCGTGCGTAACATTACCTCTGGGCATAAGGACCATCCCTGCTATGCTTGACAATGTCAAGCTAGGGTGTGCAGGCGCAGCATGAACAAAAACCGAGGGCAGAGTCGCGGTTGCGTCCGCGAAAAACTGATACTTGCGGGGATCAAACTGCTGGCAGAACATGACAGCGAAGGCCTGACCCTGCGTCGGATCGCGGCGCTGGTGGGTGTCTCTCATGCCGCACCCGCCCATTATTTCAACGGCTTGCCGGGGCTGCGTTCTGCAATCGCCGAACGCGGCTTCCAGATGCTCAGCAAGACCCTGTCCAACACACAGCTTGTCACCGTCACCAGCGATTTCGACCGGCTGGAGGCGGCCGCCGACGCCTATATAAAATTTTCCGAGGAAAATTCCGCCCTGTTCCGCCTGATGTTCGACGAATTGATCACACCGACGCCAGAGCTCAGCAAAACCGCCATAGAAAGCTATGACGTGCTGAAATCGGTCTGCAGCCCCTTCACCTCATCCGAGAAGGGCGACCAGTTCGAGATCATGGCCTGGTCGGTGATGCATGGCTACACCTCGTTGCAGATGAACCGCCCGCGCGCGCCGACGGCACCTTTCATCGTGCCCAGCCTGTCCAGCATGTTGCGTATGCTGATCAGGGCGAACGCCGTCGCCTGATCAGCAGCCGTTCAGCCATCCTGCCGGATGCGCTGGTTTTGCGGATCGTAGGGGCTGTCCTCGGTCACCTCGGCATCCCACAAATCGCCGAACATGCGGACCTGCAGGCGGGTGCCGGTTTCGGCCAGATCGGGGCGGACATAGCCCATGCCGATCTGCTTGCCAAAGCCCGCCGACCAGCCGCCAGAGGTCAGACGCCCGACCCGTTCGCCATCCTTGAACAGCCCCTCACGACCCCAGGGATCGGCGTCGCCCGGCCCGTCGATCAGCACGGTCACGCATTTGCTGCGGATGCCCTTGTCCAGCATGGCCTGCTTGCCTTTGAAATCCTTCTCCAGATCGACAAAGCGATCCAGACCGGCCTCCAGCGGGGTTGCGTCACGGCCCAGTTCGGTGCCGAAGGCGCGATAGGATTTTTCCTGCCGCAGCCAGTTCTGCGCGCGCGTGCCCACCAGCTTCATGCCCAGCGGTTCGCCCGCTTCCATCAGACGGTCGAACAGGTGGTTCTGCATCTCGATCGGGTGATGCAGTTCCCATCCCAATTCGCCGGTATAGGCCACGCGGATCGCCATGGTCGGCACCATGCCCAACTCGATATTGCGCATCGACAACCAGGGGAAGCGCTTGTTCGACAGGGCGGTTTCGGGCTGCGGATCACGGATCAGCTTTGACAGGATCTCGCGCGAGGCCGGGCCTGCGATGGCAAAGACGCCCCATTGCGTGGTGACATCCTGAATGCTGACGAAATCGCCGCCGCCTGACATGAAATCCTCGGCCGATTTGATCAGGTTGTCGCGGTCATAATCGGCCCATGCCCCGGCCGAGACGAGGTAATAGTCATTCTCGGCCAGTCGCACGATGGTATATTCGGTGCGCGTGGTGCCGGTCACGGTCAGCGCATAGGTCAGGTTGATCCGCCCGACCTTGGGCAGCTTGTTCGTGGTCAGCCAGTCCAGAAACGCCGTCGCGCCCGGCCCTTTGACCATATGCTTGGCAAAGGCGGTGGCGTCGATCAGACCGGCGCTGTTGCGGATCGCCTCGGCCTCGGCCTTGGCATAGTCCCACCAGCCGCCGCGGCGGAAGCTGCGGGCGTTATGGTCGAAATCCTCGGGCGCATCCAGCGGGCCAAAGTAATTCGGACGCTCCCACCCGTTCACGCAGCCGAATTGCGCGCCGCGGGCCTTTTGCCGGTCATAGGCGGGCGAGGTCCGCAGCGGCCGGCAGGCTTCGCGTTCTTCATCCGGGTGATGCAGGATGAAGACATGGGCATAGCATTCCTCATTTTTCTTCACCGCATATTCGGTGGTCATCCATGACCCGTAGCGGCGCGGATCAAGGCTGGCCATGTCGATCTCTGCCTCGCCCTGGGTCATCATCTGGGTCAGGTAATGGCCAACGCCGCCCGCCGCCGTGATCCCGAAGCTGAAGCCCTCGGCCAGCCACATATTGCGCAGACCCGGCGCCGGACCCACAAGCGGGTTGCCATCCGGCGTATAGCAGATCGGACCGTTGAAATCGTCCTTCAGTCCCACCTCTTCCGAGGATGGCAGACGGTGGATCATGGACATGTATTCTTCCTCGATCCGCTCCAGATCCAGCGGGAACAGATCGGCGCGGAAGCCTGCAGGCACCTCATAGGGGAAACGCGCGGGCGCGCCCTCTTCATAGGGGCCAAGGATCCAGCCGCCGCGTTCCTCGCGCACATACCATTTCGCATCGGCATCGCGCAGGACCGGGTGTTCGGGATTGCCCTCGGCCCGCCATTTGGCCAGCATCGGATCGGGTTCGGTGACGATATACTGATGCTCGACCGGGATGGCGGGGATCTTGATGCCCAAGAGCCGCGCGGTGCGCTGCGCATGGTTGCCGGTGGCGGTGACGACATGTTCGGCGTGGATCTCAAACTCCTCGCCCGAGGGGACAAGGTTGCCGCCCTTTTCGACCATCCGTTCGCAGGTGACGATCCATTCGCTGCCGGTCCAGCGATAGCCGTTCACCTGTATCTTGCGCTCGATGGTGGCACCGGCCATGCGCGCGCCCTTGGCCATGGCCTGGGTCACATCGGCGGGGTTGATATAGCCATCGGTCGGATGAAACAGCGCGCCCTTCAGGTCGTCGGTGCGCACCAGCGGCCAGCGATCCTTGATCTGCGCAGGCGTCAGGAATTCATGTTCCACCCCCACCGTCTCGGCCGTGGCGGAATAAAGCATGTATTCGTCCATCCGCGCGTCGGTCTGGGCCATGCGCAGGTTGCCGCAGCGGGTAAAGCCCGCATTCAACCCGGTCTCGGCCTCAAGCGCGGCGTAGAGTTTCACTGAGTAATCATGGATATGGCTGGTCGCATAGCCCATGTTGAACAGCGGCAGCAGACCCGCGGCATGCCAGGTGGATCCGGCGGTCAGTTCATCCCGTTCCACCAGCATGGTTTCCCAACCGGCCTTTGCAAGATGATAGGCGATGCCGCAGCCCACTGCGCCACCGCCGACCACCAGAACCTTCACATGCGACTTCATTCCCGTCTCCCTGGGTGTTTCTTCGTTTGTGCCAGAGGCGGTGACGTTGCGTCCTACAGGGCCGACCATTGGCAGCGAAAAACGACATGCTGCAATGCAGCGCTTGCCCTGTGATCGCTGTGCCCTTAGCCTGCCCCAACCCAGATCAGGGCCGTGGGAGGAAAGATGCAGATCTGCCGCAGCAAGCAATCGATCCGCGATTGCGTGGCCGCCTGGCGCGCCGAGGGGCAGCGCGTGGCGCTGGTCCCCACCATGGGCGCGCTGCATGAGGGGCATCTGACGCTGGTGCGCCGGGCGCGTGACTGGCTGGATGCGCGGGGTGGCGGACGGATCGTCACCTCGATCTTTGTCAATCCGACGCAATTCGACCAGCAGGCCGATCTGGCCGCCTATCCGCGCGACGAAGACACCGATCTGCGCCTGTTGCGACAAGAGGGCTGCGATGCCGTCTTCACGCCGGGGGTCGAGGAGATCTATCGCCCGGGCGCGCAGACCGTGGTCGAGGTGACGGCCCTGTCCCGGATGCTGATGGGCCGGCTGCGGCCCGGCCATTTCCGCGGCATGACCACGATTGTGACCAAACTGTTCAACATCGTCGGCCCCGATGCCGCGACCTTTGGCGAAAAGGATTATCAGCAACTGACCATCGTGCGGCAGATGGTTTCCGATCTGGACATACCGGTCGAGATTCTGGCCATTCCCACCGTCCGCGAAGCTGACGGGCTTGCCATGTCATCGCGAAACCGTCGCCTGCCGCCCGAAGACCGCATCGCCGCCACCGTGATCAGCCGCGCGCTGGACCGGGCGCAGGCGCTGATGGCCGGGGGCACAACCCTGCCCGTCCTGCGGCAAGAGGTCCGGGCGGTGCTGAAATCCGAACCGCGCGCCGATATCCGCTCGGTCGATATTCGCGACGCGGCCGATCTGTCGCGCATCGACAGCCTGTCCCGGCCGGTCGTGATCCTTCTGGCCGTCCGCTTTGGCGAGGTGCTGCTGATCGATCAGCGCGTCCTCAACCCCTGAGAGGTAACATGTCCGCCCAAGCCCCGATCCGCCGTTTCACCGCCCCGCAGATCGCTGCCCGCAAGGGGCAAACCCCGATCGTGGCGCTGACGGCCTATACCGCACCGATGGCCGCCATGGTCGATCAGCATGCCGAGATCATTCTTGTCGGCGACAGTCTGGGCATGGTGGTCCATGGCCTGCCCTCGACCATCGGGGTCACGGTCGAGATGATGATCCTGCACGGTCAGGCGGTCCTGCGCGGCAGCCAGCGCGCCATGATCGTGGTCGATATGCCCTTCCGCAGCTACGAGGAAAGCCCGCAGCAGGCGTTCCGGAATGCCGCGCGTATCATGGCCGAGACGGGCTGCGGCGCGGTCAAGCTGGAAGGCGGCGCCCGCATGGCCCAGACGATCCGCTTTCTGACCGAAAGGGGCATCCCGGTCATGGGCCATATCGGCCTGACCCCGCAGGCCACCAATACCATGGGCGGCTTCAAGACCCAGGGTCGGGACGAGGCGACATGGCCCGCCCATATTCAGGATGCCCGCGCCGTGGAAGAGGCCGGCGCCTTCAGCCTTGTGGTTGAAGGGGTGATGGAGGGGCTGGCCGATCAGATCACGCAGGCCGTCGCAATCCCCACAATCGGCATCGGCGCATCGGCCCGCTGCGACGGGCAGATCCTGGTGCTGGACGACATGCTGGGCCTGTCGGGCCGCGTGCCGCGCTTCGTGCAGAAATTCGGCGACCTGGGACCGCGCGCAGAAGAGGCCATCGCCGATTACGCCGATGCCGTCCGCACGCGAAGGTTTCCCGGCACGGATCAGGTCTATCGCTAGCCGAAATCGGCGGATTTCATCAGACGCGACAGCAGCAGCGGGATCAGCAGCAGCGCGGCCAGCCCGACAAAGATCACCGAGAAGCTGAAATGTTCCGCCAGCCAGCCGATGCTGCCGGGCGCCACGAGGATGCCGGAATAGCCCATCGTCGTGACGACGGACAGCCCGACACCGCTGGCCAGACCCGGCATGTTCCCGGCGGCGGAAAAGGCGATGGGCACCATATTGGCCAGCCCCAGACCGGCAAAGGCGAAGCCTGCGATGGCCATCACCGGCGAAGATGACAGCCCCGCAATCGTCAGGCCGATGATCGCGATCACCGCGCTGACCCGCAATGTGCGGACCGCGCCAAAGCGCTGCCGGATCTCATCCCCCAGAAAGCGCATCACGGCCATCGTCCCGGCACAGGCGGCAAAGCCCCACCCCGCCAGCGACAGCGAGGCGCCGAGTTCGCGTTGAAGATAGACGGCGGCCCAGTCCAGAATCGCGCCCTCGGGGATCATGCAGCACAGCGCGACAAGGCCGATCACATAGGGCAGCGGCGTTCGCGGCAGGCGCAGCGGCGTCGAAGCGCGATCCTCCTGGCTTGGCGCATCGTGCAGCAGGCGCGGAAAGATCAGCGCAAGACCGGCAGCGACCACCAGCGTCAGCAAGACCGAGTGCCCGATCTCACCCAGCAGGGTGATGCCGATGCCGCCAAGCCCCGCCCCGGCCACGCCGCCAAGGCTCCAGAATCCGTGGCAAGAGGACATGATGGCCCGCCGCCGCGCCCGCTCGACCGCGACAGCATTGGCATTCATCGCCACATCCATGCCGCCGATGGTGCCGCCGAACAGCACCACCACGGCGGCCACGCTCCACAGCGTCGGCGCCAGCGACATCAGCAGCATCACCGGCGCCGACAAGATCGCCGCCAGACGCACCGAAAAGCTGGACCCATAGCGCGCCGTCAGCCCGCCAAAGACCGGCATCATCGTGACCGAGCCCAGACCCATGCACAGCACGATCAGGCCCATCGTCGATTCCGAGATCTGCAGGCGCGACATCAGCACCGGGATCTTGGGTGCCCAGCTGCCAATGATCAGCCCGTTCAGAAAGAACAGGCCAGAGACGGCCAGCCGTGCCTGACTTACGCCGCGCATCCTTGTTACAGCATCGAGGGCACGACCAGATCCGGCGGCCGGTGGCCATCGGCGAAGGTCTTGATATTGATGATGACTTTCTCACCCATCTCGGCGCGTCCCTCGACCGTTGCCGATCCCATATGCGGCAGCAGCACCACGTTGGACAGTTCGCGCAGGCGGGGGTTGATCTCATGGCCGTGTTCGAACACATCCAAACCGGCGCCCGCGATCTCTCCGGCGCGCAGCATGCGGGTCAGGGCGTTTTCGTCGATCACCTCACCGCGCGAGGTATTCACGACCACCGCGCTTGGCTTCATCAGCTTCAGCCGTCGCGCATTCAGCAGATGGAAGGTCGAGGGCGTATGCGGCGCGTTCACGCTGATGATATCCATCCGCGCCAGCATCTGATCCAGGCTTTCCCAATAGGTCGCCTGCAATTCTTCCTCGATCTCGGGGCGCAGGCGTTTGCGGTTGTGGTAATGCACCTGCATGCCAAAGACATTGGCGCGCCGCGCCACCGCCTGACCGATCCGGCCCATGCCCAGAATCCCCAGACGGCGCCCGCCGACACGCCCGCCCAGATGCGCGGTCGGCGCCCATCCCTGCCAGCGCCCGGCCTGCATTTCGGCCAGCCCTTCGGGGATGCGGCGCGTCACCGCCAGAATCAGCGCCATCGCCATATCGGCGGTATCTTCGGTCACCACCCCCGGCGTGTTCGACACCAGAACACCGCGCTGGCGGGCGGAATGCACGTCGATATGATCCACCCCTGCCCCGAAATTCGAAATCAGCTTCAGCCGATCGCCGGCCTGCGCCAGCATATTGGCGTCGATCTGATCGGTCACCGTGGGCACCAGCACGTCGCAATTGCGCATCATCTGCACCAGATCTTCGCGGCTCAGGCGGCTGTCATCTTCCCGCAGGGACACGTCGAACAGCTCTTTCATGCGGGTTTCCACCGCTTCCGGAAGGCGGCGGGTCACCGCAACGCGCAGTTTCTGGCGAGAGGGTGGCGGGGTGGGCATAATAACCTCACTTTCTCGAACTCGTGTCGGTGCCGGACTTCCAAAGCCGGTCAGCTTTTGGCAAACTGCCCGCGATGAGGGACGGGCACAAGTCCCCATGCGGACAAAGGGTCAGATCGGTGGCGACACCCCTGCCCGGCAGACGCGGAAGGTCATAAGGGTCGGCCCCGCAGGGTCGATCAGGCAGGACGGTGGAAAAATGAAGATGACAGGGGCGCGGGGGCTCGGCTCGGCAGTTCTTATCGCAATTGCAGGGATCTGTGGCACTGGGGCGGCGCAGGTGGCGCAATCGGCCGATGCCCGGATCACCCGCGTTCAGGACAGCTCGTCCGAGGTAACGCGCGGCCCGGTTACCAACCTGCCCGTTCCCCGCTATGTCAGCCTGAAAGGAAGCGAGGGCAATGCCCGGCGCGGCCCCAGCCTGTCCCACCGCATCGACTGGGTCTTTCGTCACGCCGGAATGCCCCTGCGGGTGACGGCCGAGTTCGGCCATTGGCGGCGGGTCGAGGACAAGGACGGCGCCGGCGGTTGGGTGCATTACGCGCTGCTGTCAGGGGTGCGCACCGCATTGGTGACGGAAGATATGCTGGAACTGCGCAGCCGCCCCGAGGCCGATGGCAATGTCGTGGCCCTGGCCGAGGCCGGCGCCATCGTGCGGCTTGGCGAATGCAAGCCCGATTGGTGCCGGATTTCCGGTGGCGGGCAGCGGGGATGGGTGCCGAAATCGACGATCTGGGGCGTCGATCCGGGCGAGATCCGCGAATAGACGTTTAATCGGGGCAGCGGGCGTAATCCATGGATGCGCCGTTTTCCACGATCTGCACGCCGTCGGGCCGCAGGTTCAGCACGATATCGCGCTTGAACCGCTGCCCTTCACCGATGCACAGCAACGTCCCTTCCGAGGTTTCGACCTGACCGCCCTTCCGGCCAAAGGTGCATTGCGATTCGTAAAAGCGGAAGGTGCCGTCATTGATGCTGAGCCGCGTCTGCGAATTCAGGTTTTCGCATTGATCGCGGTTCCGGTCATAGCTGCCATCCAGCCGCGCCACCGTCGCCCCCGCCTCGACGCCGCTTTGCGCACGCAGACCGGGCACGTAGCCGCCAAGGGAAAATGCCGTCAAAAGCACCGCAAAGCCGAGCCTCTTCATCATCTTCTCCCTGCAGCAAAACGAGACGTTCAGATCAGACCGCGCCCCCGCAATAACGCCTCGACCCCCGGCATGCGTTCCCGGAAGGCGATCCATAATTCATCCGCAGGCTGTGATCCGCCTTTGGACAGGATGGTATCCTCCAACCGGCGCGCGGTTTCGGGATCGAAGATATCGCCGGTTTCCTCGAAAGCGGCGAAGGCATCTGCATCCATCACCTCGGACCACATATAGCTGTAATAGCCGCTGGCATAGCTGTTGCCGCTGAAGACATGGGCGAAATGCGGCGTCGCATGGCGCATCGGGATGGCACCGGGCGCGCCCAGCTCGGCCAGAACCTCGGCCTGTCTGGCCATGGCGTCACGGGCGGGCGCGCCACGATGCAGCGCCAGATCGACCAGCGCGCTTTCCAGATATTCCGTCGTGCTGAACCCGGCATCCGCATTACCAGCCGCCAGCAGCCGGTCGCGCAGATCGGCAGGCAGCGGCGCGCCGGTTTCAAAATGGCGCGCATGGGCATCCAGCACGGCGGGCTGTTCCAGCCAATGTTCGTAAAGCTGACTGGGCAATTCCACGAAATCCTGCGCCACCGAGGTGCCCGCGATCGAGGGCCATGTCACATCCGACAGGATGTGATGCGTCGCGTGACCGAATTCGTGAAACAGCGTATGCGCGTCATCCCAGGACAGGAAGGCCGGGGCGCCGGCCTGCTCTGGCGGGGTGAAGTTGCAGACATTGACGACGATGGGCCGCTGCCCCTTGCCGATCTTGTGCTGCATCTGCAGGGCCGAGCACCACGCGCCCGAGCGTTTGCTGGGCCGGGCAAAGAAATCCCCCAGAAAGATCGCCATCAACTGCCCGTCGCGCGTCACCCGCCAGGCCCGCACATCGGGCGACAACAGGGGCGCCTCGAAAGCCTCGAATTCCAGACGGTACAGCTTATGCGCCACATCGAAGACGGCGCCCAGCATCGCGTCCAGCGTCAGATAGGGCGTGACCTGCGCAGCATCGAAATCATGTTCGCGCTGGCGCAGCCGTTCGGCGTAAAGCCGCCAGTCCCAGGGCTCCAGCGGACCGTTGACGCCATCGTCGCGCAGCATGGCGGTCAGTTTGGCCTCATCCTCGGCCGCGCGTCTGGTTGCCGGACCCCAGACCTGCATCAGCAGGTCCTCGACCGTCTGCGCATCCCCGGCCATTTCCGGTTCCAGCTTATAGGCGGCGAAATCCTGATATCCCAGAAGCTGCGCGCGTTCGTGCCGCAGGGCCAGGATTTCGGTAATCAGCGGCAGGTTATTGGTCGCCGCACCGCCCGCGCCATCGCCCGATCCGCGCGCGGCCCAGGCCTTGAAGGCCGTTTCGCGCAGGCCACGTTCCTGCGAATATTCCAGAAACGGCACGATCAGCGACCGGTTCAGCGTCACGATCTGCCCGGCAAGCCCGCGTTCCTTTGCCGCCGCGCGCATTGCGCGCAACAGCCAGTCGGGCAGACCGGCAAGACGGTCATCGGGGATGGGCAGCACATAGTCACGCTCATCCGTCAGCACATTCTGCGCGAATTCCGTGGTCAGCACCGCCATGCGGGCGCTGATCTGCGCCATGCGCTTGCGCCCCGCTTCGTCCAGCCCCGCGCCTGCGCGCGTCAGGTTGCGCAGCGCAAGTTCGGTGATGCGCCGGTCCTGCGGGGCCAGCTGATCGGCGGTCTGGGCCACAGCCTTGACGCGTGCGTAAAGGCGGGGATCCATCGTGATGCGGCTGCTGTAATCGGCAAGGCGGGGCGCGAAGTCGCGCTGCAATTCCTGACGACGCGGATTCGAATCGACGCCGACCAGATTGTAAAAGACCGACAGGACTCGGTTCAGCCCGTCTTCGGCCAGTTCCATCGCGGCGACCGTATTTTCGAACGAGGCCGGTTCGGGATTGGCGGCAATCGCTTCGATCGCGGCCTCGGCCCCGGCCAGTTCCCGGTCAAAGGCCGGGGCAAAATCGCTATCCTCGATCAGATCGAAACGGGGCAGACCCTGTGGTCCGGTCCAATGCGTCAACTCTGGGTTCATCGCGGCATCCTTTCGGTTGTCCCGAACCTAAGTAGCTTTCGCGACCTCTTCCAGCCCCGATCCGCAGATCGGGCAATCGGCGCGCTGCTGCGTGCCGATCATCCGGCTTTCGCCGTAAAGACCGTCATAGACCAGCATCCGCCCGCGCAGCCCCTGCCCCGCGCCGGTCAGATGCTTGATCGCCTCCAGCGCCATCTGGCTGCCGATCACGCCGGGCAGCGCGCCGACGACACCCGCCTCGGCGCAGGCGGGGACAAGTTCCGGGGCGGGCGGTTCAGAGAACAGGCAGGACAGGCAGGGCCCGCCGCGGGCCGGATCGTAAAGCGTGACCTGCCCTTCCCATTGCGCGATGGCCCCGGCCAGCAAGGGCGTCCCTGCGGCAACGCAAAGCCGGTTGACCAATGCGCGGGTCGCAAAGCTGTCGGTGCCGTCCAGCACCAGATCATGCGCGGCGATCAAATCCTGATCCCCGTCGTCCAGCGGCCGCGTCAGGGCGGTGACGGTGATATGGGGGTTCAGTGCGGCCATGTTATCAGCAGCCGCCCCGGCCTTCAGCAGACCGCGCTGGTCGCTGCGAAACAGAACCTGCCGCTGCAGGTTCGACAGGCTGACCCGGTCGCCATCCATGACGGTGATATGGCCCACCCCCGCCGCTGCCAGATAAAGGCAGATCGGCGCGCCCAGACCGCCCGCACCGACCACAAGCACGCGGGCCTGCCGCAGGCGCATCTGGCCGGGGCCGCCGATCTCTCGCAGGACCAGATGTCTGGCATAGCGGTCGATCTCGGCCGCGGTCATCATCTGTTGATCTTCGGGGGGCGCAGGCGCGGGGGGATCAGCCGGGATCTTGCTGCGCAACCACCTAAGGCCGGATTGATAAGCAAAGACGGCGCCGCCCAGCAGGCCGATGACCAGCCACCCCCGCACGCCCCTTTCGCCCAGGACATAGGCCGGGATCATGGCCAGCCAGACCATCGCCAGCACCAGCCAGGCCCGCAACCGGGACAGACCAAGCGCCCAGCAGCCCAGTGCCGCGCCGATCAGCAGCAGGCCCCCCAGCATCACCCGCGCCCTGTCGAGCCAAAGCCACCCGCGCCGCGCCGGGTATCGCCGATTTCCGCAACCTCATCGAACTGCGCCTGCGGTGCGGGTGCCACAACCATCTGCGCGATCCGTTCGCCATGTGCGATGCGATGTGGCTGATCGCCCAGATTGATCAGGATCACGCCCAGAGGACCGCGATAATCGCAATCAATGGTGCCGGGACTGTTGGCCAGCGTGATCCCGTGCTTCAGCGCCAGACCGGATCGCGGGCGGATCTGAACCTCCCACTCCTCGGGGATCTCCATGGCCAGCCCCGTGGGGATCAGCGCGCGCTGACCGGGGGCCAGCAGGATGCCATCGGCCCGCGCCTCTTGCGGCAGATTGGCGCGGATATCGGCACCGGCCGCGCCGGGCGTCGCGTAAGAGGGCAGATCGACCGTGGCATCGGCATCGGGCAGGCGCATCAAACGGATCCGGGGGTGCGGCATGGGCAGGTCCTTTTCAAAGCAAAGGCCGCGCTGCATCTTGCCAGCGCGGCCCGATCATCTGTCAGATCACGATGCCCGGTTCAGCGGGGCGCGATCATCATCACCATCTGGCGGCCTTCCAGCTTGGGCATGGCCTCGACCTTGCCCGCTTCACCGACATCATCCTTGACGCGGTTCAGAAGTTCCAGCCCCAGATCCTGGTGCGCCATCTCGCGCCCGCGGAAACGCAGGGTCACCTTGACCTTGTCGCCGGCCTCAAGAAATTTCATCACGCTGCGCATCTTGACGTCATAGTCATGGATGTCGGTTCCCGGACGGAACTTGATTTCCTTGACCTCGATCACCTTCTGCTTCTTGCGTGCTTCGGCTTCACGCTTTTGCTGTTCGTATTTGAACTTGCCCAGGTCCATGACCTTGCAGACCGGCGGGGTCGCATTCGGCGAAATTTCGACCAGATCCAGCCCGGCTTCCTGAGCCATCTCCAACCCGACCGAAGGCGGCACGACGCCGACATTTTCCCCGTCGGGGCCGATCAGGCGGATTTCGGACACGCGGATGCGTTCATTGACGCGGGGGCCGGTGTCGCGGGTGGGCGGTGCGTTGTGCGGTCGACGAGCTATGGCGATACTCCTTTAATAGCCATTTCGGAATAGAGGGAAAGTAAGCGTCACGCGCGGGTGATTCAACCGGATTTGATCGGATTTGAGGCCGAATTTGCGGCTTTTGCGGATATCGCGACACAGGGCACGGGGGGCGAATGGCTTTTATGCGGCCCTGCCCTGTGCGATAGACAGACGAACAGGCTTTCAAGAGGGTTTTCTCATCAATGCGTAACGTGATTCCCTTAATCGTTGCTCTTGCCCTTGGGCTTGGCGGCTGGATGTGGTGGCAGAACCGGCAGGCGGCCGCGCCAGAGGTCACCGACCGCGCGCCTTCGGCCGTGCCCGCCGAAACGGAATCACCGGCTGACGCTGAACCCAAGGCCGAACCTGTCACCGACGGCGTCCCGGCGACCGAGGCGGCGGATGCGGCCGCAGATGCGGCTGCCGATGCCGCCGCGATTGCCGCAGATGCCGCCGCAGAAGCCGTCGCCGCATCCGATGAGACCGGCCTTGCCGCCGTCAATGAGGCCGCGACCGAGGCCGAACGCGCCGCCGAACAGGCCATCGACGCCGCGAGCCGCGCGGCCGAGGCCGCCGTCGACGCCAACAGCCCCGACGACGCCGTGCCCGCATCCGAAGCCGCCGCAGATGCCGAACAGGCCGCCGCAGAAGCCAGCCAGGCGACCGAGCAGGCCACCGATGCCGCCGCCACCGCCGCGCAGATCGAAGCGCTGCTGACACCGGAAGGCTTTGATGCGGAACGGGCGAAGGAGCTGATTGCAGGGGCCGCGATCTCTGATCAGCAAAAGGCCACGCTGACGCGCCTGATCGACACGGCAGGCAATAATCCCGAACTGCTGCGCGCCGCGCTTGATCAGGTCAAGGCCATGATGCCGTGACGCCCGTTCCCCTAGAGGAATATCTGCGCAGTCGTCCCCAAGCCCTGCGGCGCGGTCCCCTGGCGATCATTCTGGTCGAAGATCAGGCGGCGCTGCGCGAGACGCTGCGCCACCATGTCGATGCGGGCTTTCACCATGTCTTTGCCCTCTCTCCCGAGCCGATCGCGGTCGAGGAGCAGCTGTCGGACCGCGTCACCAACCTGATCTGGAACACCCGCCAGCCCGACGCCCATACCGGCGCGGTGAATGCCTTTATCCGCAGCGTTCCGGCGGGCACCTGGCTGTATTACTGTTTCAACGCGGAATTCCTGTTCTTCCCCTTCTCTGAAACCCGCACCGTGGGCGAATTGCTGGCCTTTCATGCCGAGGAACGCCGCAGCGCCATGCTGAGCTATGTGGTCGATCTTTACGCGCCCGATCTTTCGACCGCACCGGATGCGGTCAGCATCGATTCGGCCATGTTCGACAGCGCCGGCTATTTCGCGCTGGCCCGTGCGAATGGGCAGGGGCGGCATCTTGAGCGGCAGCTGAATTTCCACGGCGGTCTGCGCTGGCGCTATGAAGAGCACCTGCCAGAGGTGCGGCGCCGGATCGACAGGATCTCGCTGTTTCGCACGACGCCCGATCTGCAGCTTCTGCCCGAGCACCGCTTCAACATCGAGGAATACAACACCTATGCCTGCCCGTGGCATCACAATCTGACGGCGGCCATCGCCTCGTTCCGGGTGGCCAAGGCGCTTGTCTCGAACCCCGGCTCTCGCGATTCGATCCATGGCTTCGTCTGGCGCCACTCTCGGCCCTTCACCTGGCAGGCGCAGCAATTGATGGATCTGGGGCTGATGGAGCCCGGCCAGTGGTTCTGACGGATCCGCACTAACGGCTAGACTTGCACGCGGTTTGCCGTGAATGATAGACGAAACGTCAACTTGAGCATGATCAGACCCACTACCACCGGCCATCGAGGCCGAGACGAAAGGCAAGACCCGCATGGCGATGACGCAAACCAGCTTTGACCGCGACGACCTTCTGGCCTGTGCGCGGGGCGAGCTGTTCGGCCCCGGCAATCCGCAATTGCCCGAACCGCCCATGCTGATGATGGACCGGATTACCGATATTTCGGAAGATCGCGGCGACCATGGCAAGGGCCATGTGATCGCCGAATTCGACATCACGCCAGAGCTTTGGTTCTTCGACTGCCACTTTCCCGGCAACCCGATCATGCCCGGCTGTCTGGGCCTTGACGGCCTGTGGCAGCTGACCGGTTTCAACCTGGGCTGGCGCGGCTGGCAGGGGCGCGGCTATGCGCTTGGCGTGGGTGAGGTGAAGCTGACCGGCATGGTGCGTCCCGACCGAAAGCTGCTGCGCTATCACGTGAATTTCACGAAAGCCGTGCAGACCCGCAGATTGACGATGGGCGTGGCCGATGGTCGCGTCGAGGCGGATGGCGAGATCATCTATCAAGTCAAGGATATGAAGGTCGCCCTGTCGGCCAGCTAACAGAATATTGGAGGAGGCGCCCATGAGACGCGTCGTCATCACCGGCCTTGGTATCGTATCGCCCATCGGCAATAACGCGGACGAGGTCACCGACAGCCTGAAGTCGGGCCGTTCGGGCATCGTTTTCGCGCCGGAATATGCGGAACACGGCTTCCGCAGCCAGATCCACGGCATGCCGCAGATCGTGCTGGAAGATTACATCGACAAGCGCAATCTGCGCTTCATGGGTCCGGGGGCCGCCTATAATTTCATCGCCATGGAACAGGCCATCGCCGATAGCGGTCTGGAAGACAGCGATGTGTCGAACCCGCGCACCGGGCTGATCATGGGATCGGGCGGGCCGTCGACCTCTAACTTCTTCGACGCCCACCAGATCGTCATTGAAAAGGGCAGCCCGAAGCGAATGGGCCCGTTCATGGTGACGCGCTGCATGTCCTCGACCAATTCGGCCTGCCTGGCCACGCCCTTCAAGATCAAGGGCGTCAACTACTCGATCACCTCGGCCTGCTCGACCAGCGCGCATTGCATCGGCAATGGCGTCGAACAGATCCAGATGGGCAAGCAGGATATCGTCTTTGCCGGCGGCGGCGAAGAGCTGGACTGGACCCTGTCCTGCCTCTTCGACGCAATGGGTGCGATGTCGTCGAAATATAACGACACCCCGCAGACCGCATCCCGCCCCTATGATGCGAGCCGCGATGGCTTTGTCATCGCGGGCGGCGGCGGCGTCGTGGTGCTGGAAGAGCTGGAGCACGCGCTGGCGCGCGGGGCCAAAATCTATGCCGAAGTTACAGGCTATGGTGCGACCAGCGACGGCTATGACATGGTTGCGCCCTCTGGCGAAGGCGGCGAGCGTTCGATGCGCGTGGCGCTGGCAACCCTGCCCGAAGGCCGCAAGGTCAGCTATGTCAACGCGCACGGCACCTCGACCCCCGTGGGCGATGTCGGAGAGATCGAGGCCCTGCGCCGCGTCTTTGGCGAGGGGAATACGCCGCCGGTCAGTTCCACCAAGTCGCTGACGGGCCACAGCCTCGGCGCGACCGGCGTTCACGAGGCCATCTATTGTCTGCTGATGTTGCAAAATGACTTCATCACCGCATCCGCCAATGTGCAGGAACTGGACCCCAGACTGAAACCGTCCGAGATTGCGACCAGCCGTGTGGACAATGCCGGACTTGATTCCGTGCTGTCCAACAGCTTCGGCTTCGGGGGGACCAATGCGTCGCTTCTGATGTCGAGATATCAGGACTGATCAAGGCTGGAGAGCAGGATATGGGCGATCTTCTGAAGGGCAAACGTGGCCTTGTGATGGGGGTCGCCAACCATCACTCGATCGCCTGGGGCATCGCCAGGGCGGCCGCCGATCAAGGCGCCGAACTGGCCTTTTCCTATCAAGGCGAGGCCTTTGGAAAACGGGTCGAGCCGCTGGCCGAAACTGTCGGTTCGGATTTCCTGCTGGATGTCGATGTGACCGATGACGCATCGCTGGACCGCGCCTTCGGCGAGATCGAAAGCCGGTGGGGCAGACTGGATTTCGTGATCCACGCCATCGCCTTTTCCAACAAGGACGAGTTGACCGGCCGGTTCATGAATACCAGCCGGGCCAATTTCAAGCATAGCCTTGAAATCTCGTGCTATTCGCTGATCGAAGTCGCGCGGCGGGCGCATCCGTTGATGGCGGAGGGCGGATCGCTGATCACGCTGACCTATGGCGGATCGAACCGGGTGACGCCGTTTTATAACGTGATGGGTGTGGCCAAGGCGGCGCTGGAATCCAGCGTGCGCTATCTGGCCAATGATCTTGGTCCGGATGGCATTCGCGTGAATGCGATCAGCCCGGGGCCGATGAAGACGCTGGCCGGGGCTGCGATCGGCGGGGCGCGCAAGACTTTCCGCCATACCGAGGCCAATGCGCCGCTGCGCGCCAATGCGACGCTGGAGGCGATTGGCGGAACGGCGGTTTATCTGCTGTCGGATTGGGGTGCCTGCACCACCGGCGAGGTGATCATGGTCGATGGCGGCTATCACGTGCTGGGTATGCCTCAGAACGAAAACCTCTAGGGCATGCGTCCTGGGGACTTCGCGTCCCCAGACCCCTGCGGGATATTTTTTCACAAAAGATGGTGGCCGGGATGGGTTTCTTTACGACAAGCGACGGAGCCAGGATCGCCTATCAGGATGACGGCGCGGGACTGCCCGTGCTGTGTCTGGCCGGATTGACGCGGAATATGGCGGATTTCGATTATGTAGCGCCTTACCTGTCGGATATTCGCATGATCCGGATGGATTATCGCGGGCGCGGGCAATCGGATCATACCGGTGCCGAGAGCTATACCGTGCCGCAAGAGGGCAAGGACGCGCTGGAATTGCTGGATCATCTGGGGATCGGGCAGGCAGCGGTTCTGGGCACCTCTCGCGGGGGGCTGATCGGGTTGCTGCTGGCTGCGGTGGCGCGTGATCGCTTGCTGGGGCTGTGTCTGAACGATGTCGGGCCAGAGCTTGAGACTGCGGGGCTGGAGCGGATTTTCGACTATGTCGGGCGCAACCCCTCTGCCAGGACGTATGAAGAATTGGCCGCACGGCTGCCTGCGGCGAGTCCGGGCTTTGCCAATGTGCCCGACGGTCGCTGGCTGGCGGATGCGCGCAAGCATTACGAAGAGGTGGATGGGCGGTTGCAGATCCGCTATGACCCCGCGCTGCGGGAGGCGTTTCTGGCGGCGTTCGAGGGGGATGCGCCGGATCTGTGGCCGCTTTGGGCGGCGACGGCGGGGATGCCGGTTGCGGCGATCCGGGGGGCGAATTCGGATCTGCTGTCCCGCGCATCGTTCCTGAAGATGCAAGAGCAGCGGCCGGACGGGATCTATGCCGAAGTGCCGGATCGCGCGCATATTCCCTGGCTGGATGAGGTCGAATCGGTCGAGGTGATCCGGCTTTGGCTGGAACGGCTGCAGGCCGGATTGGCTTAGCGGCGGATCAGCTCTCGCAATGTGCAGCGCGGGTCGGTGTCGGGGATCGGGACGCGGGTGATCTCGGTCCAGTCGGATTCGTCGAAATCGGGGAAGAAGGCGTCGGCATCGGGGATCTCGATATCGACCTCAGTCAGCATGAGGCGGTCTGCCTTGGGCAAAAGCTCTTGATAGACCGCCTGCCCGCCGATTCCGTAGATCCGGTGATATCCCTGGCTGCGGCAGAAGCCGATGGCGTCACTGGCGGTCGTGAAGACGTGATCGGTCAGGTCGGCCTGTCGCGAGAGGACGATGTTCAGCCGATTTTTCAGCGGCTTGACGGGAAGGCTGTGCCAGGTCCGGCGTCCCATGATCAGTGCACCGCCCAGCGTTTCGCGCTGAAACATCTTCAGATCTGCGGGGATATGCCAGGGGATCCGGTTGGCTTTGCCGATGGCCCCGTTGCGGGCGCGGGCGACGATCAGGGTCAACATGGGCCTAGACCGCGACCGGAGCCTTGATGCCAGGCGCAGGGTCGTAATCCAGCACGCGGAAATCGTCGAATTTGAAGTCGAAGATTGAATCGACCTTGCGGGTCAGTTCCAGCCGGGGCAGCGGGCGCGGGTCGCGCTGCAATTGCGTGTGAACCTGGTCCATGTGGTTCAGATAGATATGTGCATCGCCCATCGTATGGATGAAATCGCCGGGCTCATAGCCGGTGACATGGGCCAGCATCGTCTGCAGCAATGCATAGGAGGCGATGTTGAAGGGCACGCCCAGAAACATATCGGCCGAGCGCTGATACAGCTGCAGATGCAGTTTCCGTCCGGCAATGCGGACCTGCCACAGCGTGTGACAGGGCGGCAGGGCCATGCGGTCGATATCGCCGGGATTCCAGGCCGTCACGATCAGCCGACGGCTGTCGGGCGTCTTGCGGATCGCCTCGACCAGATTGGCGATCTGGTCGATCTCGCCGATCCGGGGCGCCTCGTCCTGGACGCGCTGGATCGTCGGGAAATGGCGCCATTGATGGCCGTAGACCGGGCCCAGATCACCCGTCTCATCGGCCCATTCATCCCAGATCGAGACGCCATTCTGCTTCAGGTAGCCGATATTCGTATCGCCCGAGAGAAACCACAGAAGTTCGTGAATGATCGAGCGCAGATGCAGTTTCTTGGTCGTCACCAGCGGAAAACCATCGGCCAGAGGATAGCGGCACTGCATCCCGAAATGCGAGACGGTGCCCGTACCCGTGCGATCGGTCGATTCGACGCCCTCATCCAGCACCATGCGCAAGGCATCCAGATATTGCTTCATGCGGGAATCCCTTTCGTGACGCGTTCCGTTACTCATATAAGTCCGTCGCCGCGAAGGAAACCTGCCGCGTCAGCCTGCAACCAAAGCGCATCGCAAGCGTTTCCTTACTCGCAGCCTGGCCCCTGAACACGGCCGGAAAACACCACCCCGATACGATACCAAGATGAGGTTAATCCGATGAAGGTCCGCTATTTGCACACGATGGTCCGCGTGAAGGATCTGGACAAGACGATGGAGTTCTTTCGCCTGCTGGGCCTGGAGGAAACGCGCCGCTCGGAAAATGAGAAGGGCCGCTTCACGCTGGTCTTCATGGCCCCGCCCGGCCAGCCGGAATGTCCGGTCGAACTGACCTATAACTGGGATGGCGATGAGGGCCTGCCCTCGGATAGTCGGCATTTCGGCCATCTGGCCTATCGCGTCGGGAACATCTACGAGATGTGCCAGCGGCTGATGGATGCGGGCGTGACGATCAACCGTCCGCCCCGCGACGGCCATATGGCCTTTGTGCGCAGCCCCGACAATGTCTCGGTCGAGTTGCTGCAAGAGGGGGACCACCTTCCCCCGCAAGAGCCCTGGGCCAGCATGGAAAATACCGGCCACTGGTAACCGCGTGCCGGACGGGCTGAATCCCGTTCGGCATCCACCCTTAATAGATATAACGAATCTGTTCGCCCCAGAACCGCTCGATCCGGCGGGACTGCATATTGACCAGTTCCAGCGGAGGATCCTCCAACACGCCGGACATGGCCAGCCCCTCGGCATGACGCAGAAACAGGTCATGGATCGTCTGCCGCACCTCGATCCCCCGATCTGACAGGCGCACCCGGACGGAACGGCGGTCCTGATCGCAGCGCTCGTGATGCACATAGCCCATCGCGACCAGCTTTTTCAGGTTATAGCTGACATTCGACCCCTGATACATCCCGCGAGAGCGCAACTCACCTGCCGAGACCTCTGCCTCACCCAGATTATAAAGGATCATTGCCTGAACCGGCGTCAGATCATTGCGATTGAGGCGTTCAAATTCATCCTTGACCAGATCCAGCATCAGCCGGTGCATCCGTTCAAGCAATTGCAGGGATTCCAGATAGGCTTCGGTGGTTTCCGAAAGATCGGGAATCAGCGGTATTTCGTTGTCAGAGCGCGTTTCGCGCGGCGCAGGTGAAAGCATGGCGTCTGCGATCCTGTCTTTTTGCTACTGAGACAGGTTTGGCGGAAAGAAGCGAATCTTCAGTTAATTCGACAGAAGTTTCCGAAGCGAATGCCGAAAATTTTACCCGGCATCCCGCAGACGCTGCGCCGCATGTTCGGCAACCAGATCCAGAATCGACGAGATCCCGGCAGGACCGCGGTTCGGGCCGCCATTCACGCGGGCCGTGATCCACAGATACAGATCCTGATCGTTCTCATTCATCATCGCCTCAAAGGCGTCCAACTGGGGCGCGGACAGATCCGCCAGCGGGCCATCCGCAAAATGTCCCAGCAGCAGGTCCATTTCCTTCATCCCCCGCCGCCAGCTGCGCAGCTTCAGCCGCCGCATCCGCGTCTCATGGCTTTCCGTGGCCTTATCCATCACCCAACTTCCCTTCCAGCCGCGACAGGCGATGCAGCGCATCCTGCAGTACGCGGCGCAATTCCTGCAACTCGGCCGCAGCAGTGCTTGCATCGCTGTCCGAGGTCAAGCCCGCCCCTTCCCCGTTCAGCAGCCAGCCGACCGAGACATCCAGCATCTTCGCAACCCGGCCCAGCCCGTCATCTGTCGGGGCGGATTGATCGGCCTCCCATTCCTCGATCGTGACGCCGCCCAGGTCCAGCCGCTCTGCCAGCTGCTCCACGGTGAAACCGGCGGCCTCCCGTGCTGCGGTCAGCCGGTCGCCCAGCGTCGCCTCTGCCGGGCCGTAACCGTAATCGGACATCGTTGCCTCGCTTGTGGGTTCTGTCGCGCAAGCGTAAGCCATAGTCGTCCACAGTTCAAACCGACGAGGCCGATCATGGCGTTTCTGTCTGACCGCATGGCACGGATAAAACCGTCCCCCACCATCGCAATGACCACTCGCGCCGCCGAACTGCGCGCCGAGGGCCGCGATATCATCAGCCTCTCTGCCGGAGAGCCGGATTTCGACACCCCAGCCAATATTCGCGAGGCGGCAAAATCTGCCATCGATGCAGGCCAGACCCGCTATACCGCCGTCGATGGCACCGCCTCGCTGAAACAGGCGATCTGCGCCAAATTCCAGCGTGAAAACGGTCTTGATTACGATCCCGCCCAAATCACCGTCGGCACGGGCGGCAAACAGATCCTGTTCAATGCCCTGATGGCCACGCTGGACGAAGGCGACGAGGTGATCATCCCCGCCCCTTATTGGGTCAGCTACCCCGATATGGTCCTGCTGGCCGGCGGCACGCCGGTCATCGTCGAATGCAGCCTGGAACAGGGCTTCCGCCTGACGCCAGAGGCGCTGGAGGCGGCGATCACCCCGCGCACCAAATGGCTGATCCTGAATTCACCCTCGAACCCGTCAGGGGCGGCCTATGACCGCGATCAGATGAAGGCGCTGACCGATATCCTGATGCGGCATCCGGATATATGGATCCTGTCGGACGATATCTACGAACATCTGGTCTTCGACGATTTCCGATTCGTCACCCCGGCACAGGTCGAACCGGCGCTGAAGGACCGCGTGCTGACCATGAATGGCGTCAGCAAGGCCTATGCCATGACAGGCTGGCGCATCGGCTATGGCGCCGCGCCCACGCCGCTGATCAAGGCCATGGCAAAGCTGCAATCGCAATCGACCTCGAACCCCTGCTCGATCAGCCAATACGCGGCCGAGGCCGCGCTGACCGGTCCCCAGGACTACATCCATGACAGCCGCGCGGTCTTCCAGCGCCGCCGGGATCTGGTCGTGGCCGGGCTGAACGACTGCCGCGGTATCGACTGCCCGACACCGCAGGGCGCCTTCTATGTCTACCCCTCGATCAAAGATCTGATCGGCAAAACCTCCGCTGGCGGCACGACCATCACGGATGATGAGGCCTTCGCCAATGCCTTGCTGACAGAAACCGGCGTCGCGGTGGTCTTCGGCGCGGCCTTCGGCCTCAGCCCGCATTTCCGCATCAGTTATGCCACCAGCGATGCCCAGCTCTCCGACGCCATCGCGCGCATCCAAAGCTTCTGCAAAGGCTGCAGCTGACGGAAATCCGCCCCGAAAAATGACAAGGGCGCGGCCCCGCAAGACCACGCCCTTTCTTCTTTGCCGAAATATCCCCGCCGGAGGCACCCGCCCCCGCCAAAAGCGCCGAGGGCAGTTACAGCGCGGTCCAGCCGCCATCCACGCTGATCGAGGTGCCGGTGATCTGCGCCGCCGCATCGCTGCACAGAAACACGACCGTATCGCCCAATTGCTCGACCGTGACGAATTCCTTCGAGGGCTGGCGTTCAAGCATGACCTTCTCGATCACCTCATCGCGCTCCATCCCGTATTCCTTCATCGTGTCGGGGATCTGCGCCTCAACCAGCGGCGTCAGCACATAGCCCGGGCAGACCGCATTGCAGGTGATCGGCTCTTTCGCGGTTTCCAGACCCGTCACCTTGCTCAGCCCGACAATCCCGTGCTTGGCCGAGACATAGGCCGATTTGAACGGGCTCGCTGTCAGACCATGGGCCGAGGCGACATTGACGATCCGCCCCCAGCCTGCTGCACGCATCTTGGGCAGCGCGGCGGCCGTCGTGTGAAAGGCCGAACTCAGATTGATTGCAATGATCGCGTCCCATTTCTCGACCGGGAAATCGGGGATCGGGGCGACATGCTGGATGCCCGCGTTATTGACCAGAATATCGCATTTCCCGGCCTTATCGATCAGGGCGCGGCATTCCTCGGGCTTGGACATATCGGCCTTGATATAGCGGGCGGTGACGCCGTGTTTCCGGCCCAGCTCTTCCGCCAGATCGTGGTCTTCCTTGTTGTCGGTAAAGCTGTTCAGCACCACATCCGCACCGGCGGCGGCAAGCTGATGGGCGATGCCCAGTCCGATTCCCGAATTGGAACCCGTCACAACCGCGGTTTTGCCGCGCAGAAATGTCTCGAACATGAATCCTCCAGAAGTTCAGGCTTGGTGGCAGACTAGCCCCGCCTGACGCGGTGTGAAGCCCGAATATGTCACGGCAGGCCGCATCGCCCGCATCCCGCCTAACGCACCTGCCCCGGAAATGTTGCAACACGAATTTTTTACGCGCGACAGGCGACCAAAAAAAGCGCCCGCACAAGGCGGGCGCAAGTCATGAGGCAGGTTTCATACAGGCAAGAAACCTATCGAGCAGTGAGTTATTTATACGCGAAGCGCCGCCCGAGTCCAACATCGATTTCCCCGGCGGCATTGACGCTCGCAGAGTCTGATTGTTGATATCGGGTCGACAACAAGAATAGCTGGGCGGCGGGCAATGCGAATCTTCAAAATCCTTAACAAATGCGCGACCGGACGTGTTTTTACATATCTGGCGCTGGCGCTGGCGGGTGTTGCATCAATGCCGCTGACAACCCTTGCCGATCCCGCGCATGGCATTGCAATGTATGGAAAACCTGCTCTGGAATCGGGCTTCGAATCCCTGCCCTACGCGAATCCCGATGCCCCGAAAGGCGGCACGATTCGCCTGGCTGAACCCGGCAGCTTCGATTCCCTCAAACCATGGGTGTTAAAGGGCAACGCGGCCTGGGGCGTCGGCGTGCATGTGGCCGAGTCGCTGATGTATCGCTCTATTGATGAGCCTTTTACGCTTTACGGTCTTCTGGCCGAATCCGTCGAGACGGATGAGAATCGCCAGTGGGTTGAATTCACCCTCCGCCCCGAGGCGCGGTTTTCCGATGGCAGCCCGGTCACGGTCGAGGACGTGATGTGGTCCTATGAAACCCTGGGGACGCAGGGGCATCCGCGCTATCACGGTGTCTGGTCCAAGGTCGAGACGATGGAACAGACCGGCCCGCGCAGCCTCCGGTTCACCTTCAACACCGATGACCGCGAACTGGCCATGCTGCTGGGCATGCGCCCGATTCTGAAAAAGGCGCAATGGCAGGGCAAGGATTTCGCGCAATCGGGGCTGGAAGTGCCCATCGGCTCGGGCGCCTATGTGATCGATCAGGTCGATCCCGGCCGCTCGATCACCTTCCGGCGCAATCCCGATTACTGGGGCAAGGATCTGCCGGTGAATCGCGGGCAGCATAATTTCGACGCCATCCGCTACGACTATTACGGCGATGCCAATGCCATGTTCGAGGCCTTCAAGGCAGGCGAGGCCGATATCTGGCGCGAATTGTCCCCGCAGAAATGGGAGACGCAATATGACTTTCCCCGCGCGAAGCAGGGCGAGGTCGTCAAGACCGAGATCCCGAACCAGCGCCCCTCGGGCATCATCGGTCTGGTGATGAACACCCGCCACCCGCTTTTTGCCGACTGGCGCGTGCGCGAAGCGATGATCGAGGCGTTCAATTTCCAGTTCATCAACGCCACGCTGAATGCCGGGAAAGAACCGCGGATCACCTCTTATTTCTCGAATTCGGATCTGGCGATGCAGCCCGGCCCTGCCGAAGGCCGCGTGGCCGACCTGTTGCGCCCCTTTGCCGATGACCTGCTGCCAGGCACGATCGAAGGTTACAGCCTGCCCAGGGGTGCCGAGGGTCCGATTGACCGCAAGGGCATGCGCCGCGCCATGGAACTGCTGGAACAGGCGGGCTGGACCATTCAGGACGGCAGGCTGCGCGATGCCGCAGGCAATCCCTTCCGCTTCGAGATCCTGCTGAACCAGTCGGGCACCGCCATGCGGACCTCATCCGAGACGCAGCAGATCGCCGATCTGTTCATCGATGGCCTGCGGCGTCTGGGCATCGAGGCCCGCGTCTCGCTGCTGGATTCCGCGCAATATATCGAACGCACCCGGAATTTTCAGTTCGACATGGCCTGGTATGAACGCGCCCTGTCGCTGTCGCCCGGCAATGAACAGATGCTCTATTGGGGCAGCGCGGCCGCAGATCAGCCGGGCAGCCGCAACTGGATGGGGATGAAAAGCCACGCCGCCGAAACGATCATCACCGAGATCGTGAATTCCAAAACTCCCGAAGATTTTACTTCTGCCGTCAGGGCCCTGGATCGTGTGCTGACAGCGGGTCGGTATGTGATCCCGATCAGTTTCTCGCCGACGTCACGTCTGGCCCATTCGTCAAAGCTGCTCTATCCTGTTGGCCGCACACCCTTATACGGAGATTGGCCGGGCTTCATGCCCGAGCTGTGGTGGCAGGAGGCAGAGTGATGAAAATAGTGATCGGCGCAATCATTGCCTGCGCCCTTTTGGCCGGATGCAATACGGTCGCTGGCGTAGGTGAAGACATTACCGGGATGGCCACATGGGCCCAGACCGGATTGGGAGGGAGAACCTACTGATGAAGTGGCACCACGTCGAAGAAAACTGGCCCGCCTTTTACGAGGCGATCCAGGAAAAATGGCCTGATGTCGATGAAACCGAACTGGATGACATCGGCGGCGACCAGCGTGCCTTTATCAAGTATCTTGTTGACGTGACCGGGCAGGACAATGCCGAAGTCAAGGAAGAGCTGCGCGAATGGCTGCGCGGCGAAATCCCGTCGGATGTCGTGATGGATCCCATTCACGACAATCATTCCATCGCGCTCAGTTCGAAATATGTCGGCGAGGGCGAAGACGAATATGACGACGACGCCCGTTTCGGTCAGGATGACGACGTTCGCAATGACGGCGACTGATCCGGTGTGATACCGGCGGGACAGACCGGACCTGTCCCGCCCCCACTGCATGATCCCCGCCCTGATCAGCCAGATCGCTTTCTCAATCGTGCGCGGCCGATTGGGCCGTTTTCCCTTGCCTGCAGATGGCCATCGCATCCGGGTCTGTCAGGCCGCAATCTCGCGCCCGTGAGAATGGCTCGCAAGATCCTTGCGAACCCGTCTCAACTGGCGGAAAAACCTGCGCATTTCCGCCGAATCCTGCCCAAAACACGTCGCGCGGCGGTTGAGATTCACATCCCGATCTGCCAGATCGTGGCCTCTTGCAGCGCCACGTGCCAAAGGCCCACGCCCATGTCAGTCACGATCAGGATCGCAATCGGAAGCATCTTTGTCGGACTGATCGTGCTGGCGCTGAAGACGCTGGCATGGTGGCTGACGGGTTCTGTCGCGCTGCTGTCGGATGCGATGGAAAGCACGGTGAATGTGGCGACGGCCATTGCCGCGCTGATTGCAATCCGGGTGGCCGCCAAGCCCGCAGATCACGGCCATCCCTATGGGCATCACAAGGCCGAATTCTTCAGTGCCGTGCTGGAAGGGGTGATGATCATCATCGCCGCGCTGCTGATCCTGCGCGAATCCTATCACGGCTTCATGGAGCCGCAATTGCCCGACGCGCCCCTGCCCGGCCTGTTGATCAATGCGGCGGCGGGCGGGCTGAACGCACTGTGGTGCGGGCTGCTGCTGCGGCAGGGACGGCGGCTGAAATCCCCGGCTCTTGTCGCGGATGGGCGGCACCTGCTGGCCGATGTGATCACCTCGGGCGGGGTGCTGCTGGGCCTTGTCCTGGCGATTGCGACGGGATGGGCGATCCTTGATCCGCTGCTGGCCGCCATCGTGGCGCTGAATATCCTGTGGTCGGGATGGAAGCTGATGGTCGCATCGCTGTCGGGCCTGATGGACGAGGCCGTGCCCGAATCCAGCCTGACCGCGATCCGCGACACCATCTCCGATCACGCCACCGGCGCCATCGAGGTGCATGACCTGCGCACCCGCCACGCGGGCAGCGTCACCTTTATTGATTTCCACCTGGTCGTGGACGGACAGACGACGGTCGAGCATGCCCATCAGATCTGCGACCGGATCGAGGCGGCGCTGAAATCCCGCCTGCCCGAAGCGCAGATCACCATCCATGTCGAGCCCGAGGATATGGCCAAGCACAGCGGCGTGCTGGTACTGGACTAAGACCCGCGATCAGGCGGCCAGGCGGATCCAGACAGGCACGTGGTCGCTGGGCTTTTCCCCGGCCCTCGCGTCCTTGTCGACGCCCACATCGACCATCAGATCGGCGGCCTGTGGCGACAGCAGCAGATGGTCGATACGAATGCCGTCATCCTTGTTCCACGCGCCTGCCTGATAATCCCAGAAGGTAAAGGGTCCGCGCATAGCCCACGGATCGCGCAGGCGCACGGCATCGATCCAGCCCGCCCATTCGATCCGGCGCAGGGCCGCGCGGCTTTTGGGACGGAACAGCGCGTCATCGGTCCAGTTCTGCGGATTGGCGGCATCGCGCGGCTCGGGGATGACATTGTAATCGCCCAGCATCACCACCGGCATCTCACTGGCCCGCAGTTCTGCGGCGCGGGCGGCCAGACGCTCCATCCAGGCCAGCTTGTAGTCGTATTTCGGCCCCGGCGCGGGATTGCCATTGGGCAGATACAGCCCCGCTATCCTGACGGCCTGATCGCCGATCACCGTCGCCTCGATATAGCGGGCCTGCTCATCGCTGTCGTCGCCGGGCAGGCCGCGCATGATATCCTCGAGCGGCAGCCGGGACAGGATCGCGACGCCGTTGAAACCCTTCTGGCCATGCGTCTCGACCGTCCAGCCCAGATCCTCGAAATGCGCGCGCGGGAAATTCTCATCGACCGACTTGATTTCCTGCAGCACGACGACATCGGCATCCGATCCCGCCAGCCAGTCGGTCAGCGCCTGAATCCGGGCCTTGATGCCGTTGATATTGAATGTCGCGATTTTCATGACGGTATCTTTATCAGCGCAAGGCGGATTGGCAACCGATGCCGGGCTGACCTTTGGCGCAATTCGTCCTATTCTGACAGTGGATAGGATAGGCTGATGTATCGATTTCTTCTTGCCCTGCTATTGTCGCTGGCCGTCGCCCCGCCCGGGCTGGCGCAAGAGCGTCCGCGTGCCGGTCTGATGTGGAACCGCAGCGGCCTGCCCGCGACGCTGCCGCTGGTGGTCAAGACCTTTCCCGGCAAGGATTACCTGATCCAGATCGCCGATACGGACAGCGATCAGGCGGTGATGACGGGCTATATCCACGGCGGCAAGACCTTTCGCCTGCTGGTCCCGCCGGGCCGCTGGGCGATCCGCTTTGCCCATGGCCGCGACTGGCAGGGCGAAGACCAGCTGTTCGGGGATGCGACCGAATGGACCTATATGCCAGAGCCGCTGGAATTTGGCGCGGGCATGACCCGGCGGCGCGGCCATGTGATCACCCTGATCGAGCGGAACGGCAAGATGCGCGTGGCCCAGATCCGGCGGCAGGATCAGTGTCAGATGGCAAGCCTGAACAGGATCCTGCGCGGGTGGGAGGGCGCAAACCGGGAAATCGCCTCGTTGCTTGCGGGCAATGGTCAGGGCGAGTTCTGGGGCGAATTGCGCTATCTGGAACCCGACCGGGCGCTGCGCGAAATCGTCTGCGGCTAAGGGATCAGATCGAAAAGGAGGTCCCGCAGCCGCAGCTTGATGAGGCATTGGGATTGTCGATCACGAAACGCGCGCCGATCAGCTCATCGGAAAAATCGATCACCGCGCCCGCCAGATAGGGCAGCGAGACCGGATCGACCACCACCCGCTGACCGCCACCTTCCAGCACCAGATCGTCGGATTCGGGGTCGTCGAAACGGATATCGTATTGGAACCCCGAACAGCCACCGCCCGCGACCGCGACCCGCAGGGGGCGCGTTTCGCCGTTTTCGCTGATCTCCGCCAGCCGGGCAAAGGCTCGTTCGGTTACTTTCGGAGGCAAGTTCATGGGGCGTTCCCGTTTTCGTCTGTGGATAAGGAATATAGGTTCCACCGGCATGTCCCGCAAGGAAGGCTTTGCCCGCCCGTGTCCTCATTCGCCCCCTATGCCTGCCATCCCGATGACAGCCGCGGTCGGCTGCATGCCGAACAACTGTCGACCTTCCGCTCTCCGTGGCAGCGCGACCGGGACAGGATCATCCATTCCAGCGCCTTTCGGCGGCTGAAGCACAAGACGCAGGTCTTTGTCGAGCAAGAGGGCGACGCCTATCGCGGCGATTACTTTCGCACCCGCCTGACACATACGGTCGAGGTCGCGCAGGTCGCCCGCACCATTGCCGGGGCGCTGAACCTGAATACCGATCTGGCCGAGTCGGTGGCGCTGGCCCATGATCTGGGCCACCCTCCCTTTGGCCATACCGGCGAGGACGCCCTTGCGGCGCTGATGGCCCCCTATGGCGGCTTTGACCATAACGCCCAGGCGCTGCGCATCGTCACCCGGCTGGAACGGCATTACGCCGATTTCGACGGGCTGAACCTGACATGGGAAAGCCTTGAGGGCATCGCCAAGCATAATGGCCCGGTTCTGGGTCCCCTACCCTATGCGCTGGCCGAGGTGAATGCCGAATGGGATCTGGAGCTGCACACCAATGCCAGCGCCGAGGCGCAGGTCGCCGCCGTGGCCGATGACGTCGCCTATAACCATCACGATCTGCATGACGGGTTGCGCGCGGGCCTGTTTACCGAAGACGATCTGGCCGAGCTGCCCGTCGTCGGCCCCGCCTTTGCCGAGGTCGATGACCGCCACCCCGGGCTGGACCCCGACCGCCGCCGGCACGAGGCGCTGCGCCGCGTCTTTGGCGTCATGGTCGAGGATGTCATCGCCGTCGCCCAGAACCGCCTGCTGAGCCTGCAACCGGCCTCGGCCCAGGATATCCGCGATATGGACGGCCCGATCATCCGGTTTTCCAAGCCGCTTTATCAGAATATCAAGGCCATCAAGTCGTTCCTCTTTGCGCGCATGTACCGCGCGCCCTCGGTCGTGGATGAGCGGGTTCGCGTCACGGCGATGTTGAATGACCTGTTCCCGCTGTTCCTGAACGATCCGGCGCAGATGCCCGGTGACTGGGGCGCAGAGGCCACGGACGCCCCCGATAAAACCCGCCGGGCGCGGATCGTGCTGGACTATGTCGCGGGCATGACCGACCGCTATGCCATCGCGGAACATCAGCGCCTGCTGGGACTTTGACCGCCTGACAGCGCGATCCGATTTTTTCGCGGATGGCGAAACCGCGGCAAGCGGGCCGCGTTGTACCTGCTGACAATCTCATCTGACAGGAGGTACGATTATGGCAGGTATCACGCGCAAGGGTTCAGCCAAGTGGCATGGCAGCATCAAAGAGGGCACGGCCAGCGTGTCAACGCAGTCGGGCGCCCTGTCGGATCAACCCTACGGGTTCAATACCCGCTTTGAAGACAAGCCCGGCACCAATCCCGAAGAGCTGATCGGGGCTGCACATGCTTCGTGCTTTTCGATGGCACTGTCGCTGATGATGACCGAAGCCGGGATCGGCGGGATCGAGATCGAGACGACCTCGGCCGTCACGCTGGAACAGGATGGTGAGGGCTTCACCGTGACCAAGGTGCATCTGACCACCAAGGTGTCCGGCGATGGCGACAAGGCCAAGATCGAGGAGCTGACCCAGCAAGCCAAGGCAGGCTGCCCGATCTCGAAGCTGATGAAGGCCGAAATCACGATGGATGCCACCGTCGCCTGACCACGCCCCCCCATACCAGATCGGACCAACACCCCCAGAGGTTTCCCCGCAAGGCCCCTGTGGTCGTGAAACCCTCTGATACGGTTTCGATCTGGTGTATTAACCCGCCATGACACGCGTCGTGGCGGGTTCTTTCTTGCGCGCGGCAGGGATCGCGGCGCGTTAGACCATCATTTCCTTGGTCGCGGTCAGGGTGACGTCGGGATAGTCACGCTCGACCCGGTCGATATCCCATTGCAGACGCGTCAGGTACACCAGATCGCCGTCGTGATCATGTGCCAGATGTCCTTTATTGGCATTGGCAAAGGCATCGACCTTGTCCTTGGGGCCATTGACCCAACGGGCGCTGGTGAACTGGCTGGGTTCGAAGCGGACGGGGATGCCGTATTCCAGCTCGATCCGGCTGGCCAGAACCTCGAATTGCAGGGCGCCGACAACGCCGACGATGAAGCCGGACCCGATCGAGGGCTTGAACACCTTGGCCGCGCCCTCTTCGGCGAATTGCATCAGCGCCTTTTCCAGATGCTTGGCCTTCATCGGGTCGGTCGCGCGCACCGATTGCAGCAATTCCGGCGCGAAAGAGGGGATGCCGGTAAAGCGCAGCGCCTCGCCCTCGGTCAGCGCGTCGCCGATGCGCAGCTGCCCGTGGTTCGGGATCCCGATGATATCGCCGGCCCAGGCCTCTTCGGCCAGTTCACGGTCGGCGGCCAGAAACAGCACCGGGTTCGACACCGCCATCGGCTTTTTCGACCGCACATGCAGCAGCTTCATCCCACGCTCGAAATGGCCCGAGGCCAGACGCACGAAGGCGACCCGGTCGCGATGCTTGGGGTCCATATTCGCCTGAACCTTGAAAACGAAGCCGGTGACGTTCTTTTCCTCGGGCGCGATTTCGCGGTCGGCGCTGTTTTGCGGCTGCGGCTCGGGGCCGAATGTCGCAATGCCCTTCATCAGCTCGCGCACGCCGAAACTGTTGATGGCGCTGCCGAACCAGATCGGGGTCATATGCCCCTCAAGCACCGATTTCCGGTCAAAGGCGGGCAGCAATTCCCGCGCCATCTCGACCTCTTCACGCAGCTTTTCCAGCAGATCGGCGGGGATGTGCTGGTCAAGTTGCGGATCGTCCAGCCCCTCGATCTTGATCGACTCGGCCACCTTGTTGCGGTCGGCGCGATCCATCAGTTCCAGACGGTCGTTCAGCATGTCATAGCAGCCGATGAAGTCGCGCCCCACCCCGATCGGCCAGCTCGCCGGCGTCACGTCGATGGCAAGGTTTTCCTGAATCTCGTCGATGATCTCGAACGTATCGCGGCTTTCGCGATCCATCTTGTTACAGAAGGTCAGGATCGGCAGATCGCGCAGACGGCAGACCTCGAACAGCTTGCGGGTCTGGCTTTCCACGCCCTTGGCGCCGTCGATGACCATGACCGCGGCATCCACCGCCGTCAGCGTTCGATAGGTGTCTTCGGAAAAATCGCTGTGGCCGGGCGTATCGACAAGGTTGAAGCGGTAGCTGTCGAAGTCGAAGGACATGGCCGAGGCCGAGACCGAAATCCCGCGATCCTGTTCCATCTTCATGAAGTCCGAACGGGTCCGGCGTGCCTCGCCCTTGGCGCGGACCTGACCGGCCATCTGGATGGCACCACCGTAAAGCAGGAACTTTTCGGTCAGCGTGGTCTTACCGGCGTCGGGATGCGAGATGATCGCAAAGGTCCGGCGGCGGGCGATTTCGGGTGGCAATTCGGGGCGGTTATCCATGCCCGCGCATGTAGCGCCGAACGCGGGCTTGTGCAATCGCGCTTACAGATGTGCCGCCACCGCCGCCCGCAATTCAGGCAGCAGATCGGCCTGAAACCACGGATTGCGTTTCAGCCAGCCGGTATTGCGCCATGACGGATGCGGCAGGGGAAAAACCGCCGGGGCATGATCGCGCCAGCCTGCCACGGTCTCGGTGACATTGCGTGCACCCAGATGCCAGCGCATCGCGTGGCCGCCCACCAGCAATGTCAGATCGGGCTTCAGCAGATCCATGACCTGCCGACGCCATGTCGCGGCACAGATCGGCGGCGGCGGCAGATCCGCGCCCTTGCCATCATAGCCCGGAAAGCAGAAGGCCATTGGCACGATGGCGATGCGGTCGCGGTCATAGAAACTGGCCTCATCCACCGCCATCCACTCGCGCAGCCTGTCGCCAGATCGGTCGGTGAACGGCCTGCCGCTTTCATGCACGCGCAGGCCCGGCGCCTGCCCCACGATCAAAATCCGCGCGCCCGGGCGGAACCAGACGACGGGCCTTGGACGGTGCCGCGTGGCGGTCGCGGCAAAGCGCGTTTCACAAAGGTGACAGTCGCGGATGCGGTGCTGAAGGTCGGACATCTCTCTCATCTAGTGAAAATGCTGTGCGAAAGAAGGGTGACACACCCATCTGTCATCTGGCATCACTGGCGTAATTCTGGACAGAAGCTGGCCACATACATATGGGTAAGGCCATCACATGGCGGCTTTCTGCCTGCCCCGGGAATGAACAGGACGGTATCGGCACCCATGCTGGAGTTTGACAATGTCTCCAAGTCCTTCTGGACCGGCACGCGGCGCAAGGTGATCCTTGACCGCGCTTCCTTCCGTGTCGAACCCGGCAATTCCATCGGCATCCTTGCGCCCAATGGCACGGGCAAGACAACGCTGATGAACATGATGTGCGGGCTGGAAAAACCCGATGAGGGCAAAATCCGGCGCACCAGCCGCATTTCCTTTCCTCTGGGCTTCATGGGTGGGCTGGTCGCGCGCCTGTCGGCCAATGAAAACGCGCGCTATATCGCCCGGCTCTATGGGCTGGACCCCGATTACGTGGCCGCCTTCGCGCGCTGGCTGACCGATATTGACGAATATTTCGACCGGCCCGTGGGCACCTATTCGGCGGGGATGCGGCAGCGCTTCAACTTTTCGCTGATGCTGTCGCTGGAATTCGACATCTATCTGATCGATGAGGGCATGCCGCAGACCACCGATGTGGAATTCAACCGCAAGGCAGGCTCGGTCCTGTACGAACGGCTGAGCAAATCCACCGTGGTGATCGTCTCGCACCAGCCGACCACGATCGAAAAATTCTGCGATTCGGCCGCGATCCTGCGGGATGGGCGGCTGTATCACTTCGAATCCCTGGAAGAAGCAAAGCAATATTATGACTTCTCTGCCTAAGGCCCGCCGCTTTCACATCTCGGCTGACGAGGCCGTGCAGCCCGGCCAGCAGGCACCGGCATCAGCCCCGCCCGCGGCCGATCCGCGCATCCGGGTCGAGGTGCAGAAGAAAGCCGCAGAGCCGCCTGCCGCGCCGCCCGCAGCGGGCAAATCGCCATCAGAAGGTGCACGGGCCAACGATGAAGAGGCCCGGCGCGCGCGTTTCATGCGCACCGATCCGGTGGATGACGGTCTGGGCGGCCTGCGCGCGGCGGCGGATGCAGCGGAAAAGAAGGCATCCGATCAGGCCCCGCCCGCGCAGACCGGCCCGGATGAAGAGGATCTGGACGCGAAGCTGGCCGCGATCCGCGACGAAAAGCTGTCGCAGCGGCAATTGCGCATCGCCCGGCGCATCGCGGCGCTGAACCATATTCAGGTCGAGTCCGATGAAGAGGCCGTTCTGCGCCTGCGAGAGCGGGGCATAGACCCCTCGCATCGCGCAGCCCTGGGCCAGATCCTGTCGTCCGAGGGCAGCAAATCGCAGGCCCGCCCCTCGCAGCAGGCACCCGCGCTGCGCCCCGGGCCGGCGGCGCCCATGCCTTTGCCGACGGCTGCCAATGTCGGCCTGCCCTCTCGCGATACGCTGGACGAGGAACGCCGGGCCGCCGAGATCTACCGGATCCAGCGCGATATCGCGCGGCGCCGCCGGCGGCGGATGATGTTCCTGACGATGCGGCTTCTGCTGCTGGTGCTGCTGCCAACGATCATCGCAGGCTATTATTATTTCCGCATCGCTACGCCGCTTTACGCCACGCATTCGCAGTTCCAGATCCAGTTCGCCAGCGTCAGCGGTCTGGGCGGCGAAGGGAATGCGATTGCCGGGTTGCAGGCCAATACCGATGCCGTCAGCGTCCAGAACTACCTGTCATCGCGCGACGCCATGCTGCGGCTGGACGCCGATATGGGCTTTCGCACCGCCTTCCAGGGGCCGGAGATCGACCCGCTGAAGCGGCTTCCCATGGATGCCACGAATGAGGAGACATACCGCCTTTACCAGAAATCGGTGAAAATCGGCTATGACCCGACCGAAGGCATGATCGATATGGAGGTGATCGCGCCCACCCCGGAACTGAGCGAGGAGTTCTCGGGCGCGCTGATCCGCTATGCCGAGGCGCGGGTGGACCAGATGACCGCCCGCCTGCGCGAAGATCAGATGCAGGGCGCCGTGCAAGTCTATCAGGATGCCGAGGACAAGGTGATCGCGGCGCAGGAACGCGTGCAGGAATTGCAGCAATCGCTGGGCGTTCTGGATCCGGTCGCGGAGGGCACGGTGGTGATGAACCAGATCGCCACGCTGGAGGGTCAGCTGGCCGAAAAGCGGCTGGAACTTGGACAGCTTCAGGCCAATTCGCGACCGCTGCAAAGCCGTGTCACCGCCGTGCAGGGCGATATCACCCGGCTGGAAACCATGATCGCGAATACGCGGCAGCAACTGACGCAGGATGATGACAGCCGCAACTCTCTGGCCAAGATCAGCGGCGAATTGCGGATCGCGGAAAGCGAATTGACCACACGTCAGGAATTGCTGGCCGCCGCCGCCGCCCAGATGGAAGCCGCCCGGATCGAGGCGAATAAGCAGGTGCGCTACCTGTCGCTTTCGATTACGCCTGTCCCGCCGGATGAGGCCACCTATCCCAAGGCGTTTCAGAATACGCTGGTGGCCTTCCTTATATTTTCCGGAATTTATCTTATGTTGTCTCTGACAGCATCCATTCTTCGCGAACAGGTTTCGACATGACAGCGCAAAAACACGTGCCAATCGGCAATATCACCTGTGGCAATGACCTGCCGCTGACCGTCATCGCCGGTCCCTGCCAGTTGGAAACGCTGGATCATGCGCTGATGATCGGGGAAACCATGGCAGAAATCTGCGCCCGCGAAGGCGCCAGCTATGTGTTCAAGGCCAGCTATGACAAGGCCAACCGCACCTCGTTGGGCGGCAAGCGCGGCATCGGGATCGAAGAAGGGCTGCATATGATGGCCACTGTCCGCGAACGGCTTGGCTGTCCGGTGCTGACCGATGTGCATGATCTTGAACAGGCCACCCGCGCGGCGGAATTTGTCGATGCGATCCAGATCCCGGCTTTCCTGTCGCGTCAGACGGACCTGCTGCTGGCCGCCGGCCGCAGCGGCGCCGTGGTCAATATCAAGAAGGGCCAGTTCCTGGCCCCCTGGGACATGCCCAATGTCGCCGACAAGGTCGCCTCGACCGGCAATGACAAGATCCTGCTGACCGAACGCGGCGCCAGCTTTGGCTATAACACGCTGGTCGCGGATATGCGCTCGCTGCCGATCATGGCCCGCACCGGCTATCCGGTGATCATGGACGCCACCCACTCGGTGCAGCAGCCGGGCGGACAGGGCGGATCCTCGGGCGGACAGCGGGAATTCGCGCCGGTCATGGCCCGCGCGGCGGTGTCGATCGGCGTCGCCGGCGTCTTTATCGAAACGCATCAGGATCCGGATAACGCGCCCTCGGACGGGCCGAACATGATCTATCTGGACAAGATGCCGGGGCTTGTCGCCTCGCTGATGAAATTCGACCGGATCGCCAAAGAAAACCCCGTCATGGCATGATTGTCTGGCGGCTTCTTCGGACCACCCTGCTGATCACCCTGCTGTCGCTGGCCACAATGGCCAGCGCAGAGGCGCGCGACGATGCTGGAACCTCGGAAGCGCCCGGGTCCACGATCTCGGTCAGCAACAGTCCGGCGACGGATTTCGCCATCCGCTCTCGCATCAACGGGATCCTTAATCAGGTCCCGACCTTTTCGGCCATTGATGCGCGCGTGCGGGCTGGCGTGGTAACGCTGACCGGCGAGGTGACCGAACAATCGACCATTTCCCGGCTGGAAGACCTGATCTACCGCGTGGACGGGGTCGTCGCGGTGGAAAACAAGGTCGTGCTCTCCACCGATATCGGCGCCCGGCTGGAAAATGTGCGCGAACGCTTTGAGCAGCGTCTGAACACGATTGTCGCCGGCTTGCCCTTTGTGGCACTGGGACTTGCCGTCGGCGCGGTCATTGTGCTGCTGGGGGGCTGGATCTCGCGGCGGCGCAAGACGATCGAGCATCTGACCCCGAACCCCTTCATCGCGGATTTTCTGGCCCAGACCATCCGCCTGACCTCATGGGTGGTGGCGCTGGTCGTGGCGCTGGACCTGATGGAGGCGGGCGCGCTGCTGGGCACCCTTCTGGGTGCGGCAGGTATCTTTGGCCTCTCGCTCAGCTTCGCCTCGCGCGACACGATCGAGAATTTCGTCGCAACGCTGATCCTGTCCCTGCGTCAGCCCTTCAATCCCAACGATCTGATCGAGGTGAACACCCTGCGCGGCCGCGTCATTCGCATGACCAGCCGGGGCACCTCTTTGCTGACGCTGGACGGCAATCACATCCGCATCCCGAACCAGATCATCTACAAGGCGGTCATCATCAACTACACCCGCAACCCCGAGCGGCGGTTTCTGGTGGATCTGGCCGTGGACCCGGCCGCCGACCTGTGGCAGGCGCGCGATCTGGCCGTCAAGACGATGGCGGCCATGGATTTCGTGCTGAAACGGCCCGAACCCGTCGCCTGGCTGGAACCGGCGGGCGCCAATCACGATATGATCCTGGTCCGCGCCGGTGGCTGGGTGTCGCAAGAGGGCACCGATTTCGACCTGGCACGGGGCGAGGCGTTTCGCAGGCTGCACCGCGCGATGGAGGATGCGGGCTTTGCCGTGCCCGAGATCGTGCACCGCGTCCAGCTTGAGGGCAGCGACAGCGCAGCGGCAGATGCCGACAAGCCGCAGACGAAACCGCAGCGCCGCGAACGGGCCTTTGATCTTTCCCCGGATGAGGCCTTCGAGCAGATGGTCGACCGCGAACGCGTCGATGATGGCCGCAACCTGCTGACCCCTGCCCCGACCCGCAATCCGCAGGGCGGTTAATCCGCGCGCCCCGCCGCATCCGCCGATGCCCAGGCCCATTGGAAATTATAGCCGCCAAGCCAGCCCGTCACATCGACGCATTCGCCGATGAAATACAGCCCCGGCACCTGACGCGCCTGCATGGTTTTTGCGTCCAGATCGCGGGTGTCGATGCCGCCCAGCGTGACCTCTGCCGTGCGATAGCCTTCGGTGCCGACCGGCCGGATCTGCCAGCGGTTGATCCGCGCGCCCAGTTCGTCTAGCCGCGTGTTGGGCTGATCGGCCAGCCGCGCCTCGGTCAGCCCCTGCTCGGCCGCGATTGCCGCCGCCAGCCGGTCGGGCAGCAGATGCGACAGCGCCGTTGCCACCGCCATCCGTCCGCCCTGCCCACGCTGCTGCTTCAGCGCCTCGGCGATATTCCGGCCCGGCGCCAGATCGATGGTCAAAAACTCTCCGGCCCGCCAGAAGCTGGAGATCTGCAGGATCACCGGTCCGCTCAGCCCGCGATGCGTGAACAGCAGCGCATCACGGAACCGACCGCCCTGATGGGTGATCTGCGCCTCGACCGAGATCCCGGCCAGCGGGCGGCACAGCGCCAGATCCTGCTCGGCGAATGTCAGCGGCACCAGCCCGGCCCGCGTCTCGACCAGACGCAGGCCGAATTGCTGCGCCAGATCATAGGCCAGCCCCGTCGCCCCCATCTTGGGAATCGACTTGCCGCCCGTGGCAACGATCACGCGATCCGCCGTCATCATCTGACCATCCACGCCCAGTTCAAAGCGATCACCACTGTGGCGCAGCGCCCCGATCTGCGCGCCAAGACGCAGATCCGCGCCGCGCATGCGGTTCAGCAGCATGTCGATGATCTGCGTGGCCTTGCCGTCGCAAAACAGCTGCCCCTGCGTTTTTTCGTGCCAGGCGATCCCGGCCCGATCCACCAGATCGACGAAATCCTGCGGGCGATAGCGTGACAGCGCGCTGGCGGCAAATCGCGGGTTCTGCGACAGGAACCGATCCCGCGCGGTGGCCATATTCGTGAAGTTGCACCGCCCCCCGCCCGAGATCCTGATCTTCTCTCCGGGCCGGGTCGCGTGGTCCAGAACGACGACCCGCCGCCCCGGCCTCAGCGCCGAACCTGCGCAGAACAATCCGGCCGCTCCGGCCCCCAGAATGACGATATCAGCATGCTCCATCAGCGCCGCATATCGGGGTGGCGCAGGTCACGCAAGTTTTCGCATTTTTCGACTTGCACCCTCTGATCGTGTTGGCTAGACACCCTCCCACAGTTGGGGCGTAGCCAAGTGGTAAGGCAACGGTTTTTGGTACCGTGTACCGTAGGTTCGAATCCTACCGCCCCAGCCAAAATCATCTTCATATTTTACATATGGCAAAGTTGCGACCCTCACATGTCGCGATGTTGCCGAAGCATTTGCATCACCCGCATTTCGAATAGCCGCAGCTTGGGCAGGTCATACAGCCTTCGGCCATCTGCATGCCATATTGGCCGCAATTCGGGCAGGCCGGGCCTCGGGGGCGCTCGCCGACCGCGACGGCATCCGCAGTCGGATCGGATTTCAGGCCCATCCCCTCGCCGCTGAGGAAACCGGTCTCGATCATATGCCGCTCGATCACGCCGCCGATGGCCGCGAGGATCGAGGGGACGTAGCGCCCCTGCATCCACGCCCCGCCACGCGGATCGAAAACGGCCTTCAACTCTTCAACGACAAAGCTGACATTCCCGCCGCGCCGGAACACGGCCGAGATCATGCGCGTCAGCGCCACGGTCCAGGCGAAATGCTCCATATTCTTGGAATTGATGAAGATTTCGAAGGGGCGGCGGTGGCCCGACTGCACGATATCGTTGATGGTGATGTAGATCGCGTGCTCGCTGCCCGGCCATTTCAGCTTGTAGGTCGCGCCGTCCAGCGTGCCGGGACGGTCCAGCGGTTCCGTCAGGTAGACAACATCGGCCCCCTGATCGGCCTCGGGCGTGGCATCGGCCTGTTCGCTGACCGACAGCACGCTGCCGGTCACATCATTCGGCCGATAGGTGGTGCAGCCCTTGCAGCCCTGATCCCAGGCCGCCAGATACACATCCTTGAACTCCTCGAAGCCAATATCCTCGGGACAGTTGATGGTCTTCGAGATAGAACTGTCCACCCAGTCCTGCGCGGCAGCCTGCATCGCGACATGGTCCAGCGGCGCCAGGGTCTGGGCGTTCACGAAATAATCCGGCAAGGGCGCGTCGCCATAGAGGTCACGCCACATCTGGACGGCATAATCCACAACCTCTTCCTCGGTCCGGCTGCCGTCCTTTTGCAGCACTTTCCGGGTATAGGCGAAGGCAAAAACCGGCTCGATCCCGGACGAGACATTCCCGGCATAAAGGCTGATCGTGCCGGTGGGCGCGATGCTGGTCAGCAAGGCGTTGCGGATCCCATGTTCGCGCACGGCGTCGCGCACATCCTGATCCATGCGCTGCATGAAACCCGACGCCAGATAGGCATCGGCGTCAAACAGCGGAAAGGCGCCCTTCTCTCTCGCCAGATCGGTACTGGCCAGATAGGCGGCGCGGGCGATGGCCTTCATCCAGTCCCGCGTCTGATCGACGGCCTCCGGCGCGCCATAGCGCAGCCCCAGCATCAACAGCGCATCGGCCAGCCCCGTCACCCCCAGACCGATGCGGCGCTTGGCCTGTGCCTCGGCCAGTTGCTGCGGCAGGGGAAACTTGCTGGCATCGACGACATTATCCATCATCCGGATGGCCACGCGCACCAGATCGTCCAGCGCCGCCAGATCCAGCCGCGCCTGTGGCGTAAAGGGATCGCTGACCAGCCGCGCCAGATTGACCGAGCCCAGCAGACAGGCACCAAAGGGCGGCAAAGGCTGTTCGCCGCAGGGATTGGTGGCCGAGATCACCTCGGCATAGGACAGGTTGTTCTGCTGATTGATCCGGTCGATGAAGATCACGCCCGGCTCGGCATAGTCATAGGTCGCGCGCATGATCCGGTTCCACAGATCGCGCGCAGGCAGGGTGCGGTAGACCTTGCCGCCGAATATCAGATCCCAGCCTGTATCGTCCTTGACCGCCTGCATGAAATCATCGGTGACCAGCACCGACAGGTTGAACATCCGCAGCCGGGCACTGTCCTGTTTGGCCGCAATGAAATCCTCGATGTCGGGATGATCGCAGCGCATGGTGGCCATCATCGCGCCACGGCGGCTGCCCGCGGACATGATCGTGCGGCACATGGAATCCCAGACATCCATGAAGCTGAGCGGCCCCGAAGCATCGGCGGCAACGCCCTTCACCTCGGCCCCTTTCGGACGGATGGTGCTGAAATCATAGCCGATGCCACCGCCCTGCTGCATGGTCAGCGCAGCCTCGCGCAGCATGTCGAAGATGCCGCCCATATTGTCGGGAATGGTGCCCATGACAAAGCAGTTGAACAGCGTCACATCTCGCCCCGTCCCCGCACCGGCCAGAATGCGGCCCGCCGGCAGGAACCTGAAATCCTCCAGCGCGTGATAGAAGCGGTCTTCCCACAGCGAGGGGTCGTTTTCGACGGCAGCCAGATCGCGGGCGACGCGGCGCCAGCTGTCCTCTACCGTCGCATCCACGGGCTGCCCCTGCGCGTCCTTCATCCGGTATTTCATATCCCAGATTTGTTCGGCGATCGGGGCGGCGAAACGGCTCATCCTGCATTCCTTGGCAATGTCGGGATTTGATCATACCACATATTGTGGCGATCAGGCATCTTCAAGTCCGGCTCAGGCAGCCATGATAGCCGATTGATGCCCGTCGCGCACCGCCAATTCGCAGGCCGCCGCAAGCGTCTTGCGGCTGTGGCCGCGTACCGGAACAGGCGCCAGAAGCCGGATCACCACCTGCCCCTGTTTCGGCACCGCCAGCACCGACAAAAGATGCGGCCCAAGGTCCATATCGCCCCACCAGCCATAAAAACGCGGATCCTGCCCTTCCGGCGCAAGATAGGTGGCCGTCAGCGGCTGGATCGCCAGACCGGTCGGCAGGGCCGGGTCCAGAAACCCCTGAAACAATGTCGGCTTGAAGGGCAGAACCCGCCGACCGTCGCTGGACGTGCCTTCGGGAAAGAACAGCAGCCGGTGACCGGCGCGCACCCGTTGGGCGAATTCGTCGGCCTGCGCGCGGGCCAGTTTCGGATCGCGGACCACGAAATGCGTGTTCGTGACGCGGGTCAGGATATTGATACCGGGCCAGCTGCGGACCTCGGATTTCGAGACGAAAAACACCGGCATGGCCGCATTCATCGTCAGAATATCCAGCCAGCTGGAGTGGTTTGCCACAACCGCGCCGGGCCCGTTCATCGGCACGCCCTCGCGCCGCCAGCCGATACCCATGCAGAGCAGCGTCAGCCGACAGGTGATCTGCACATGCGGTCCGCTCCAGGGTCGGCGGGCGCCGTAGAACAGGCGCTCGATCCCGCGCAAGGGCAGGATCAGGATCACGCCGATCAGCAGAACCAGCACCGCAGGCAGGCCGCGCCGGATCACGCGCAGCCAGTCGCGCACCCCCTGCGGTCGATAGACGGGCGGGGCCGCGCCGTCGCGCCATGTTGCCTCTCCCCGACCGGGATCGATTCCGGGCCCGTCGCTCATTGCGCCTGCCAGCGGCTTTCGTAGAATTTTCGATGTTTTTCTGACATGGCCTTGGTATCCATGATCAAAAAAACATCGGTCGTATTGAATTCCCGGTCGATATAGGCGCCCTGCCCGACCAAGCCGCCAAGGCGCAGATAGGCCTTGATCAGGGCGGGCATTCCGACCATCGCCTCGCGCCGGTCCAATTGGTCGGGCGCAATCAGGTCCATGCTCTGAAACCCGTCCGGCCGCGCGACCGGGCGCAGGTCCTGCGGCGCCAGGGCATTGTGGTGCAGCCAGCTGAGCGAAGGTGCCAGCATCGCGGGATCCGTGCCGTGAAAGCTGGCCACGCCGAACAGGATCTCGATCCCGTGGTCCAGCACGTAATCGGCCAGCGCGTTCCACAAGAGGAACATCGCCGAGCCGCCACGAAACTCGGGATCGACGCAGGAGCGGCCCAGTTCCAGCACCTTGCGGTCGGTCTTGCGCAGCGGCGTCAGGTCATATTCGCTGTCGCAATAGAAGCGGCCAAAGCTGGCGGCGCGGTCGCCCGGCAGCAGGCGATAGACGCCGACCACATGATCCAGTTCCGCAGCCGAGCGGCGCGTGTCGATCAGGCAGAGGTGATCGACGATGGGATCGAATTCATCGCGTTCCAGCCGGTTTTCGTGATCGACCAGCGTGCCATTGCCGCCAAGCTCTTCGACAAAGACGCGATAACGCAGCCTCTGAGCAGCCATCAAATCCTGCTCTGACACGGCCAGACGGATTTGGAGAAAGGAATTATCAGAGCGCATTCAGTCGGTGGGTAAAGGGCGTTCGATCTGTCGCAACGTCTAATTGTAACAGCATAAAATTGCAATATGAACGATACTTACTATACGTCAACTTGTGAAAAACATGTTGAAATCCTCAACTGAAAGTTGCATCTATGTGAGCGGAAAACCGCTCAACACACTCACGACCACACGATCTCGAGGGCAACACGACGACCATCGATAACTCGCTTACCGGCATCAGCGAAGTTAACAGTAATTTTTTCTCCTATGCGCGATTGCACCTGCCCTTCGCCCCATTCGGGCGCGTCGGGATGGCGGACGATCATGCCCGGTTCCAGCAGTTCATTCATGGTCAAAACTCCTCGAATATCGGGAAAGTAGATCCGAATGGCCAAAGATACAACGAACCTGATCCCTGGTGAGCTGGCACAGCTTCTGGGGTCCAGACTGTGTCACGATCTGGTCTCTCCTCTGGGCGCCATAGGCAATGGCGTCGAACTGCTGGAGATGTCACCCGATTTTCCCGGTATCACCGAAAGCCCGGAACTGCGGCTGATCGCCGAATCTGTCGCTGCCGCGCGTAACCGGATTCAGGCCTTCCGCATCGCCTTTGGGCAGGCGCAGGGCGGCCAGCGGGTCGGACGGGCCGAGTTGGGAAACCTGGCCTCCGGTCTGGCGGCGCAATCGCGCCTGAATATCGAGATCGACGCCGAAGGCGATTTTTCGCGGGCCGAGGTGCGCATGGTGATCCTGGCGCTGATGTGTCTGGAAACCGCGCTGCCCTGGGGCGGTCGGCTGGTCGTGGTGCACAGCGCCGAAGGATGGCGGCTGGTGGCCGAGGCGGATCGCACCAAGCAGGATCCGGACCTGTGGAGCTGGCTGGGCGGACCGCATCAGCAAGATGCCACGATGCGCCCGGTTTCCCCCGCCGAAGTACATTTCGCGCTGCTGGCCGAGGCTGCGCAGCAGGAACAGCGCAGCCTTTATTGGGAAGTGGATGAGCGCGGGGCGGAAATCGCGCTGAAACAGTAGGCCCACGGGCGTCACGCCTCAGTTTTCCCGGAATGCGCGCGACAGGCTGTCCTCGATCGGCTTGACCAGATATTGCGCGAAGGTGCGGGCGTCGGTTTCGATCATCACCTCGGCCGGCATGCCCGGGGTGGGGCGGAAGCCGCGCACACGTTCGATTTCGGATACCGGCAGGTCGATCCGCGCCACATAGATATCCTGCGCGATCCCGTCGGCCTCGGTCTTCAGCGCATCTGCCGAGACATAGACCAGCCGCCCTTCCAGCACCGGCGTCGTGCGCTGGTTCAGCGAGGTCAACCGGACCGAAGCGCGCTGCCCGACCTCGACATCGTCGATATCGGTGCGGGCGACATGGGTTTCGATGACCAGCGGCGCATTGTCCGGCAGGATCTCGACAATCGCCTTGCCCGCCTCGATCACCCCGCCTGCGGTGTGGTAATACATTCGGACGATGGTGCCCGAAACCGGCGAGTCGATATCCGAACGGCGCAGCACGTCATTGGTCTTCATCGATTGTTCGCGCACGCTGTCCAGATCGGCCTTGATGCCCTGGCTCTCGTCCAGCGCGGTCTGCATATGCTGGGTGCGGGTCTGTTCGATTTCGCGCGCGACCTTTCGTACCGTCTCCTGAGCTTCCAGAATCAGCGATTGCAGCCGCTCGGCCTCGCCCTCGGCATCGGCCACGGCGCGAGAGATCGCGTTCACCTCGCTGCGACGCACCAGACCACGGGCGAACAGCTGCTCGCGCGTGGCCTGATCCTCGCGCAGCAGGTCAAGCTGCCGGTTCACCGCCGAAAGCTGACCCTCGAACCCGCCGATCCGCGATTGCGAGGCGGTCTGGTTGCTTTCCAGCAGGATGATTTCGCCCGCCAGCTTGTCCCGCGCCGCCCGGAACCCTGCCTCTTGTTCCAGAATGATCGCCGCGACACTGGGGTCATCCCGGCGGCTGTCCAGGAAATCGGGGAAATCGACCGCCTCGGCGCCCTCATATTCCGCGCGCAGACGGGCGCTGATCGCTTCCAGCCGGGCGCGCCGCAGCTCCAGTTCCCGCTCATTGGCGCGGGCAGCGGTGCGATCAAGGCGCACAAGGGTCTGGCCCGCGGTGACGTGATCGCCCTCGCCCACAAGAATTTCGCTGATGATGCCGCCTTCGAAATGCTGCACGATTTTGTTGCGCCCGGTCGCCACGAAACTGCCCGGCGCCATCACCGCCGCCGCCAGCGGCGCGCGAAAGGCCCAGGCGCCGAAACCGCCGAAGGACAGCACCAGCAGCAACAGGCCAAAGACCAGATGCTTGCGGACCGAGCGCGGGACATAGTCATACAGTCCGTCGGGATCATTCAGCCGTGCCATTGGTCATGTCTCCTTGCGTAGCTTGCGGTTGGGCTGCGGGTTGCGGGCGATTCGCCAGCCGTTCCAGCATCTGATCGCGGGATCCGAACATCGCGATCTGCCCGTCCTTCAGCAGCATGATGTTGTCGACATCCTGCAGCAGCGCGTATTTCTGGGTCACCACGATCATGGTGATGCCGTCCTGCTTGGCCAGCGCCATGGCCCGCGACAGGGCCCGGTCGCCCGCGCTGTCGAGATTCGAGTTCGGCTCGTCCAGCACCACCAGACGCGGCCCGCCAAAGAAGGCCCGCGCCAGCCCGATGCGCTGTTTCTGCCCGCCCGACAGCGGCGCACCATCGGCCTGCACGATGGTCTCATAGCCTTCGGGCAGCTTGGCGATCATGTCATGGACATCGGCCAGCACCGCCGCCTGATAAATCTCATCATCGCGGGCATCGGGGCGCATCCGGGCGATATTGTCCTTGATCGTGCCGGGGAAAAGCTGAACGTCCTGCGGCAGATAGCCGATGCACTGACCCAACTGCCGCTGATCCCAGTTGCGCAGATCCATCAGGTCCAGCCGCACACTGCCCGAGGTCGGCAGCACCGATCCGACCAGCATCTTGCCCAAGGTGGTCTTGCCCGCACCCGATTTGCCGACAATCGCCAGCGAGGCGCCCGGCTGCAGCGAAAAGGTGATCGAATTCAGCACGACACGCTTGGTGCCATTGGGCACGAACAGCAGCCGTTCCACATCCAGACGCCCTTCGGGATGGGGCAGATGCAGTCGCTGCTGGTTCAGCGGCGAGGATTTCAGCAGCGCCGAAATCCGGCCATAGGCCGCGCGCGACAGAAGCACGCTGTTCCAGCCCTCGATGGCACCTTCGATGGGCGCCAGCGCGCGCCCCGCGATGATCGAGGCCGCAATGACCATGCCGCCGGTGATCTCTCCCTGCAGGGCCAGATAGGCGCCCCAGCCCAGCAGCCCCACCTGCGTCAGCAGGCGCACGCCGCGCGACATGCCCGCGAACATGATGTTGCGGTCCTGCGCACGCACCTGCGCGCCCATCGAACTGGCAGCATCGCGTCCCCAGATCGTGACCGCTTCCGGGATCATGGCCAGCGCATTGATGATCTGCGAATTGCGCGACATCGAATCCAGATGCAGGTTCGCGCGGCTCAGATGCCTGTTCGCCAGCGCGAATGACTTGGCCGTGGCGCGCTGGTTGATCAGGGCGATGACCAGCAGCAGCAATGCCGTGGTGATCACGATCATGCCCAGATGCGGATGGACCAGAAAGATCGCCAGAATGAACAGCGGCGCGAAGGGCAGATCCAGAAAGGACAGCAAGGTGCCCGAGACCAGAAAGCTGCGCACCTGCTGCAGATCGCCAAGCGTCTGATATTCCTGCCCATTGCTTTGCAGCGAGGCGCGGGCCGCAGCCGACAGGATCGGCGCACCCAGACGGGCCGACAGATCCACCGAACTGCGCAGCAGCATGCCCCGGCGGATCGCGTCGAATGTCACCTGCAGCAGCACCGCGCCCACGATCACCACCGTCAGCATGACCAGCGTATCGGTTGACCGGCTGGTCAGCACCCTGTCCGAGATCTGGAACAGATAGACCGGGATCGCCAGCACCAGAATATTTGCCACGCCACTGAACAGCAGCACGCCCAGAATATTGGCCCAAAGCCGCCGGATCGTGCTGCGCAGCGCGCCCGAGATATCGGGCTCTGCCACGCGCTTGTGAAAGGCCGCCTTTGACCCGTTATCCGCCATCCGCAGGTTGGGTGCGGGCGGGATGCGACCGGGCTGTTGATCGATGGTCGGCCCGGTGCCCATCGGCTTCGCGCTTGGCGGGCGCCCCGGACGATCCGAGCGGTCAAAGTGAAACTCCGGCTTGTCGCCGCTGTGAAAGGTCGTTCTGTTGCCGCTCATGTCAGCACCGTTTCCATCGCATCGGGGGAAATCGCGGAATCCGCGCCGATCGGGCGGAATTCGGCATCTTCTGGCGCATCGCTCAGCATGCCATCGGCCAGAAACAACACCGCCTCGCTGGCCAGATCGGACGTGCCGGGCGGAGCCAGCGGATCGTCGGTCGCCACCAGTTCGGCCTGATACAGAAGTGCATCCGTATAGATCTCGCCCCCGGAATAGATGGTGGCGTCATATTCGGCCTCGACGATGGTCGCCTGGTTCATCAGCAGGTTCGATCCCGCGATCAGCTTGATCGCTCCGCCCTGCTCCAGCAGTTGATCGCGAAAGACCTGAACCTGATCGGAATCGCCCAGCACATTGGTCTGGCGGATCATGTTCAGCGACACCATGTCGCCCTGGATGTGCAGCACCCGCACCCCGTCCAGCCCCTGCAGGGCGGGATCGTTCAGCAGCGACTGTGGCAAGCCGATCGGGCCGTCGCCCGCCTTGGCCATCATATTGCCCATATCCGAGGTCATCTCTTTATAGACCGGCTTGCCCGCCTGCACGATGGTCGAGGAGTTCATCAGCAGATTGTCACCCGAACTGACCGACACCTCGGTCCCGCCCTTGGCCATGATGCGGTCGTCATCCACCATCACGTTCTTCTGGATCACGGCATTGAGGTTGATCACATAGCCGTCGATCAGGATCACATCGAACTGCGTTCCCAGCTCATTCAGCGAGATCTTGTCGAGGCTGTTGTTCTCGCCCATCAGCAGCAGCGTTTCCGCGGCATTCAGCGTGACTGACACCATGTCGTTATCGGTCACGAGGTTATACTGGTCGATCCAGTTGGCATTGATCAGGCTGCCTTTCAGCGTCGCCGTGACCCAGAATTGCGGCGCATCGCCATCGCCGCCACGCGGCGCAATCGGGTTCGAGAAGGTCTGATAGGTGGCGTAGTTCAGCGATGTGGTGGGCGCGGCCCCGTTTGCCTCGGCCGACAGTCCCGTGAGTGTGTCCTGATCGCTCCAGACATTGGTCTGGCTGACGATATTATAGCTATAGACCCCCAGCCCGGTCGCGATCACCGGCGCCGCGATCCAGGCGGCGCTGATGCTGACCTCATTCACCAGGGTGTTGTTGCCAAGAATCAGGTCATGCGCCGCATCTGCATTAACCGTGATAACCTCGCCGTCCAGGCCTGCCGATGTCGGGCCGTCCTTGCTGATCTTGGCGGCCTTGGCCTCTGCCTGTTCTTCCGCCTCACGCTCTGCCTCGGCTTTCTTTTCAAGCCGGTAAAGCGGCAAAAGCTCATCCAGTTTCGGCGCCTCGGTCACGGCCTCGCCATTCAGGAACCAGCCTTCGGGATCGGTCCCAAGGCAGATGAACACCGTCGCATCGGGTATCGTCTGTTCGGGCAATTCCATATCCCGGAATGCCACGGCAATGTCGCGAAAGGCCATTTCATCGGCAGGCAGATCGGGGCGCAGCGCGATGCCAAGCTGATCGGACTGCTGCGCCAGATCCATCATCTTCGCGTCCAGCCGCATCAGGCTGACCACGCCGCCCTCGATCTTCTGCGCGTCGAGGATATCATCGTCGCGCAGCCACAATTGGCTGACGACGATCAACGCGACCGAGCCGGGCGCGGGCAATGTCGGCGCGGCATCGGGCGGATCCGGGGGCTCTGGCGGATCGGGCGGATCGGGCGGCTCCACGATCAGTTCGGGCGGATCGACCGGTGGCCGAAGCCGCAGCGCCGAGACACCCCCGACCAGCCCGGCCGCCTGCGCTTCCTCCAGCGGCGCGGTGAAATAAAGCGGTCCGGAGAGATTGTCATAAAACGCCGAATAGACCAGCGGGATCTGATCCATCACCATGCCCGGCGGCGTATAGGGAATATCGGGGATGTAGTCGGGAATGGCATAGGGATGCGGCGTCACCACATCCAGAGGGATGATTTCGCTGGGCTCAATGTCGGATTTATGCGCCGAGATCCGGTCATATTCGACCCACATCCGACCGCGTTGATCCGCGATCTGGAAAATGCCGGCAAAATGCCAGATTGCCTCTTCAGCAGCTTGAATTTTAAGCATTTCAGTCTCGTCCTAACCCGCCACTTTCTGCACAGACACCCGGCACGAGCCTCTTATGGGTGATCCTGCGCGGATTGCGCCGCGCAGGATCCTGTCAGGGGTGGCGATCAGCCACCCAGGTCGTCGTCGCCAATCACGGTCGAGCTGAGGTTGCCACCAACCACGGTCATATCGACCGTGTTGTTCAGCACATTGGCGCCCATCACGATGCTCTGGTTGAAGGCAGTGGTCTCCAGCAGGGCATCGGCAGATGCGGACGAGGTCCCGGTGACGAAGCCATCATCGCCGTTATTCGACCCCCAGGAACCGGCATGGGCGTAGCCGCCATCGCCGTTCATGACCTGACCGCCGGCACCGCCATAGCCGCTGTCGGTATTGATACCGTCACCGCCATAGGCCGTGCCGCCCGTGGACGAAGCCATCCCGCTGGCGCCACCGCTGGTCATCCCGGTTGCACCACCCGTTCCGGCACCGCCCGTCGCATTGCCGGTGCCGCTGCCGGTACCATCGGCACTGCCGCCGCCGCCGGCGTTCGTGTAGGCTTGGCTGGACGCCTCGCCCATGCCGTTGCCAGCAGTTGCGTCACCGGCCATGCTGGCCGCCGCAGCAAGGGCCGCACCAAGGCCGGTCCCCATGGCACCATCGCCACCGTCACCGCCATCGGCGCCAGCACCGCCCGGACCACCTGCGCCCGACGTGCCACCATTGCCGCTATCGTTGTTCACCCCGGCGCCCAGCAGGCCGCCAAGACCAAGCGCACCGGACATGCCGCCATCGGCCGAACCCGTGCCGCCGCCGTCGCCACCGTCGCCGCCATTACCGGCACCGGCGCCGTTGCCGCCATCGCCATGACCCATGGCACCGGCCTTGCCGCCCGCATGGGCGTTGCCACCGGTGGCATCGCCACCAAGACCCGCGCCAATACCAGCAGACAGACCGGCGGCGTCACCACCGTCAGCCGAACCGCCCAGACCCGCGCCGACACCGATCCCGGCAGCAATGCCGCCTTCGCCGTCACCGGCCATGGCCTTCGTCCCGCCAGCGCTGCCGCTGTCGGCGCTGCTGCCATAGGCGCTTGCGTCACCGCCATTGGCATCGGCATGTCCGCCGCCGCCATCAGCGTTAGAGCCGCCACCGCCGCTGCCGCCCTGGCCACCGGCATCAATGCCCTTTTCGGCCGTGGCATGGCCGCCACTCACGCTGCCATTCTGGTTGAACGGCCCATCGTTCGAGACATTGGGGTTCTCCAGCGTGTCCTGATCATCCAGATTCCACGCATTCGCCTGAACGACGGCCGTGTTGTTGTTGCCGTTCAGAGAGTTGTTCAGCACGTTGTCGATATCAAGATCGCGCGTCCCGATCCCGATATCGCCGTCGCGATTGACCAGCATATCGCCCATCGTGCCATAGGCATTGTCCAGATCGATATCGGCATAGTCGTTATCGGTCGGCTGCCAGCCGTCGATGCCCAGGTCGACATTCACCGAGGTCGACACATCGGTATCGACATTGGTCGAGACGTCGGTGTCGTTGTTCGCGGTGTTGTTGGCCGTGTTATTGGCATCGTTATCGGCGTTGTTGTCGGCATTGTTGCTGGCCGCATTGTCCGCCGCATTGGACGCGCTGTTGTCAGCAGCGTTGCTGGCGGCATTGCTTGCGGCATTGGCAGCATCATTGTCAGCGCCGTTGTTCGCGTTGTTGGTCGCATCGTTTTCGTTGGACGATTTATTCTTGGCAGCATTGCCCGCCAGGTTCATCGCACCATTCGCAGCACCGTTCAGCGCACCATTGGCAGCAGCATTGGCGGCATAGGTTTCCGACGTGCTCGCGCTGTCATTGGTGTTCGAATTGGTGTTGGTGTTGCTTTGCTGCTGGTCCTGATCCTGGTCCTGTTTGCTCTTCTGACCCTGCTTCTGACCCTGATGCTGATGTTGATCCTGGTCTTGGTCCTGGTCCTGATCCTGGCTCTGATTGGTCTTGCCCATGGGCCAGGTGAAGAGGTTCATATTACGGCTACCAGCCATGTCATTTACTCCTGTTGGCAGGCGGGAACGGCCATCTGTTCGCAAGCACGCATGCCGCCTGGTTCCGGTGGGAGAAGGCAAGACGCTACCGCCGCCGAGCAAATGCTCACCGTGAAGACGGTACGACCGTCGCGGCTTACCCATTTCCGATTGGCCCGCCTCCACCATGGCAAGGCCACGCATGCCCGGCCTTGATCCGGCACTTGGGCACAGATTAACGATACGCCCTTGATAAGGCGCCCGCATAGCCGGACGAAGGGTTAGAATGGCGCTGCGCGATGGCACTAGCTGCGGTGGCAGATAGGTTAGTCAGCACAACGCAAAAGTGCATACCAAACCAGAAATTCGGTTTAACCTATTTGGCTAGGTCTGCACAAAAAGTAAACTATATGGTATTGTTTCTAAAGGACATGCCATGCCGGTTTTAAAGTTTCGGCAGAACCCCGAAATAGAGCATAAGCATCTTAATAACGAAGAAGGTTTGTGTTATATTTTAACGGGGCTTCGACAGAATTTTACATCTAAAGAACAAAGAAACGCACTGCGATTCTTTTTCGGATTAGTTGTGTGTGAGGGACAGCGGAGATGGAGGTGAATGCTATTTTGAGTAATCCAAACACTGCCCTCAAAGCGCCCGAAACCACGATGCCAGAGATCGTTTTCGTCGGCCATCAGTGTAACTTTTCCCAGTCGCTGATCACGGCTACAACACAGGAGCTTGGTTACACAGTATCAAAGGTACTGTCATCTTTCAATGATATGTACAAATTGATAAGCCAAAAAGGCGGAGATCCGACCGTTCTGGTCATGGATGAGCCGACATTGCGCGATCTTCAGGACAGGGACCGGCAGTTTCTGCTGGAGCTTGGCGACAATGTCGCGATCGGTCTGGCCTTCGGTTCGGTCGCCTTTGGCGTCGCCTGTTACAATGATCCGGCGTTGCGGACGCGCTCGATCAGCATCTTTCCGATCAATGTGCGGCTGGATGTCTGGCTGTCCATTGTCCGGCTGATCTCTCACGGTGGCAGCTATGTCTGCCCCGATGTGATCGCGGAACAGGCGTCCGACATGCGGCACGACCCGAATGAAGATATCTGCCTGACGCAGCGACAGATCGACGTGCTGCGCCTGGTTGCCGACGGCCAGCCCAACAAGCGGATCGCAGATCAGCTTGGCCTGTCGGTTCATACGGTCAAGCTTCATCTGCATAATGCCTGCCTGCGTCTGGGCGCGCGCAACAGGACCGAGGCCGCGATGCGGTTTCGGGCCAGCAGATTATGACAGAGCGATCCACGCATGGCCTTGCCGCACCCTCTGAACAGGATCTGGATGCGGTCATGCTGCGCGTGGGCCGTCTCAACTATACCTGGAGCAATACCGAAAGCCTGCTGATCCACATGCTTGCGGGTCTGACGGGAATGACCAAGGATGCGGCGGTCGTGGTGTTCCTGTCGGTCACCGCGACCCGCACCCGGATCGAGCTTGTCGAAAGGCTGGCAAAGCTGAGCCTGCCCGCAGGCGATCAGCAGACCGAGCTGCTGGACCTGACGTCACGCCTGACCCGGCTGCAATCGGTACGAAACCGCTATAACCACAGCATCTGGTCATTCGAGGAGGACGGCTCGGTCTCGACGATCCTGATGCGGATCGCGGATCGCCGGGACCGGATCCATATGGGCCGCAAGCAGAACCTGGGCGAAAAGGAACTGGCCAAGCTGGACCAGGACCTGCAGACGCTGTCCACGCTGAACCGCGATATGTGGCAGTTCCTGCAAAGCTACGGCTACCCGATCGGGTAAGCTTTCAGGATCAGGCGCTCAGCGCCTGATCGGTCTGGGACAAACTGTCGTCGCTGTCATCCGGCGCGATCATTTCGGCCACCACCTTGGCCAGCGTCACGCTGCCAATGACCTTGCCCGATGCGTCCGCGACATTGGCGCGGCCATATTCGGCATTGGTCATGGTCCGCGCGGCCTCTTCCAGAATGACATCGGCGGGCAGCGTGACCGGCGATTCCACCGTCACGCCGCGGCGGGTGATGGTGCCCACTTTCAAGACCTTACCACGGCTGACCTCTCGGACGAAATCGGCGATGTAATCATCCTTGGGACGCAGCACGATCTGTTCGCCGGTGCCTTCCTGCACGATCCTGCCCGCCCGCAGGATCGCGATACGGTCGCCCAGACGCAGCGCCTCGTCCAGATCATGGGTGATGAAGATGATCGTCTTGCGCAGTTCTTCCTGCAGATCCAGCAGCACCGATTGCATATCCATGCGGATCAGCGGGTCCAGCGCCGAGAACGCCTCATCCATCAGCAGGATCTCGGCATCGTTGGTCAATGCGCGGGCAAGGCCCACGCGCTGCTGCATACCGCCCGAAAGCTGGTTGGGATAGCTTTCCTCGAACCCTTTCAGCCCGACGCGTTCGATCCAGTAGCGGGCGCGTTCCTTGGCCTGATTGCTGCTGACGCCACGAATATTCAGCCCGTAGGTGGTGTTTTCCATCACCGTGCGATGCGGGAAAAGGGCGAATTTCTGAAACACCATCGCGGTTTTCTGACGCCGGAAATCCCGCAACTGCTGCTGCGACATCCGCACAACGTCCTGACCGTCGAACATGATTTCACCCACAGTCGGCTCGATCAGGCGATTGATATGGCGGATCAGCGTCGATTTGCCCGACCCCGAAAGCCCCATCACCACCTGAATGCGACCTGCAGGGATGGTCAGGTTGATATCATCCAGCCCCAGAACGTGATCGTATTTCTCTTTCAGCTCATCCTTGGTCATCCCGGCCTTGACGTCGGCGACATGGGCCGCGCCGTTCGGGCCGAAAATCTTGTAAAGCCCGCGAATGTCGATGTCGTGAATTGCCTCAGCCATGGACGGCCTCCAGATGCTTTTGCAGCCGCTTGCCATAGGCCTGGGTCGAGCGGTCGAAGATGATCGCGATGGCCACGATGGCCAGACCATTCATGACGCCAAGGGTGAAATACTGGTTGTTGATCGCCTGCAGAACCGGCTGGCCAAGGCCGCGCACCCCGATCATCGAGGCCACCACAACCATGGCAAGGCTCATCATGATGGTCTGGTTCACCCCCGCCATGATGGTCGGCAGGGCCAGCGGCAATTGCACATCCTTCAGCTTCTGCATGGCCGAAGAGCCAAAGGCATCGGCCGCCTCCAACACATCCTTGGGCACCTGCCTGATGCCCAGATTGGTGAGCCGGATGATCGGCGGGATCGCATAGATCACCACGGCGATCACACCCGGCACCTTGCCAAGGCCAAAGATCATCACGACCGGAATCAGATAAACGAAGCTGGGCATGGTCTGCATCATGTCCAGAATCGGCGTGATGATCGCATTTGCCCGGTCCGAGCGCGCCATCAGGATACCAATGGGAATGCCCACCACGATCGCGATCAGCGTACAGACCGCCACCATGGCAATGGTGCGCATGGTATCCTCCCACATCCCGAACAGACCGATCAGATACAGCGCGATCACGGTGCCAAGAACGATTTTCCAGCTGCGACTAAGCCCCCAGACAATCAGCGCCATCGCCGCCATGACAAGGATCCAGGGCGTGTCGATCAGAAGATCTTCAATGAATGTCAGCAGGGTCTGGATCGGATGAAACATCTTCTCCAGCGGCTCGCCATAGGCGCGGGTAAATTCGCGAAAGCCGCCGTCGATGGTGACGCGGATATCGCGAAGATCGCCACGGCTAAGCGAAGGAAAATCGATAAGGTCCATCTGTCTTCTTCATTTCTGTCCGGTGGTTGCGGGAAAGGCCACGACGCGCGCGAAACGCGCCGCAGCCATGTCAGCCGGGCTTACAGCGCGTCCTGCACCCGCTTGGCGACATCCTCGGACACCCACTCGCCCCAGACTTCGGGATGGTTTTCCAGGAAGTAATAGGCGCCATCCTCATTGGTGGCCTGATTGTCCCCCATCCAGGCCAGCATGGCGTTCACCGTCTCATTCGACCAGGCACGCTTGCCCAGGTAATCCATTGTCACCGCATTCGCTTCGGCAAATTCCTTGGTCACAGCGGTGAACACGTCCGAGCGCGGCCACTCGTTCAGCTCGGGCTCGGGGCAGTTATTGACCACGGTGCAGCTGTCCCATGCCTCGCGGTTGTGATCGACGCCCAGTTCCAGGCGGGTCATCTCGTATTTGCCCAGAATCGCGGTCGGCGCCCAGTAATAGCCCAGCCAGCCCTCGTCACGGTTGAAGGCGCGCGCGATCGAGCCATCAAGGCCCGCCGCTGAACCAGGATCGATCAATTCGAAACCTTTACCTTCAATATCCATCGCACGCGTTTGATTTTGCGTGATGATCTGGCACGCCCAACCCGAGGGGCAGCTGAAGAAAGCACCCTTGCTTTCATCCTCTGCTCCCGGGAACAGGTCGGGATGCTGCAGCGCCTCTTCCAGCGTCTTGATGTTGTTTTCTTCCGCCAGCTTCGTCGGGATCCAGAAGCCCTCGACCCCGCCATCGGACAGGATTTCCGAGGCGATGATGATCCGCCCCTCCTCGACAGCCGCATCCAGCGGGATCTTCACTGCATTCACCCACAATTCGGGCGCAACATCAGGTTCGGCCTTTTCGTTCATCGAGGTGAAGGTCGGCACCGTATCGCCGGTGATCAGTTCGACATTGCAGTCATAGCCTTCCTCAAGAATGATCTTGTCCACCCAGGCGGCCAGCCCGGCAGAGGCCCAGTTCATTTCCGCAATGGTCACATCGCCGCAGTCTTCCGCCGCGAATGCCGCAGGGGCAACAGTCATCAGACCCAAAAGGGCCAAACCGGTCTTGAGAGGTGTCATAGGGGTTCCTTCCGTATCGCAATACGATGATTCAGCCTCATCTCGGCTCGACGAACCGTCTCTGAGGACGCGCGCCAGTGCGCGGATACCTACAAACCATAGAGGTCAGGTTTTCAGTTGTCACACCTTGACGGAAAGGTAATTTTTCAAGTTATTGATATTGAATGATTATTTATTTAAACAATGTCCAGAAGTTACGCTTTATCAACTGCAGGGATAAATAAATGCATACAAGAAAAATCTATATCGGCGGCCAGGAAAGGATCTTCACCGCCGCCGATCGTCATTCTCACCTCACAAATATCAATCAGCGCGAGGCGAGTTTCCGCTCGATCGCGACCCAAATCGCCTCTGCGGCATTTATCCCGTCAAATCGTTCCAATTCCTGAATGCCGGTCGGAGAGGTCACGTTGATTTCGGTCAGCCACCCGTCAATCACGTCGATCCCGGTGAAGAGCAGCCCCTTTTCCTTCAGAACGGGGGTCAGCCGAGCGCAGATCTCATGCTCGCGCTCAGTCAGCCCGACCTTCTCGGCCCGGCCACCGACATGCATATTGGACCGGGTTTCACCCTTTTGCGGAACGCGGTTGATGGCACCGACCGGCTCGCCATCGACAAGGATGATACGCTTGTCGCCCTCGACCACTGCCGACAGATATTTCTGCGCAATCATCGGCTCGCGATTGATCCCCGCAAATGTTTCTAGCAGCGACGAGAGATTCGGATCGCCGGGCTTCAGATGGAAAACCCCTGCCCCGCCATTGCCGTAAAGCGGCTTGACGATGATCTCTCCATGCTTGGCGCGAAAGTCCCTGAAGGCCGCCGGATCGCGGGCGATCATCGTGGGCGGCGTCAGATCAGGGAAGTCCAGCACCATCAGCTTTTCCGGACTGTTGCGCACCCAGAACGGGTCATTCACCACCAGCGTATCGGGATGCACGCGATCCAGAAGATGGGTCGAGGTGACATAGGCCATGTCGAACGGCGGATCCTGCCGCAGCCAGATCACATCGAATTCCGAGAGATCGACCTCGGCCCAGTCGCCGAAGCTGACATGATTGCCCTCTTCACGCCGCAGCGTGATCGGCCGTCCTTTCGCAATGACCCGCCCTTCATCATAGCGCAAATTATCCGGCGTATATTGGAACAGACGGTGCCCCCTCGCCTCGGCCTCAAGTCCGATCCGAAAGGTGCTGTCCCCGGTGATCGACACGTTTTCGATCGGGTCCATTTGCAAAGCAACATACAGGCTCATCAGTCTCTCCTGAACGGAATCACCTGCTTGTCACCCGCTGCTTGACCGGATGCAAGCGTCAGGCGAAACAATCGCCGAAGGCGTTTTCCAAAAGCTCGACACGCCCAAGCGCATCCACCAGAGCCACATCGAAGCGCATTTCGCAGGTCATGCCGCCCGGCTGGGACGCGCAAAATTCCAAGGCAGCATTGCAGATCCGGGCCTGCTGCGACCGATTAAGGCGCTGCGCAGCCTCTGCATGTGACCGGGATTTCTTGACTTCGATAAAGACGAAACACTCACCCTGCCGACAGATCAAGTCGATCTCTCCTGATGTGGCGCGCCAGCGTCGATGCAAAACCCGCAACCCGCGTCTTTCCATAAGAAGCGCGACATTTTCTTCGGCAAAACGCCCCGAAAGATCCGCCATGCGGCCGCGCGACTGCCTGCTTCTGGGTGCCTTGCCGAAACCAGCCCTGCCCGGCAACACCGGGTTATAATCAAAAGCCAGGGCAGTTGCGTTCATGTCTTTCTTTCTCCGTTACGCGCCCATGGTCAGGGCGATCTGATAAACATCGCGACGCGGAAGACCCAGTTCCTCTGCCACCTGACGCGCGGCGTCCTTGACCTTCATTTGCGACAGGGCGCCCTGCAGCGCCGCACGCACCGCTGCCTCATCAGCCTGTCGCGGTGGCGCGCGATCCAGCAGGATCACGACCTCACCTTTCATCCGGGCGATCCGCGGATCATCCAACAATTCCTGCGCTGTTCCCCGAATCACCTCTTCGAATTTCTTCGTCAGTTCGCGCGCCACGACTGTACCCCTGTCCGGGTCAATTTCGCACAATTCTTCCAATGTTTGATTAACGCGCCTTGGGCTTTCGAAAAGGATCACGGTCGCATCCACCGCCATCCATTTGCGCAGCCAGCTTTGCCGTTGCCCCTTGCCAGTCGGCGGGAAGCCCGCAAACAGAAAACGGTCACTGGGAAGCCCCGATACGGTCAGCGCGGCCAGGGGCGCCGACGGCCCCGGGATCGCATGGATCCGTACACCCGCCTCGGCCGCCTCTCGTGCCAGGCGAAAGCCGGGGTCTGAGACCAGCGGCGTTCCGGCATCCGAGGCAAAGGCCACGCTGGCCCCCTGCTGCAGCGCCGCCATCAGCGCCGGTTGGGACCGGTCCGCGTTATGATCGTGATGCGACAGGATGCGGCGCCCGCGCAGCGGCACGCCATGGATGTCCAGAAGGTGCCGCATGACCCGCGTATCTTCGGCGGCCAGCAGATCGGCGGAATTCAGCACATCCAGTGCCCGCAGCGTGATATCGCGCGCCGTCCCGATCGGCGTGGCGACCAGATAGAGGCCGGATTCAAGCTGTTGCGCCTCGATATGGGCGGCGATGCGGCGTGGCGGCTCTTCGGGCGGCCGACCCGATTTCATGGCGTCTTCTGGCCGTTTATCGGACATCTACCCTCCCCTTCTGCGTCGTGGTGTGATTGCGAATCCGGTCTCTTGCCCATAGGCTGACAGCAAAGTGTATAGCAGGGAAGTTTCATATGTTTGCATCTGCCACAACCCGGCCGACCTCGGGTCTGCGCCGCGTCATGGGCCGCGCCGCCGCAGTCCTGTCGGCCTTTGTCCTCGCGGCCTGTCAGCCGATGGACGGCGATCAAAGCGTCATCAAGACAAATTACGGCCAGCTGATCGAGCCCGGCCAGCCGGTTCAGGTCGCGCTTCTGGCCCCGGCGGGCAGCGGTTCGGCCGATCTTGAGCGTCTGGCGCGCAGCCTGAAGAATGCCGCCCGCATGGCCGCCGCCGATGCCCAGGGCGCCAATATCGATCTGCGCATCTATGACAGCGGCACCAGCACCGCCACCGCCGTGCAACAGGCCAATGCCGCCGCGGATGCGGGCGCCAAGATCATCATCGGCCCGCTTTTCGCCGAGGGCGCGAACGCGGTGGGCAATGCCATGCGCGACCGCAATATCAACGTCCTCTCCTTCTCGAACAATGCCGAGATCGCGGGCGGCAACGTCTTTATCCTGGGCACCAGCTTTGCCGATATCGCCGACCGGCTGGTCGGCTATGGCGTGCGGCAGGGCAAGCGCAATGTCTATGTCGTGGCCGAGGATGATATCGCGGGCCAGATCGGCGGGCGCGCCATCGAACGGGCCATCGCGCGCAATGGCGCACGCCTTGCGGGCCGCACCAATCACCCCGTATCGGTCAGCGGCATCAATGCCGCCGCGCCGCAGATCGTGGCAGCGGCGCAGTCGGGCGGTGTCGATGCCGTCTTCATGACCGCGAATAATCAGGCCGTCCTGCCCTATCTGACCGAAAAGCTGACCGCTGCCGGTGTCTCGTCGCCGGTGACGCAGTTCATGGGCCTGACCCGGTGGGACCAGCCCGGCGACCGTCTGGGCATGCCGCAGCTGCAAAACGGCTGGTTCGCGATTCCCGACCAATCGCTGAAATCGCGCTTTGACGCCCGCTATCGCGCGGCTTATGGCGAACAGCCGCATGAACTGGCGGGCCTTGCCTATGATGGCGTCGCCGCCATTGCCGCGCAGGTCCGCGCGGGCAAGCGGAATGCGCTGACCACCGTCGGGCTGACGCAGCGCTCTGGCTTTGCCGGGGTGAATGGCATCTTCCGGCTGCGTCCTGACGGCACCTCGCAGCGCGCCATGGCCGTGGCCACGATCCGCGGCAATCAGCTGGTCATTCTTGATCCCGCACCGCGCGGATTTGGTCGGGCTGGTTTCTGATCTTGCCCGATCCGTCGAATGACAATTCGGTTCAAAGCGCCCCGGCCTTGCCCGGGGCGCATGCCGTATTTGATCCGCAGACCTTCCTGCCAAGCATGGATGAGGCGCTGGCCGGGCTGACAGAGCCCCGCGACATTCGCGCCAAGACCGTGGCCCTGCTGTCCGCCGCCAGGCAGACGGCGATGGCCGATATCGAGGCAGGCTTTTCCGGCCATCCACGCGCCGCCCGCGAAACCGTCCGCGCAATCGCCACCCTGACCGACAGCATCGTGACCGCCATCCATCATGTCGCGATCACCTATCTGCATCCGCTGCAAATCCAGTCCGACAATGACCGACTGGCGGTTCTGGCCGTCGGGGGCTATGGCCGGGCCGAGATGGCCCCCGCCTCGGATGTCGATCTGCTGTTTCTCACCCCCTGGAAGATCACGCCCTGGGCGGAAAGCGTGGTCGAATCCATGCTGTATATGCTGTGGGATCTGAAGCTGAAGATCGGTCATTCCATCCGCAGCGTCGATGATTGCCTGCGTCTGGGCGAAGCCGATATGACGATCCGCACCTCGCTGGTCGAACATCGCCTTGTCACCGGGCATGCCCCGCTGGCCGAGGAATTGCGCGAAAGGCTGTGGGCCGAGCTTTTTTCGAAAACCGTGCCCGAATTCATCGAGGCCAAGCTGGAAGAGCGTTCCGCCCGCCATCAGCGTCAGGGCGGCCAGCGCTACGTGCTGGAGCCGAATGTCAAAGAGGGCAAGGGCGGTCTGCGCGACCTGCAAACGCTGTACTGGATCGCCAAATATATCCACCGCGTTGATCGCGCCGTCGAACTGGTCGATCTGGGCGTCTTTACCCGCGAGGAACATCGCGCCTTCTGGCAGGCCGAGGATTTCCTCTGGGCGGTGCGCTGTCACCTGCATCTGATCGCGGGCCGGCCGCTGGAAGTGCTGTCCTTTGACATGCAGGTCGAGGTCGCCCGCCGCATGGGCTATCGCGATGCCGCAGGCCGGCGCGGGGTCGAGCATTTCATGCAGACCTATTTCCGTCATGCCACCCGGGTGGGAGAGCTGACGCGGGTCTTTCTGACACAGCTGGAAGCAAGCCATGTGCGCAGCGCGCCCTTTCTGGGTCGCCTCTTCCGCCGTCGCCGCAAGATGAAGCCGGGTTTTTACGATCTGCATGGCCGTCTGGCCATCGTGAATGAAAACGAATTCCTCAAGGATCCGCTGAACATCCTGCGCCTCTTCGAAGAGGCGCTGCGCACCGGCATCCTGATCCATCCCGATGCCATGCGGCTGGTCGCCTCGAATCTGGATCTGATCGACGATCAACTGCGCGCAGATCCCGAAGCCATCCGGATCTTCATGGATCTGCTGCTGAAACACGGCAATCCCGAACGCGGCCTGCGGCGGATGAACGAATTGGACGTACTGGGCGCCTTCATCCCCGAATTCGAACCCGTCGTGGCGATGATGCAGTTCAACGTCTATCACCACTACACCGTGGACGAACATTCCATCCAATGCGTCGCCGCGCTGGCGGAAATCGAACGTGGCGAACATCCCGACGATCTGCCGATCTCGCATGAGATCATGAAGGCCGGGGTCAACCGGCGTGTGCTGTATCTGGCCACGCTGCTGCATGATATCGGCAAGGGGCGCCCCGAAGACCACTCGATCCTTGGGGCACGTCTGGCGCGGCGCGTGGCCACGCGCTTTGGCTTTCCGCAAGACGATATCGACACCGTCGAATGGCTGGTGCGCAATCACCTTGTCATGTCCGACATGGCGCAGAAACGCGATATCTCGGACCCGCGCACGCTGAAGGAATTCGCCAAGGTGGTGAAAACCCGCAGGCGTCTGGACATGCTGCTGGTGCTGACGGTCTGCGACATTCGCGGCGTCGGGCCGGGAACATGGAACAACTGGAAGGCCGACCTGCTGCGTCGCCTGCATAAACAGACAGCCGAGGTGCTGGAAAACGGTCTGGAAGAGCTGAACCGCGACAAGCGGCAGAACGAGGCCAAGCGGGGCCTGCGTCACATGTTGGTGGCGAAGGGATGGGAAGCCAAGGAACTGCGCGCGGAAATCGCCCGCCATTACGACAGCTACTGGCCCGGTCTGCCGACCGAGACACAGGCCGTCTTTGCCGAAATGCTGCGCAAGATCGGCCCCGATGAAATCCGCATCGACCTGCGCGCGGATGTGGACCGCGACGCTACCCGTGCGGCCTTTGTGCTGGCCGATCATCCGGGCATCTTCTCGCGCCTCGCGGGGGCGCTGTCGCTGATGGGGGCGAATATCGTCGATGCGCGCACCTATACCACGCGCGATGGCTATGCGACGGCCGTGTTCTGGATGCAGGATGCCGAGGGCCACCCTTTCGACGATGACCGCCTGCCCCGTCTGCGCCAGACCATCCATAAGACGCTGGCCGGTGAAATCGTCGCGCATGAGGCCTTTGCCCGTCGCGACAAGCCCAAGAAGCGCAATCGCGAATTCCGCTTTCCCACCCATGTCACCTTCGACAATGAGGGCAGCGAGATCTATACGATCATCGAGGTGGACACCCGCGACCGTCCGGGGCTGCTTTACGATCTGACCCGCACGCTGGCCTCGAACCATATCCAGATTGTCAGCGCGGTGATCGCGACCTATGGGGCGCAGGTTGTGGACAGCTTCTATGTGAAGGATATGTTCGGGCTGAAATTACACAGCGAAGCCAAGCGCGACGCATTGGAAAAGAAGCTGCGCAAGGCCATTGCCGACGGCGCGAAAAGGGCAGAGGCGGAATAAGATGAAATCCGGTTTGGTCCGGGGTTTCCTGTCGGTGGGAATCTGGACATTGATCTCTCGCGTGTCGGGCTTTGTGCGCGACATCCTGATGGCGGCATGGCTGGGCACCGGTGCCGTGGCCGAGGCGTTTCTGATTGCGCTGTCGCTGCCCAACATGTTCCGCCGCTTCTTTGCCGAGGGCGCCTTTAACACCGCCTTCGTGCCGATGTTTTCCAAAAGGCTGGAAAACCCCGAAGATGCAAAGCGTTTCGCATCCGAGGCGTTTTCAGGGCTTTTCATGGTGGTGCTGATCCTGTCGGCGCTGGCCATGATCTTCATGCCGGTTCTGGTCTGGCTGATGGCGTCGGGATTCGTGGGCGATGAGCGCTTCGATCTGGCGGTCGAATATGGGCGCATCACCTTTCCCTATATCCTTCTGATCTCGATGGCCTCGATGGTCTCGGGCGTGCTGAACGCGAATGGCCGCTTTACGGCGGCGGCGGCGGCTCCGGTGCTGTTGAACCTGCTGTTCATCGTCGCCATGTTTCTGGGCCACCGGCTGGGATGGGATCTGGGGCTGACGCTGGCATGGGCCACGCCGATCACCGGGATCGCCCAGCTTGGCATGGTCTGGTGGGACGCGCATCGCACCGGCTGGACCTTCGTGCCGCGCCGCCCCCGCCTGTCGCCGGACATGAAACGGCTGCTGGCCGTCGCCCTGCCCGCCGCCTTTGCCGGTGGTGTGGTCCAGCTGAACCTGCTGATCGGGCGTCAGGTCGGATCGCGTTTCGAAGGCGCGATCGGCTGGCTGGCCTATTCCGACCGGCTGTACCAGTTGCCCCTTGGCGTGGTCGGCGCCGCCGTCGCGGTGGTGCTGCTGCCCGAACTGGCCCGAAGGCTGCGGGCCGAGGATCACGCGGGCGGTCAGTCGGCCTATAACCGCGCCACGGAATTCGGCCTGTTCCTGACCCTGCCCGCCGCCTTTGCCATTGCGGTCATTGCGCAGCCCATGGTCTCGACCCTGTTCGAGCGCGGCCAGTTCACGCCGCATGACACGATCATGACCTCTCGGGCGCTGGTGGTCTATGCGCTTGGGCTGCCGGCCTTCGTGCTGCAAAAGATCCTGCAACCGCTTTACTTCGCGCGCGAGGATACCAGGACCCCCTTCCGTTTCGCGGTCATGTCCATGGTGGTCAATGCGGTTGCGGCCTTCGGGCTGATGCCCTTCATCGGTTTTCTGGCAGCGGCGCTTGGCACCACCATCGCCGCCTGGGTCATGGTGCTGCAGCTGTGGTGGGGCACCCGCAAGATGGGTCAGGCAGCGCAGGCCGATGCCCGCCTGCGCCGCGCCATCCCCCGGATCATCCTGTCATCCGCGCTGATGGCCGCAGCGCTTTGGGCCATGAAAACCTGGCTGGCCTCCAGCGGCATCGGCCGCATTCCCGGCCTTGCCATTCTGGTCTTTGGCGGGGCGGCGATCTATTTCTCGCTATGCTTTGTCACCGGCGCCGCCCGCCTGTCAGAGCTGAAATCAGCGGTCAAGCGGGGCTGAACGCGCCCCGCCTGTCAGCGCTGACGAATATGGCGCAGCGCGCGCTGAATCCCGCCATCGACCAGCAGAAAGCTAAGCCCGAAGCCGCAAAAGAACCCGGCGACTTCCGCGATCCAGCTAAGACCGGCGCCGCCAAAAACCAGCCCGAAGACCAGTTGGAACAGCAGCAGCATCCCGATCAGGGTAAAGGCGCGCCTCCGGTTGGCATTGGCCGCAGCCAACCGCGCCCACAGAAGAAAGGTAAACGCCCCCACAAGCCCGTAGACCGCCGGATAGCCGCCGATCAGCGGTTCCGTCCGCAGCCCAAGGGCCGAGATGATGACCGTATAGATGATCGCCCCGCCAATCGCCGAGCCGAAGAACAGCGCGATCACCGCCCAGGGCCGGAATTCACGCGCCACCATATTGCCAAGGGCCAGCGTAAAGGCCACGACAAAGGCCGCATGGGTAAAGCTGACATGGATGAAGCTGAAGCTCAGCAGCCGGTAAAGCTGCGACCAGTCCACCACGCCCACCTGCCACATGCGCTGGATCATCTCGGGCGCGAAGGCGGTGAATTGCAGCGCGGTCAGCCGCAGGCCCACCCCTTGCGCGCCTCCGATCACCCCCGCCTTGCCAAGCGCAAAGACGATCTCGCTGGCGATGATCGGCAGGGCCAGCATCCAGACCGTCATCGGCAGCGGATTGATCGGAGACTCATTCACCTGATGACGCATCTGGTTTCCTTCACGGTTGCGGTCGTTGCAGGCAGCAGCTAAGCCAAGCCCAGGGAAAATCCAAGCAGGCCTGACATGAGCGAGACGACAAATAGCCGCTTTACCCCGCGTATCTTTTCGGGAATCCAGCCCTCGGGCGGATTGACGCTGGGCAATTACCTGGGCGCGCTGAAGCGTTTCGCCGCCCTGCAGGGGGGCGAGGCCGAGACGATCTATTGCATCGTCGACCTGCATGCGATCACCGTCTGGCAGGATCCGCAGGTCCTGCCGCAGCGCACGCGCGAGGCGGCGGCGGCCTTTCTGGCGGCGGGCGTCGATCCGGCACGCTCGATCCTGTTCAACCAAAGCCAGGTCAGCGCCCATGCCGAAATGGCGTGGCTGTTCAACACCGTGGCCCGCGTCGGCTGGATGTACCGGATGACGCAGTTCAAGGACAAGGCCGGCAAGAACAGCGAAAATGCCAGCCTCGGCCTGCTGGCCTATCCGGCGCTGATGGCCGCCGACATCCTGACCTATCAGGCGACGGCCGTCCCGGTGGGCGAGGATCAGAAACAGCATCTGGAACTGACCCGCGACATCGCGGCCAAGTTCAACCATGATTACGGCGTTCAGCATTTCCCGATCACCGAACCGCTGATCGAAGGCGTCGCCACCCGCGTCATGTCGCTGCGGGACGGGTCGAAGAAAATGTCGAAATCCGACCCTTCGGATGCCAGCCGCATCAACCTGACCGACGATGCCGACGCCATCGCCCAGAAGATCCGCAAGGCCCGCACCGATGCCGACCCGCTTCCGGGCAGCATGGAGGGCCTGAAGGACCGCCCCGAGGCCCGCAATCTGGTGAATATCTATGCCGCCCTGTCGGATGAGAGCCCGGATCAGGTTCTGACCCGCTTCGAGGGTCAAGGCTTTGGCGCTTTCAAGCCTGCGCTGGCAGAGGTCGCCGTGACCACGCTGGAACCCATCACCCGCCGGATGAGCGAATTCATGTCCGACCCGGCAGAGATCGACCGCATTCTGGCCGACGGCTCGGACCGCGCGGCGGCCGTGGCGACCCCGATCCTTGAAAAGACCAAAGAGATCATGGGCCTGCTGCAAACGCGGCGCTGACATCCGGTCAAAGATCAAGGCCGCCGCAAGGCGGTCTTTCTCCTTTTCGGCCCGCGCCCGTGATCGGCGCAACGGCGCCGCGTCACCAGAGGCGTATCGAAAAGCTTGAAGAGAATGCCCTTTCGCGCCAAGATCGCGCCAACGGGCAGTGACAACAAAAAACAAGCTGATGAAAATCCTGAAAACGAAGACGCGGCATGCCGCGGTGATTTCCGTGGCACTTCTGGCGCTGGCAGGCTGCGGCGGAGGCGGCGGTGCGCCTGAAAGCCGGGGCACCTCGCGCGATGACATGAACTGCATGATGCGCGCCATCTATTTCGAGGCGAACCGGTCCAGCCGCGATGGCATGGTCGCCGTTGGCAGCGTGGTGATGAACCGCGTCGAATCCGAGAAATATCCCAATACTGTCTGCGGCGTCGTCAGCCAGAAGAACCAGTTCGCGCCCGGCGTGATGACCCGCAAGATGAACTCTCCCGCGCTGCCCGATGTGCAAGAGGCCGCAAGCGCCGTGCTGCGCGGCGAGCGTCATCCGCTGGTGCAGAACGCGAAATTCTTCCACACCTATGGCTACACCTTCCCCTACAAGAACATGCATTACGTTCTGGTCGCAGGCGGGAATGCCTTCTACGAAAAGCGCAAGAAATATCTGGTGACGCAGCCGGTGCCGCCGGCGCCCTCGGACCGCCGCTGAAACGCGGATGGCGGGTCGGCGGCCATATTTCCTGGGAAAGGCGCGGTGATGCCCGGCCTTCGGTAAAGTGCGTGCGCGTCGAAAATCGGGCAAAGATGGGGGATCATGGTGGGCGGTGAGGGACTCGAACCCCCGACATCTTCGGTGTAAACGAAGCGCTCTACCAACTGAGCTAACCGCCCGCCCGCGCCTCTCTTATCGCCAGTTTCCGGGCAGCGCCAGAGGGTCGCGCGATTTTATTCAGGGGCGCCAGATCTCGTGCTGCCCCTTGCGGATGACATGGACGGCGCCCTGCTCACTGGGAAGCTCTTCGAAACGCGACGAGGGGCGCGACATGGCCAGAAGACGCAGCATGCGCAAGGTAATGCCGTGGGTGACGACGATGGCCGGCCCCTGCAGACTGGCCAGAAATGGCGCGACACGCCGTTCCAGACCCGCCAGATGCTCTCCGCCCGGGGCGCGGTCATACCAGCCCAGCCGGTCATCAGCAAATATATCGGGATGGACGGCGCGCAGATCGGCGATCAGGTGGCCGGTGAACTGGCCGATGTCAATTTCCGCCAGACGCGGATCGGTGATGAAATCGTCATCGCCAAAGACGATGCGCGCGGTTTCCACGGCCCGCCCCTGCGGGCTGCAGAACCTTTGCCCCGGCATATCGCGGATCAGTTCCGCCATCCGCATGGCCTGCGCCCGCCCCTTTTCGGTCAGAGGCGAATCCAGCCGACCCTGCATTCTGCCCGCCGCGTTCCATTCGGTTTCACCATGTCGCAGCAGGTAAAGATCGGGAATATCGGTGGTCCTCGGCATGGCGCTGATCCAAATGAAAAGGGTCGCCGATGGGCGACCCGGACGGGCTTCTGACCCGCAGAATGATGGTGGGTGATAACGGATTTGAACCGCTGACATCTTCGATGTGAACGAAGCGCTCTACCACTGAGCTAATCACCCGTGGGCGAAGCATGTAGCAGCAAGATTTACCGTCTGCAATAGGCTTGGTGCTGTGAAATCCTTGTTCAGTCGCGCGGAGGCTTGCGACGAAGCCGCAAGGTGATGACTTCCCCCCCGCGCGAATCCTTTTCCAGTGTCACGCGCGCACGCCCCAGGGGCGGGACGGCAAGCGTCTCTCCCTCTGCCAGCGCACGTCCCAATTGATCAAGGGTCGCCTCGATCACCGGGCGAGCCTCTGCCTTTTTCGCGCCACTCGCTGACAGAACACGATCGACGAAATCCCGTTTCTGAACGACTTTCGCCGGTTGTGGAGCGTGCCTGTCAGGGGGTTTCGCGTCTGATCGTCCACCATCGAGATCGGAACGCTTTATCATAACGATCTATCTCCAAAATATGAAAAAAAGTCCTTTCGTGTCTGATAGCTTACGTTACGTCAATTAAAATGCAAAGACGGAAGAACGAAAAAGGCCGGATCGAGGGGACGATCCGACCTTAGTATTTATTTATTCGTGCAGGTTAGTGGGCGACGGCGCTTCCGCCAGAGCCGCCTTTGCGGGCGTCCAGACGGGCGGCTTCGGCGGCCTCTTCGGCCGCCTCATCCCACTCGACAGGCTCGGGCATGCGGACCAGCGCGTGCTTCAGCACCTCGCGGACATTGCTGACCGGGATGATCGTCAGACCGGTTTTCACATTATCCGGGATCTCGGCCAGATCCTTTTCATTATCGGCCGGGATCAGCACGGTCTTAATGCCGCCACGCAGCGCCGCCAGCAGCTTTTCCTTCAAGCCGCCGATGGCCAGCGCGTTGCCACGCAAGGTCACCTCGCCGGTCATCGCGACATCCTTGCGAACCGGGATGCCCGTCATGACCGACACGACCGAGGTCACCATCGCCAGACCGGCCGAGGGGCCGTCCTTGGGCGTCGCGCCTTCGGGCACGTGGACGTGGATGTCGCGCCGCTCGAATTCCGGCGGCTTCACCCCGATTTCCGGCGCGACCGAGCGGACGAAGCTGGCCGCCGCGTCGATCGATTCCTTCATCACATCGCCCAGCTTGCCGGTCGTTTTCATGCGACCCTTGCCCGGCAGTTTCAACGCCTCGATCTGCAGCAGGTCGCCCCCGACCGAGGTCCAGGCCAGACCGGTGACGACACCGACCTGATCCTCTTTCTCGGCCAGACCATAGCGGTGACGGCGCACGCCAAGATATTCCTCGGCCTTTGCGGCATCCACCGTCACCGATTTGACCTGACCTTTCAGGATCTCGGTCACGGCTTTCCGGGCCAGTTTCGCGATTTCACGCTCCAGCGACCGCACGCCCGCCTCGCGGGTATAGTAGCGGATCACATGGGTCAGCGCGTCATCGGTCACCTCGAATTCGCCCTTGCGCAGGCCATTGGCCTTGATCTGCTTGGACAGCAGGTGCTGACGGGCAATCTCGCGCTTTTCATCTTCGGTATAGCCAGAAAGCGGGATGATCTCCATCCGGTCAAGAAGCGGGCCGGGCATGTTATAGCTGTTGGCCGTGGTCACGAACATGACATTCGACAGATCGTATTCCACCTCAAGATAGTGGTCCACGAAGGTCGAGTTCTGTTCGGGGTCCAGCACCTCCAGCATCGCGCTGGCAGGATCGCCGCGGAAATCCTGACCCATCTTGTCGATCTCATCCAGCATGATCAGCGGGTTGGTCGTCTTGGCCTTTTTCAGCGCCTGAATGATCTTGCCGGGCATCGAACCGATATAGGTCCGGCGGTGACCGCGGATTTCCGATTCGTCACGAACGCCGCCCAGGCTGATGCGGATGAATTCGCGGCCCGTCGCCTTCGCAATCGACCGGCCAAGCGAGGTTTTTCCCACACCCGGAGGCCCGACCAGCGTCAGGATCGGACCTTTCAGCTTCTGACTGCGCGACTGCACGGCCAGATATTCGACGATCCGTTCCTTGACCTTCTCAAGGCCATAGTGATCGGCATTCAGAACCTCTTCCGCGCGGCCAAGATCCTTGCGGGTGCGCGACTTCACGCCCCATGGCAGCGCCAGAAGCCAATCCAGATAGTTGCGGCTGACCGTCGCTTCGGCCGACATCGGCGACATCGACTTCAGCTTTTTCAGCTCGGATTCCGCCTTGTCGCGCGCTTCCTTGCTGAATTTGGTCTTGGCGATCTTTTCCTCAAGCTCGGCGATCTCGTTCTGACCGTCCTCACCATCGCCCAATTCCTTCTGAATGGCCTTCATCTGCTCATTCAGATAGTATTCGCGCTGCGTCTTCTCCATCTGGGTCTTGACGCGGGATTTGATCTTCTTCTCGACCTGCAGAACCGACATTTCGCCCTGCATATGCGAATAGACCTTCTCAAGCCGCTCCGCCACGTCCAGCGTGTCCAGCAGATCCTGCTTGTGATCCAGCTCGATCCCCATATGGCCCGAGACCAGATCGGCCAGCTTGCCGGGCACCTTGGCTTCGGCTACGGCGGTCACGACCTCTTCGGGGATGTTCTTGCGGACCTTGACGTAACGCTCGAACTCATCGGCGACGGTGCGCACAAGGGCGGTGACGGTCGCGTCATCGCCATCGGTTTCCGCCAGCACGATGGCGGCAGCTTCGAAATGGTCTTCGTTCGGCACAAATTCGGTGATCTGCACCCGCTCGCGCCCCTCGACCAGCACCTTTACGGTGCCATCGGGAAGTTTCAGCAATTGCAGCACATTGGCCAGAACACCGGTGCGGTAGATCCCGTCTTCGGTCGGCTCATCGACGGATGCGTCCTTCTGTGCGGCCAGAAGGATCGGGCTGTCGGACTCCATCACGCTTTCCAGTGCGCGGACCGATTTGTCCCGGCCCACGAACAGCGGCACGATCATGTGGGGAAACACCACGATGTCGCGCAGCGGCAGCACCGGATAGGTCTGTGAAGCAAATTCGTTCATTCTTTGTATCCTTTCCTGCCCGAAGCCGCAGCCCCATGATGGCGGCTTGCAGCCCCTGCTTCTGGCCAATTTAGGGCGGCTGTCCCCTTCGTTCAATATGACAGCGAGAATACGATATATTTCCCGGGAAAGAAATTTCGCCTCAATCTATTGTGGTGGACAGGCGGCATTGCCTAGCGGGGAATCACGATCTCAGCCCGCAACCCGCCAAGGCGGCTTCCCCGGCCAAGACGCAGCTGACCGCCATGCCCGCGCGCCACATCGGCAGCAATGGCAAGACCAAGCCCGGCACCGGCCCCCTGCCCGCCATTCCGGCTGCGCGCGGTATCCAGCCGGGTAAAGGGCCGCATGACCATCTCGTGACTTTCCTGCGCGATGCCGGGCCCGTCATCCTCGATCCCGATGCGCAGGCTGCGCGGTCCAAGGGCGGCATCGACCTGAACCTTGGTGCCATAGCGCGCGGCATTGCCGATCAGGTTGTCGATCGCCCGGCGCAGCATGTCGGGCCTGAACGTCGCCAGCCCCTCGGCATCGCCTTCGACCCGCAGCAATTCGACATCGCGACCCGCACGCGCGGCATCCGCGACGATGCAGGACAGGAACTCTTTCACGTGGGTCGGCTCTGCCGCGTCCTCCAGCGCCTCATCGCGGGTATAATCCAGAAACGCGTCCACCATCCGGTTCATCTCTGCGATATCGCTTTCCATGGCGGCGATATCCTCGTCATCGGGCGGCGCATCCTGCGACATCATCGACACCGCCAGCCGCATCCGCGTCAGCGGCGTGCGCAGATCATGGCTGATCCCCGAAATCATCAGCTTGCGCTGGTCATTCTGCCGCTCCAGCCGGTTGCGCATGTCCAGAAAAGCCGTGCCCGCGCTGCGCACCTCGGTCGCGCCCGAGGGGCGATAGGGGACCATCCGGCCCTTGCCATATTCCTCGGCCGCCTGCGCCAGACGCCGGATCGGACGCAGCTGGTTGCGCAGGAAGATGGTCGCGATCCCGGTCATCAGCAGCGAGGTGAACATCATCAGCACCAGAAGCTGATGCGGGTTCGAGGCGCTGACCCGGCGGCGGTCGAAGGCAATCGTATAGGCCCCGTTGCGGCCCTTCATCCGCACCGCAACGCGCTTGTCATTCGTGGCCAGGTCGATGCCCTGAATATTCGGCACCGTATCGCGCAATTCCTGAATGACCGCACGACCCGAGAAGTCATAGAACATGCGCCGGTCATGCCGGGGGCTGATCGCCGGAACATAGACCGACAGCCCCAGGGGCGCGCCGATGGATTGCCCGGTCAGCAGCGATGCGGGCGAATTCGCCGCCATGTTCATCTGCTGCGATACATAGGTCAGTTCGCGGGCCATGCTGGCGGTCATCTGCCGCGTCACGCCGTCGAAATGGCGCTGCAGGAACATGACGCTGACCACCAGCGTCACCACCACCACCGGCAGAAACAGGATCAGCGCGGCCCGGCCATAGATGCCGCGCGGCACAAATCGTTTCAGCCAGCCTGTTTCGCTCTGGTTCGCCATGGACACCCGCCTGTTCTGCGCTAGGCTATCGCCATGATTGCCGATGTGAAAGAGCCGCGCCTTATCCTGGCGCCGAACCCCTCGCCCCTCACCGGGTCGGGCACCAATACCTTCCTGATCGGGGAAGATCAGGTCGCGGTCATCGACCCCGGCCCTGACGATCCGGGCCATCTGATGGCGATAGAGGAGGCGGCCAAAGGGCGGATCAGCCATATCCTCATTACTCATGCCCATCGCGATCACAGCGCGGGTGCCGCCACGCTTGCCCGTATGACAGGCGCGCCGATCCTGGCCTTTGGCGATGCCCTGTCAGGCCGCTCACCCAGCATGCAGCGCCTGGCGCAAAGCGGCGAGGTCGGCGGCGGCGAGGGGCTGGACCTGACCTTTACCCCCGACCGGCTTCTGCGCGACGGGGAGGTGGTATCGACGGAGGAATGGCAGCTTCGCGCCCTGCATACGCCCGGCCATTCCGGCGGGCATCTCTGCTTTCAATGGAATGACGCGGTGTTTTGCGGCGATATCGTGATGGGCTGGTCCTCGACGATCATCTCGCCTCCGGATGGCGATCTGGCCGACTACCTGCGCTCGCTGGAGCGTCTGGACCAGCTTGGCGCCAACCGCTTCTATCCCGCCCACGGCGATGCCATCGACACCCCTGCCGTCCGAATCGCGGAACTGGCCGCCCATCGCCGCCAGCGCACCGCACAGATCCTTGCCGCCCTGCGCGACCGCCCCGCCACGGCCAGCGATCTTGCCCAACGCATCTATGAGGTGCCCCCGCCGATGATGCCCGCAGCAACCCGCAACGTGCTGGCCCATCTGATCGCCCTGACCGATATCGGCGCGCTGTCGCATGAGGGCGATCTGACGGCCGGGACAAAGTTCACCTTTCTGTAAAAAATCCTCGCGGACCCTCTGGACGGCCCTGAAACACGTTGCTATATCCCGCCTCGTGTTCCGGCGTAGCTCAGCGGTAGAGCAGTTGACTGTTAATCAATTGGTCGTAGGTTCGATCCCTACCGCCGGAGCCAACCTCACCTGAAGTGGTTGGAGGCAAACGAAAAAGCGCTCCCTCCGGGGCGCTTTTCGCGTTTCTGACACCGGTTTTGACACTCCAGACACAACGGAGTCGCAAGGAGTCAGACCCGGTGCGCCAGGCCCGTTCCAAACACGCCCTTATGGGATTTTGCTTTCGTATGTGATGAACGGCCATCCAAAAGGACTGGCGCGCGAGGATGGCCGTTCAGATAAGCCGAACCGCGTAGCGCAACGCTGGACAGACACCACCGGGCGCTCATGGCACTTCTGACACCCGCCTTGACCTCACCCTACCCAAGCCCATCAGTTTGCGCTAACGACATATCCGCCACAGCATTCCAAAGAGTTTCAGTCAACAATTGACAATCCTGAGCGTTTTAATCAGATGGCCGCGAATTCCGTAGCTCATAAGGGTTGTCATGTCTCTCAGTGTCCGCGCCGCCGCCCTCGCCAGTGCGAGCCTTCTCTCCATCGCTTCGGCCAATGCGCAAGAGGCGGATGACCCCTATCTTCTGGACCCGATCACCCTGACGGCCACGACTGATGTCAGCGTCCAGCCTGACGGCTATGTCGGCGATTACAGTCAGTCCGCGACGAAATCGGACACGCCGGTGGCCGAGATGCAGCAATCCGTGTCCGTCGTGACCACCCAGCAGATCGAGGATCAGGGCGCCCAGACCCTGGGTCAGGCGCTGTCCTATACCTCTGGCGTTCTGGGTGAGCCCTTTGGCACCGATCCGCGGTTCGACAGCCCGACCATTCGCGGCTTTGCCGCCGACGATGCGCAATATGTGAACGGGTTGCGGCAATTGCGCTATCTGGGCTCTCCGGCGTTTGAAACTTACGGGCTGCAGCAGATCGAGGTGCTGAAAGGACCGAATTCATCGCTTTACGGTGCGGGCAGCCCGGCGGGCATCATCAATCAGGTTCAGAAACGCGCGCAGGATTACGACTTTGGCGAGGTCGGCCTGGGCTATGACAGCAATGGCGCGGGGCAATTGTTCTTCGACATGAACAAGGCGCAGTCCGAGAGTTTCGCCTGGCGCCTGACCGGGATCGCGCGCGACGACGAAACCCAGATCGAAGAGCTGACCAATGAACGCGGCTATCTGGCGGGTGCATTGCGCTGGCAGCCGGGCGATTTCACCACTTTCGATGTCATCGCCTCTTACCTCAAGGACAGCCCGATTTCGCCGACCGGCGTGCCCTATGAGCTGACCCGGATCGGCGAGGGCGAGCGGCTGCGCGACCTGTATACCGGCAATCCGAACTGGGATGACAGCGACCGAAAGATGGCGAATTTCGGCGTCGAGGTCAGCCACGAGCTTGAGAATGGCTGGACCCTCAGCCAGGGTTTTCGGTACGAGAAGCTCGACTGGACCTATACCAACACCTATGTCAGCGGCCTGATCGGCGATGAGATCGCCCAAGGCTATACCCGCCAGTCCGAGGATACCTCGGGCATCAATCTGGACACCCGGCTGTCGGGTGAGGTGACGACCGGCAGCGTGACCCATCAGTTGCTGTTCGGTCTGGATATCCGCAAATATGACGCTGATAACGAAACGAATTTCCTGTCCGGTCCCGGCCTGAACTGGCGCAATCCGGTCTATAGTAGTCAATTACCGACGACGCCCTGGTATGTCGCCACGAATGACCTGACGCTGGAGCAGATCGGCATCTATGCGCAGGATGAGATCACGGCGGGTAACTGGCGCGGCTCGCTGGCGCTGCGCCATGACCGGGCCGAACAAAGCGGGACCTCTTACAACAGCGTCGCGGGCGTCACCAATGCCGATCAGGTGGACCGGGCCACGACCGGTCGCGCGGGTCTCAGCTACGTCTTTGCCAATGGGGTGATGCCCTATGCCAGCTATGCGACCTCTTTCGATCCGCAGATCGGGACGGATGGCGATGGCAACAAGCTGAAGCCGACCAAGGCGCGGCAATGGGAACTGGGCGTGAAATACCAGCCGCAGGGCTTTAACGGTCTGTTCACCGCCGCGATCTATGATCTGCGCGAAACCAATGCGACCCGTCGCGTGGTCGAGGATGGCGTGCCCTTCGACCGCCAGATAGGTGAGGTCAAATCGCGCGGGCTGGAGCTTGAGGCCACGGCCGAGATCGGCACCGGTTGGGATCTGCGCGCGGGCTATGCCTATAACGATACCGAGATCGTGGCCGGTGAGAATAACGGCAATGAGATGCCGAACGCGCCCAGGCAATTGGCCAGCCTGTGGCTGAACCGCGATTTCGGCAATGGGATCACGGCGGGCGGCGGCATCCGCCATCTGGGCAAGCGTTTCGGGGACGAGGCCAATCTTTACGATCTGGACGCCGTCACGCTGGTCGATCTGGGTGCATCCTATAGCTATGACAACGTCGAAGCCTCGCTGAACCTGACGAACCTGACCGACAAGACCTATGTGGCCACCTGCGGCGCCTTTGGCTGTTTTTATGGCGAAGGGCGGACGCTGACCGCCAAAGTCACCTACAAATGGTAGAAAGAAGGGCCGTTTTCCGGCCCGACCGCCGTGCCTTTCTGACCGCCGCCAGCGCCCTGCTGGCGGCGGGTTTTCCGCTGCAAGCCCGTGCCGCGCGGGCGAAACCGCGTCTGGCGGCGATTGACTGGGCGATGCTGGAAACGGCGGTGGCCATCGGCCACATGCCCGTGGCCGCCTGCGAATTGATCCGCTTTCGCGAAGATGCGATCAGCCCGGCCATTCCCGATGATGTCGTCGATCTGGGGCTGCGCGGTGCGCCGAATTTCGAATTGCTGCAACTGACCCGCCCGGACCTGATCCTGACCTCGCCTTATTACATCCGCTATCAGACCCGGCTGCAGACGCTGGCCCCGGTGGTCAACCTGCCCTTCTATACGCCGCAAGAGCCGCCCTTGCCCAAGGCCGTCGCGGCCCTTCACACGCTGGCCGAGGCCGTCGAGGACGACCCCGCAGGCGATCGCGCCGCAGACCGGGCGCAGACGGAACTGGACCAGTTGGCGCGGCGCCTGCGTCCCTTCTCCGACCGGCCCGTCGCGCTGGTGCATATCGGCGATGCGCGGCATGTGCAGGCGTTCGGCCATGACAGCCTGTTTGGCAGCACGCTGACACGGCTTGCCCTGCAAAATGCCTGGAACGAGGCCACGGCATTCAGCTTCATGGCCCCTGTCCCGCTCGAACGGCTGGCCTCCATGCACGAGGCGCGGCTGGTCATCGTCGGACAGATCCCGCCACCCGCCTTGCACGGGCTGCGCCGCAGCGTGTTGTGGCGGGCGCTGCCGCCGGTGGCCGGGGGACGGCTTTACCTGCTGCCCGATGTCAACGCCTTTGGCGCGGTGCCCGCCGCGCTGCGTTTCGCCCGGCTGCTGACAGAGGCATTCGAGGCAGGGCCGATGGCATGGACATGACGCGCGCCCTGCGCCTCTGGCTGCCGCTTGTCGCGGCGACGGCGCTGCTGCTGTGGTTCGCCGCCGCAGGGCAGATGCTGCCCGTCGCGAATTGGCCCACCCTGCCCTTCGATCCGCAGGGCATGAGCCTGCCGCAAATCCTGATCGCCTTTGGCATGATGCCGCGCGGGATGGTGGCGCTGCTGGCGGGGGCGGCGCTTGGCCTGTCGGGCGCGATCCTGCAGGCGGTGCTGCGCAACCCGATTGCCGATCCGACGACGCTTGGCATCTCGGCCGGGGCGCAGCTGGCGCTGGTGCTGGCGACCATCCTTGCGCCCGGCCTGCTGACCCTTGGCCGCTGGCCCGTGGCCATGTCCGGGGCGGGTCTGGCCGCGCTGCTGGTGCTGGCCATCGGGGCGCGGCGGGGCTTTGCGCCGGTGACGATGGTGATTGCGGGGATGCTGGTCGGCATGACGGCCAGCGCGATTGCCACCGCCGTCACCCTGTCGCAGGGCCAATATCTGCTGTCGCTGGTGATCTGGAATGGCGGATCGCTGGTGCAGCAGGACTGGTCAGGCGCGCGGATGCTGACGCTGGTTCTGCTGCTGGGCGGCGCCGGTTCCGCGCTGCTGGCGCGCCCCTTGCGCGTCCTGTCGCTGGGCGGTGACGGGGCTGCGGGCCTGGGGCTGAACGTCTCGGCCGTGCGGATCGCGGCGGTGGCACTGGCGGTCTGCATCTCGGCCAGCGTCTCGGCTGAGCTGGGCCTGATCGCCTTTGTCGGTCTGGCCGCCCCGGCCCTGGCGCGGACGATGGGCGCGCGCGGCATCGGGCCGTTGCTGGCGCTGTCGCCGCTGATCGGGGCGCTGATCCTGTCGCTATGCGACGGGCTGGTCCTGCTGATCGCCGGACAGGGGGGCGAGATGTTTCCAACCGGCGCCATCACCGGCCTGATCGGTGGCCCGCTGCTGATCTGGCTGCTGCCACGGCTGCGCGGCTCGACCCCGCCGGGGAGCGAGAGGTCCGAGGGGCCTGCCCCGCGCCGCACCCATCCCCGCCGCCTGCTGATGGCGATGGCCACGGGCCTGATCCTGTCGGCACTGGTGCTGATCTGGATCGGGCGCGTGCCGGGCGGCTGGGCCGTGCTGGACTGGGACAGCTTCCGCGCCTTTCTGCCGATGCGCGCGCCACGCCTGATTGCCGCCGTCTCGGCCGGGGCGGCGCTGGCACTTGCGGGCGCAATCCTGCAACGGCTGACCGCCAATCCGCTGGCCTCGCCCGAGGTTCTGGGCGTTTCGGGCGGCGCCTCGCTGGGCTATGCGGCGGTGATCTTTCTGGTGGCGGCGCCCAGCGGCGCGATGCTGGGACTGGGCGCCATGGCGGGCGGCGCGGTCGCGCTGGCGCTGGTCCTGTCCTTTGTCAGCCGCCGCGACATGCCGGAAGAGCGGATCCTGCTGGCCGGGATCGCGGTTTCGGCGCTGGCATCGTCGGTGCTGGCGGCCCTGATGGCGGTCGGCGATGCGCGATCCTGGGCGGTTCTGGGCTGGCTCAGCGGGTCGTCCTCTGCCGTGACCCTGCCCGGTCGCACTGGCGCTGGCGGGGCTTGCCGTGACGCTTCTGGCCTTTGCGCTGGCGGCGCGTCGCTGGCTGGGCGTGCTGCCTTTGGGCGCAGGTATCGCGGGCGGGCTTGGCCTGCCGCTGCGCCGGGCGCGACCGCTGCTGATCCTGCTTGCGGGGCTGGCCACGGGCGCCGCGACGGTGCTTGTCGGGCCGCTGTCCTTCGTGGGGCTGATGGCGCCCCATCTGGCCCGCCGCCTTGGCCTTGCCCGGCCCGAAGATCACATCGTCGGCGCGGCCCTGATCGGCGCTGCCCTGATGCTGGCCGCCGATTTCGGCGCCCGCATGGCCGGCTTTCCCTATGAATTGCCGCTTGGCCTTTTCGCGTCGCTGATCGGCGCGCCCTGGCTGATCTGGCTGCTGATGAGGTCCGGCAGATGAGCCTGTTTCACATCAACGATCTGACTGTGGATGTCCCGGGCCGCCGCCTTCTGGACGGGATCGGACTGGACCTGCCAGCAGGTCGTGCCATCGCGCTGATCGGCCATAACGGATCGGGCAAATCGACGCTGCTGAAGGCGCTTGCACGGCAGATCGCGGCCCGTGGGCAAGTCACGTTCGAGGGCCGCCCGCTGGCCGACTGGCACCCCCGCGACTATGCTCGCCGTCTGGCCTTCCTGCCACAGACGCCCCCGCCGGCCGAAGGGATGCTGGTCCGCGAGCTTGTCGCCCTTGGCCGCTATCCCTGGCACGGCGCGCTTGGCCGCTTCGGGCCGCGCGATCATCGGGCCGTGGCCGATGCCATGGCCGAATGCGGGATCGAGGCCTTTGCCGATCGTCTGGTCGACACGCTGTCGGGCGGCGAAAGACAACGCGTCTGGCTGGCCATGATGGTCGCGCAAGAGGCCGGAACCCTGCTTCTGGACGAACCGATCAGCGCGCTGGACATCGCCCATCAGGTCGAGGTGCTGGCACTGGTGCGCAGCATGTGCCACGCCCAGAACCGCAGCGCGGTCATCGTCCTGCACGAGGTGAATATGGCGGCGCGTTTCTGCGATCATATCGTCGCACTGAAGGGCGGGCGCGTGGTGCTGCAGGGCAGCCCCCTGGACCTGATGCGGCCCGCGACATTGCGCGATATATATGGTTTACCGATGCAGGTGCTGACCCGCGATGACGGCAGCCCGATTGCCATTCCTGCCTGAGACGAGACATGCTGCGCGATTTCTTTTCCTATTATCGCCCCTTCATGGGTCTGTTCTGGCTGGATTTCGGCTGTGCGGTGCTGTCGGGCCTGCTGGAGCTGGCCTTTCCCGTCGCCATTACCGGCTTTATCGACCACCTTCTGCCACAGGGCGACTGGTCGCTGACCATCGCGGCGGCGGTGGGCCTTCTGGCGCTCTACGCCGTCAATGCGGGGCTGCTGACCGTGGTGATCTATTGGGGTCACAAGCTAGGCATCAATATCGAGACCGAGATGCGCGCCCGCGCCTTCGATCACCTGACCCGGCTGTCATGGCGCTGGTATGACCGCGCCCGCACCGGCAAGCTGGTCGCCCGCGTGACCCGCGATCTGGAAGAGATCGGAGAGGTCGCCCATCACGGCCCCGAGGACGCCTTTATCGCCATCATGACCTTTGTCGGGGCCTTTGCCCTGATGTTCTGGATCAATCCGCAACTGGCCGTCATCGTGGCGCTGATCGTGCCCGCAATGCTGGCCCTGGTGGTGTTTTACGGCGGCCGGATGACGCGCACATGGCAGGCCATCTATGCCCGCGTCGGCGATTTCAACGTGCGCCTGGAAGAGGCCCTTGGCGGCGTCCGCGTCGTGCAGGCCTTTGGCAATGAAAGCCATGAAACGCATCTGTTCGCGGGCGATAATGCCCGCTATCGGCAGGCGAAACTGGATGCCTATCGCGTCATGGCGGCCTCATCCGCGCTGCATTATATGGGGCTGCGGCTGGTGCAGGTGATCGTCATGGTCGTCGGCGCGGGCTTTGTGCTGTCGGGCGATCTGACGACGGGGGGCTTTGTCGGTTTCCTGCTGCTGGTCGGGGTGTTCTATCGCCCGCTGGAAAAGATCGCCGCCGTGATCGAGACCTATCCGCGCGGCATTGCGGGCTTTCGCCGCTATCAGGAATTGCTGGCCACCGATCCCGAGATCGCGGATGCCCCGGATGCGATCGACGCGCCCGCCCTGCGCGGCGATATCAGCTTTCGGGACGTGGGCTTCGCCTATGATCCCGACCGGCCGATCCTGCGCGGGATAGATCTGGAGATCCGCGCGGGCGAAACCGTGGCCTTTGTCGGTCATTCCGGCGCGGGCAAGACGACGCTGCTGGCCTTGCTGCCACGGTTCTACGAGGCGACGCAGGGACAGATCACCGTGGACGGGCTGCCGCTGTCCCAGATGCGGCTGAACAGCCTGCGTCGGCAGATCGGGCTGGTCAGTCAGGATGTCTTCCTGTTCGGCGGCACGCTGCGCGAGAATATCGCCTATGGCCGCCTTGGCGCCAGCGATGAGGAAATTCGTCAGGCCGCCGCGCAGGCGCAGCTGTCATCGCTGATCGCGACGCTGCCCGACGGGCTGGAGACCGTAGTGGGGGAACGTGGGGTGATGCTGTCGGGCGGCCAGAAACAGCGCGTGGCCATCGCCCGCGCCTTCCTGAAAAATCCGCCGATCCTGATCTTGGACGAGGCGACCAGCGCCCTGGACAGCCAGACCGAACGCGAGATCCAGACCGCGCTGGATGCGCTGGCCGTGGGGCGCACGACGCTGGTGATCGCGCATCGGCTTGGCACGATCCGGAATGCCGACCGGATCGTGGTCATGCAGGATGGCCAGATCGCCGAAATCGGCAGCCACGCGCAATTGCTGGCCCGCAAGGGCATCTATGCCGCGCTCGCGGCCTGACCCGCAAGCAACAGCCGCAGCCCGACCGGCTGCGGCCATCTCTGCGCCTTACAGGCTGCGCGCGATGACCAGCCGCTGCACCTCGCTGGTGCCCTCATAGATCTGCGCCACGCGCACATCGCGATAGATCCGCTCGACCGGGTAATCGCGCAGATAGCCATAGCCGCCATGGATCTGGATCGCATCAGAGCAGACCTTCTCGGCCATTTCCGACGCAACCAACTTCGCCATCGAAGCCTCGGTCAGGCAGGGCAGACCCGCCTCGCGCAGGGCGGCGGCATGCAGGACCATCTGCCGCGCGGTCTCGATCCGCGTCGCCATATCGGCCAGCAAGAAGGACACCGCCTGATGCTGTATGATCGGCTTGCCAAAGGTGATCCGCTCACGCGCATAGTCGCGGGCGTGGTCAAAGGCCGCCCGCGCCATGCCGACCGATTGCGCGGCAATGCCGATGCGCCCGCCTTCCAGATTGGCCAATGCGATCTTCAGCCCCTCGCCCTCGGCGCCCAGCAGGTTCTCGGCCGGGATGCGCATATCGGTAAAGGACAGCGCACAGGTATCGCTGCTGTTCAGCCCCAGCTTCTTTTCGACCGTCATGACCTCGTAACCGGGCGTGTCGGTGGGCACGATGAAGGCGCTGATGCCCTTCTTGCCGGCCTCGGGATCGGTCACGGCGAAGGTGATGACCAGCTTGCCATTCTTGCCCGAGGTGATGAACTGCTTCGACCCGTTCAGCACGTAATGATCGCCGTCGCGTACCGCCCGCGTCTTGATCGCCGCGGCATCCGACCCGGTCGAAGGCTCGGTCAGGGCGAAACCGCCGATCCATTCGCCCGAGGCCAGTTTCGGCAGGTATTTCTGCTTCTGCTCTTCGGTGCCGTATTTCACAATCGGCATGCAGCCGACCGAGCTGTGGACCGAAACGATGGTCGAACAGGGGCCATCGCCCGCCGCGATTTCCTCCAGCGCCAGCGCATAGGCGACCGTGCCCAGATCCGATCCGCCATATTCTTCGGGCACCAGCATGCCCAGAAAGCCCAGCTCGCCCATCTCGGTCAGTTCTTCGCGCGGAAAGCGGGCTTCGGCGTCACGTTCCGCCGCGCCGGGCGCCAGACGCTCTTGCGCGAAATCGCGCGCGGCGTCGCGGATCTGTTCCTGTATGTCGGTCAATATCATCAGTTGATCCTTTCGATTGCGACGGCGGTCGCCTCTCCGCCACCGATACAAAGCGAGGCGATGCCGCGATTCATGCCGTGGGTTTCCAGCGCGTTCAGCAGCGTGACCATGACCCGCGCGCCCGAAGCGCCGATGGGATGGCCAAGCGCGCAGGCGCCGCCGTGGATATTCACCTTGTCATGGGGCAGATCCAGATCGCGCATGGCGGCCATCGCCACGACGGCGAAGGCCTCATTGACCTCGAACAGATCCACATTCTTCAGATCCCAGCCGGTCTTTTCGGCCAGCTTGCGCATGGCACCGATGGGGGCGGTGGGGAACAGGTTCGGCTTGTCGGCATGGGTGGAATGACCGGTAATGACCGCGCGCGGGGTCAGGCCGCGACGCTCGGCCTCTGACAGGCGCATCATCACCAGCGCGGCCGCACCATCCGAAATCGACGAGGAGTTCGCCGCCGTCACCGTGCCGCCCTCACGAAAGGCGGGGCGCAGGGACGGGATCTTGTCCAGACGTGCCTTGCACGGCTGCTCGTCAATGCTGACCACGGCTTCGGACCGACCGGCCTTCACCGTGATCGGCGTCACCTCGGCCGCGAACAGCCCGTCTTCGATCGCCCGCTGCGCGCGTGTCAGCGAGGTGATGGCAAATTCGTCCTGCGCCTCGCGCGTGAACTTATAGGACTGGGCGCAGTCCTCGGCAAAGGTGCCCATCAGGCGGCCCTTGTCATAGGCATCCTCAAGCCCGTCCAGGAACATGTGGTCGATGACCTGCCCATGCCCCATGCGAAAGCCGCCCCGCGCCTTGGGCAGCAGATAGGGCGCGTTGGTCATGCTTTCCATCCCGCCCGCGACCATGACATCGGCCGTTTCGGCGCGCAGCAGGTCATGGGCCAGCATGGCGGCCTTCATGCCCGATCCGCACATCTTGTTGATGGTCGTGGCACCCGCGCCCAGCGGCAGGCCCGCCTTGATTGCGGCCTGACGGGCGGGTGCCTGCCCCTGCCCCGCAGGCAGGACGCAGCCCATGATGATTTCCTCGACCGCTTCGGGCACGATATTGGCGCCGTCCACGGCGGCGCGGATCGCGGCGGCGCCCAGATCGGCGGCCGTGGCGCCGGACAGATCGCCCTGAAACCCGCCCATGGGGGTGCGGGCGGCGCCGACGATGACGATGGGATCAGCAGATGACATGATATCCTCCTTATTTCGCGGCCATGCGCAGGGCGCCGTCCAGACGGATCACCTCGCCATTCAGCATCTGGTTTTCGGCAATATGGCGCACCAGCGCAGCATATTCCGCCGGATCGCCCAGACGCGAGGGGAAGGGCACGGCAGCGCCCAGCGAATCCTGCACCTCTTGCGGCAGGCCCTTCATCATCGGGGTGGCAAAAATGCCCGGCGCGATGGTCACGACACGGATCCCGTGCCGCGCCAGTTCGCGCGCGGCGGGCAAAGTCAGCGAGGCCACCGCCCCCTTGGACGAGGCATAGGCCGCCTGCCCGATCTGCCCGTCATAGGCCGCGATCGAGGCCGTGTTGACGATCACCCCACGCTCGCCCGAGGCACCGGGCTCATTCTTCTGCATCGCCTCGGCCGCAAGGCGCAGCATGTTGAACGTGCCGATCAGGTTGATCGACACGGCACGGGCAAAGCTGTCCAGCCGGTGCGGCCCGTCGCGGCCCAGGATCTTTTCGCCCGGCGCCACGCCCGCGCAATTGACCAGCACATCGATGCGGCCAAAGGCGTCCAGCGCCGCCGCAATCGCCGCCTGCCCTTGTTCGTCGCTGGTCACATCGGTCCGCTGAAAGATCGCCGCCGGGCCAAGTTCCGCCACCGCAGCCTGACCGGCCTCATCGTTCACATCCAGCAGCACGGCCTTGCCGCCGCCCTGAACCACCATCTGCGCCACCGCATGCCCAAGGCCAGAGCCTCCGCCGGTGATCAGGAAAACACGATCTTCGATCTGCATGGCTTTATCCTTTGACTGCTGCGCGGATGTGCGTCGGGCGCGGCGCTGCCCACGCCGGGCCTGACGTCATGATGCGCCGATTTTACCGCCTGAGATATTGCAAACAATGACATTGGATGCAGATATTGATGATCGGTTTTGCAATATTCGGATCAGCATGGAACGCGCCAATATCACGCCGGGATTTGTCCGCGACGCGCTGCGGATCGCCGCCGGTCAGGGCGTGGACACCGCTGCGCTGCTGGATACGGTCGGACTGCCGCAGCATATCGACCGGCCGGTGACCAATCGCGAATACGGGCGGCTGTGGTGGCAGATCGCCCGAGAGCTGCGCTGCGAATTCTTCGGTCTGGGGGAACGGGCGATGCGGCCGGGCAGCTTCGATCTGATGTGCCAGGCGATCCTGCCCTGCAGCAATCTGGAGCGCGCATTGCGCCGCGCGCTGCAATTTCTGAACGTGATCCTGGATCAGCCGCATGGCCGGTTGACGGTCGCGGATGGTCTGGCCGTGATCAGCCTGCGCGACACGGCGCAGCGCCCGGCCTTTGCCTATCGCGCCTATTGGCTGATCCTGATGGGCGTCGCCTGCTGGCTGATTGGCCGCAGGATCCCGCTGCAACGTCTGGACTTTGCCTGCCCCGCGCCCAAGGACCGGCAGGATTATCGCAGCTTTTTCGGCGCGCCGGTGCTGTTTGGTCAGGCGCAGACCGATCTGGTCTTCGATTCCTCTTACCTGTCGCTGCCGATTGTCCGCAGCGAAACGGCGCTGGACAGTTTCCTGCGCGGCGCGCCGGCCAATCTGCTGATCCGCTATCGCCATGATGACGACATCTCGGCCCGGATCCGGGCAAGGCTGGGCGCGGTTCCGCCCGCCGACTGGCCGGGCTTCGAAGATACCGCCGCGATGCTGCAACTTTCGCCCGCCACGCTGCGGCGGCGGCTGCGACGCGACGGGCAAAGCTTTGGCGCGATCAAGGACGAGTTACGCTCGGTTCTGGCGCAGCGGCTGTTGCAGCAGGACATGACCGTGGCCGAAGTCGCCACCGAGCTGGGCTATAGCGAACCCAGTGCCTTTCACCGTGCCTATGTCAAATGGACAGGGCAAAGCCCGGGCGCGTTCAAGCGCAGCAGCCAGGGTGGGGAACGGTCAGGGAATGCGCGATCTGTCGATGAATTTCCGCAGCGCAAAGCGTGAGCGGACGGCCCGGATCCCCTCCAGCTTCAGCAGCCGGGTCTGCAGGAAACGCTCGTAATCCTCAAGGCTTTCCACCGCGACCTCCAGCAGGAAATCCTGACTGCCGGTCATCAGCACCCCGGTCACCACCTCATTGAACCCGGCCACGGCGCGCTGGAACCGGCTCAGCTGATCGACCTGCTGACGCTCCAGCTCGACCGAGACGAAGACGGTGATGCCAAAGCCGCTGGCCACCGGATCGACGCGTGCGTGATAACCGGCGATGATCCCGCTTTCCTCCAGCCGGGCCAGCCGCCTTTTGCAGGGCGTGGCCGACAGACCCACCTGTTCCGCAAGGTCAGTCAGGCTGATCCGCCCGTCTTTCTGCACCGCCGCAAGAATCTTGCGGTCAACGGCATCTATAGTGATTTTCATATGACCTCCGCCATAAGCTGAGTGAATATCACCAAACTATCTGCCAAATCCAGCCCTCATCCCCCTGTTTCCACCACGGTCAAAGATATACGCTTAAGGAAACCCAGACATGTGGAATTTGCAGGATGACCTTGACCCTCACCGAAGAAACCCCGCCCGAAGGTTTTGAACGACTGGTGCGCGCCGAAGATGCCGATTCCGGCCTGCGCGCGCTGATCTGCATTCACTCGACAGCGCTTGGACCGGCGGCGGGTGGCTGCCGGATGTGGGACTATCCGGATTGGGACGCGGCGCGCCGCGACGTGCAGCGCCTGGCCGAGGGCATGACCTACAAGAACGCAATGGCCGATCTGGGCCTTGGCGGCGGCAAATCCGTCATTCTGGGCGATGCCCGCCGCGACAAGAACCCCGCCCTGTTCCGCGCCTTCGGGCAGGCGGTTCAGGCGCTGGAAGGACGCTATTACACCGCCGAGGATGTCGGCATCTCGCCCGCAGACATGGCGCAGGTCGCGGCCGAGACGCCCTATGCCGTCGGGCTTGAGGGCGGCCAATATGGCAGCGGCGATCCCTCGCCCTTCACCGCCGAGGGCGTGTTCCAATGCATGCGCGTCGGCGCGAAACATGTCTTTGGCAGCGACGATCTGACCGGGCGGCGGGTGCTGGTGCAGGGTCTGGGCCATGTCGGCATGTCGCTGGCCGAAAAACTGCACGCGGCGGGCGCGACCCTGATCGTCACCGATATCAACAAGGAGTCGACCGATCGCGCCGCCCGCGATCTGGACGCCACGGTCATCGCGCCCGATCAGGTCTTTGCGACGCAGATGGATATCTTTGCGCCCTGTGCCATGGGTGCCGTGCTGAATGATGACACCGTGCCCCTGCTCAGCGCCAAGCTGGTCTGCGGCGCGGCCAATAATCAGTTGGCCCATCCCGGCATCGCGGGGCTGCTGCGCGATCGCGGCATCCGCTATCTGCCCGACTACGTGGTCAATGCCGGCGGCATCATCAGCGTCGCGGGCGAGATCCACAAGGCCGGTCCCGGCTATCGCCGCGGCCGCCTGTCCGGCATTGCCGAGCGGATCGGCGCGATGCTGACCCGCGCCGAAGCCGAAAACCGCACCACGACCGAGATTGCCTCTGACATGGTCAAGGACATTCTGGCCACCGCCAAAAGGAGCGTCGCATGACGGATATTCCCCCGCTATCGCTGCATGTGCCCGAACCGGGCTGTCGTCCCGGCGACACCCCGGATTTTTCGGATTTCGTCATCCCGCGTGCGGGGGCCGTCACCCGGCCTCCGGTCGATGTCGATCCCGACAATATCCGCGATATGGCCTTTTCCATCATCCGCGTCCTGAACAAGGATGGCCAGGCCGTCGGTCCCTGGGCCGAGGGCCTGTCGCGGGAGGAATTGCTGCAGGGGTTGCGCCACATGATGCTGCTGCGCGCCTTTGACGCGCGGATGCTGACTGCGCAGCGTCAGGGCAAGACCAGCTTCTATATGCAGCATCTGGGGGAAGAGGCCGTCAGCTGCGCCTTTGCCATGGCGCTGGATCCGGGCGACATGAATTTCCCGACCTATCGTCAGGCCGGCCTGCTGATCGCGCGGGATTACCCGATGCAGACGATGATGAACCAGATCTATTCGAATGAGAAGGATCCCCTGCACGGGCGGCAATTGCCGATCATGTATTCCTCGAAAGAGCATGGGTTCTTCAGCATCTCGGGCAATCTGGGCACGCAATTCGTGCAGGCGGTTGGCTGGGCCATGGGGTCGGCCATCGCGGGCGATACGCGGATCGCGGCGGGCTGGATCGGCGATGGTTCGACCGCCGAAAGCGATTTCCACGCCGCGATGGTGTTTGCCTCGACCTACAAGGCGCCGGTGATCCTGAATATCGTCAACAATCAATGGGCCATCTCGACCTTTCAGGGCATCGCACGCGGCGGCGTCGGCACCTTTGCGGCGCGCGGCCATGGCTTTGGCATCGCCTCGGTCCGGGTGGATGGCAATGATTATCTGGCCGTGCATGCGGTGGCCAAATGGGCGGCAGAGCGCGCGCGGCGCGGTCATGGCCCGACCCTGATCGAATATGTCACCTATCGCGCGGGCGGCCATTCGACCAGCGACGACCCCTCGGCCTATCGCGCCGTCGATGAAAGCGCGGCCTGGCCCCTTGGCGATCCCATCGAGCGGCTGAAGCAGCATCTGATCAATATCGGCGCCTGGTCCGAGGAACGCCACGTTCAGGCCGAAGCCCAGATCAAGGATGAGGTCGTCGCCGCCCAGAAGGCGGCCGAGGCGAATGGCACCCTGGGTCAGGGCACCGCGCCCTCGGCCCGCGACATGTTCGAAGGCGTGTTTGAAACCATGCCCCCGCATCTGGTGCGGCAGCGGCAAGAGGCGGGGTACTGAGATGGCGCATATGACCATGATCGAGGCCCTGCGCGACGCCCATGACGTCGCCATGGCCAATGACGACCGCGTCGTCGTCTATGGCGAGGATGTCGGCTATTTCGGCGGCGTTTTTCGCGTCACCGCCGGGCTGCAGAAGAAATACGGCAAATCGCGCTGCTTTGACGCGCCGATCAACGAGGCCGGGATCGTCGGCACCGCCATCGGCATGGCCGCCTATGGCCTGCGCCCGGTGATCGAGATCCAGTTCGCCGATTACGTCTATCCCGGCATGGACCAGATCGTGTCCGAAGCCGCGCGCCTGCGCCACCGCTCGGCCGGGGATTTCACCTGCCCCATCGTGATCCGAATGCCAACGGGCGGCGGCATTTTCGGCGGCCAGACGCACAGCCAGTCGCCCGAAGCGTTTTTCACCCATTCCTCGGGGTTGAAAACGGTGGTGCCCTCGAACCCGCGCGACGCCAAGGGCCTGCTTCTGGCGGCCATCGCCGACCCGGATCCGGTGATCTTTCTGGAACCCAAGCGGCTTTATAACGGCCCCTTCGACGGCCATCACGACCGTCCCGTCACCAGTTGGAAGAAGCACCCACTGGGCGACGTGCCGGAAGGCAATGAGATCGTTCCGCTGGGCAAGGCGCGGGTGACGCGCGAAGGCAAGGATGTCACGGTGCTGGCCTATGGCACCATGGTATATGTGGCCGAAGCCGCCGCCGAGGAAACCGGCATCGACGCTGAAATCATCGATCTGCGCACCCTGCTGCCCATTGATCTGGACGCGATCACGACCTCGGTCGAGAAAACCGGCCGCTGCGTGATCGTGCATGAGGCGACCAAGACCTCGGGCTTCGGGGCGGAACTGTCGGCGCTGGTGCAGGAAAACTGCTTTTACAGTCTGGAAGCGCCGATCATCCGCGTGGCGGGATGGGATACCCCCTATCCGCACGCGCAGGAATGGGATTACTTCCCCGGCCCGGTCCGCGTCGGCGCCGCATTGAAAACTGTGATGGAGGGCTGAGATGGGTGTCTATTCGATCCGCCTGCCGGATATCGGCGAAGGCGTGGCCGAGGCCGAACTGACGGAATGGCATGTCAAACCCGGCGATGTGGTGCAGGAAGATGACGTGCTGGCCGCCGTGATGACGGATAAAGCCGCCATCGAGGTGCCCAGCTCTGTCAGCGGCACGGTTCTGGAACTGGGCGGCGAGATCGGCGACATGATCGCGGTCGGCGGCACCCTGATCAAGCTGGAGGTCGAGGGCGAGGGCAATGAAAGCGCCACTGCCGCGCCGCCGAAACCGGCCGAGGAGAAAGCTGCACCGGACGACAAGCTCGCAGCGGCGGAGAAACCCGCAGCAAAGCCAGCGCCGAAGCCGGCCGAGAAGCCCGCAGCCCGCGCCAAATCCGCACCGGTCGAACGCGCCAAGGGCACCCGCCCGCTGGCCGCCCCATCGGTGCGCGCCCGCGCCCGGGAAGAAGGCATCGACCTGCGCCATGTTCCGGGCACAGGCCCCTCGGGCCGGATCAGCCATGAAGATCTGGACAGCTTCATCGCCTCGGGCGGGATCCAGCAGGGCGGCGTGACGCGCGGCAAGAATACCGGGATCGAAGAAATCCGCGTCGTCGGCATGCGCCGCAAGATCGCCGAGAAGATGGCACTGTCGAAATCGCATATCCCGCATATCACCATCGTGGAAGAGGTCGATGTCTCTTCGCTTGAGGAATTGCGGGCGGCACTGAACAAGAAATACAAGGATCAGCGCCCCAAGCTGACGATCCTGCCCTTCCTGATGCGCGCCATTGTCGAGGCTGTGCGCGAACAGCCCGATCTGAATGCGCGCTATGACGATGAGGCCGGGGTGATCCAGCGTTACGGCGGCGTCCATATCGGCATCGCGACCCAGACCCCGGCGGGGCTGAACGTGCCGGTGGTCCATCACGCGGAATCGGGCAGCCTGTGGGACAATGCCGAACAGGTCGCGGCCCTGGCCGAGGCGGCGCGCGAAGGCTCGATCTCGCGCGATGCGCTGGCGGGCGGGACGATCACCATCACCTCGCTTGGTCCCCTGGGCGCCATCGCCACGACACCGATCATCAACTACCCCGAGGTGGCGATTGTCGGCGTCAACAAGATGGCGGTGCGGCCGGTCTGGGACGGCCAGCAATTCCAGCCGCGCAAGATGATGAACCTGTCCTGTTCCTTTGATCATCGCGTGATCGACGGCTGGGATGCGGCGGTGTTCGTGCAGAAACTGAAAACCCTGCTGGAAACTCCGGCAATGCTGTTCGTCGAGGGCTGACATGACTGATCTAAGCTGCAAGCTACTGGTGATCGGGGCGGGTCCGGGCGGCTATGTCTGCGGCATCCGCGCGGGCCAGCTGGGCGTCGATACCGTGGTCGTCGATGCGCAACCGCCCGGCGGCACCTGTCTGAACGTGGGCTGCATCCCGTCCAAGGCGCTGATCCACGCCGCCGATGAATTCCACAAGATCGCCCATGCGCCGGAAGGTCCGCTGGGCATCACGGTCGCGCGGCCCAGCATCGACCTGGCCCAGACCGTCGCCTGGAAGGATGGCATTGTCGGCCGGCTGAACAGCGGTGTCACCGGGCTGCTGAAAAAGGCGGGCAGCCGCTTCGTCAGGGGCCATGCCGAATTCATCGACGGCAAGACCGTGAAGGTCACCGATGGCGATGAGGTGCGGCGCATCCGGGCGGAACACATCGTCATCGCCTCGGGCTCTGCCCCGGTGGAACTGCCCTTCCTGCCCTTTGGCGGCGCGATCATCTCCTCGACCGAGGCGCTGTCGCTGACCCAGGTGCCAGAGCGGCTGGCCGTGGTCGGTGGCGGCTATATCGGGCTGGAAATCGGCACCGCCTTTGCCAAGCTGGGCAGCCAGGTCACCGTGGTCGAGGCCGAAAGCCGCATCCTGCCACAATATGACGCGGCGCTGACCAAACCGGTCATGGCGCGGCTGAAAGCGCTGGGGATCGAGGTCAAGACGGGCGTCAAGGCACAGGGTTATGCCGATGGCGCCCTGCAGACCGATGCGGGCGAAATTCCCGCCGACAAGGTGCTGGTCACCGTCGGTCGCCGTCCGCGCACTGCGGGGATCCGGCTTGAGGAATTGGCCCTGACCATGAACGGCCCCTTCATCAAGATCAACGGCACCTGCCAGACCTCGATGCGCGGCGTCTATGCGATTGGCGATGTGACGGGCGAGCCGATGCTGGCCCACCGCGCCATGGCCCAGGGCGAGATGGTGGCCGAACATATCGCGGGCCGCAATGTCAGCTGGGACAAGATCGCCATTCCTGCGGTCTGCTTCACCGATCCCGAAATCGTCACCTGCGGCGCGGCACCCGGTGGCGATGGTACCAAAAGCTCGGAATTTCCGTTCCAGGCCAATGGCCGCGCCATGACGACCGAGCGTGAGGACGGCTTTGTCCGCGTGGTCTGGCGCGAAGCGGATCATGCCGTGCTGGGCATTCAGGCGGTCGGCGCGGGCGTCTCGGAACTGTCGGCGGCCTTTTCGCTGGCAGTCGAAATGGGCGCGACGCTGGAAGATATCGCCGCCACGATCCATGCGCATCCGACCCAGTCGGAAGGTCTGCAAGAGGCCGCGCTGCGCGGGCTGGGCCACGCGCTGCATATCTGACAAAGGCCCCCGGCTTTCCGCATGAAAGCCGGGGCGATTGCCCCGACCTTTGGGCGTCAGCGTTTCTGGATGATCCGGAATGTCGCGCTGCCGGTCGCCAGCAGGCGGCCGGTCTCGTCACGCAATTCGGCCTCGGCGAATTTCAGGCTTTTGCCGCCGCCGGTGACGCGGCCTGTCGCGGTGACGCGCCCCGATCCGGCCCCGGCAATGAAATTCACCGACAGCGAGACCGTCACCGCCCCCGCATCGGTATTGCCGATGGCATTGCGGATCGCGACCCCGCAGCCATTGTCCAGCAGCATCGAGACAAAGCCGCCATGCAGCAGGCCCAGCCGGTTCAGATGCTGGGGCCCGATCTCCAGCGAACAGGAACCGCCGCCGTCCAGCGAGGACCGATAGCCCACCAATTCGCGCGCGCCGGACATATCGATGGGCAGCAAGGCCTCGCCACGGCCTTCGGGCCGGTCCATTACGCCGCCACCCGTTTCGCAGCGATCATGCGCAACACATGATCGTTGCGGTCGCCAAGCTGGTGGTCGATCATCACCAGCCGCTTGGCATAATGCGATCCGGGATATTCCCAGGTCATGCCGATGCCGCCATGCATCTGCACCGCCTCTTCGGCGACATGGGTTGCCGCGCGCCCAATCAGGTTCTTGGCCATCGAGGTGCTGCGCGCCTGATCCGCCGACCCGAAATCGGCCACCGCGCGGATGGTGATCGAGCGGGCCTGCTCCAGCTCGACCAGCATATCGACGATGCGATGTTGCAGGGCCTGAAAACTGGCCAGAGGGCGACCGAACTGCATGCGCTGTTTCAGGTAGTCGACCGTCATGTCGATGATCCGGGCCATGGCGCCGACCGCTTCGGCGCAAAGTGCGATCCGGCCCAGATCCAGCGCGTCCTCGATCTGCGCGGCGCAATCGGGCGACAGGCATTCGGCGGGCAGATCGTCCATGACCAGATCGGCGATCCCGCCGCCATCGACCATCGATGCGGCGATCAGATCGGGCGTTTCGACCAGAAACAGACCCAGACCCTGATCCGTGCGCGCCACAACCAGCAAATGATCGGCACCCGGCCCGCCATAGATCGCGGATTTGCGCCCCGACAGCCGCCAGCCGTCACCATCGCGCCGGGCCTTGGCCTCGATATGGGTCAGATCGCAGGCGACATTGGGTTCGTAGACGGCCAGCGCCACGCGTTTTTCGCCGCCGATCACCGCCGCGACCAGATCCTCGCGCCCATTATCTGCCAACAGCCGCAGGCCCAGCAATGCGCCCAGAACCGGCTCGGCGCACAGCCCCCGTCCCAGTTCCTCGAAGATGACCGAGACATCCTCGGCGCCGCCGCCAAAGCCGCCCTGCTCTTCCGGCAGAAAGGCCCCGATGACCCCCAGTTCGGCCAGCCCGGCCCAGGTCTTTTCTGAATGGTAGGGCGCGGCGTAGGCATCGCTGTTGCGGGTCTCGATCAGGTAATTGTCGGACAGATAGCGGCGCAATGTATCGGCCAGCATCTGATGGTCTTCGGACAGGTTGAAATCCATGGCCTCACCCCCGGAACAGTTCTTTGGCAACGATGTTGCGCTGAATTTCGTTCGAGCCGCCATAGATCGACAGCTTGCGATTGTTGAAATAGACCGGCGCGGCGCGCGCGGCATCGGCCGGGACGGCCAGTTCGTTTTCCGACAGATCATCGGCCATCGGCGCCGCCAGCGGACCAAGAGCCGAGCGATAAAGGTCCTGAATCGCCTGCCGCACCTGCGTGCCCTTCAGCTTCAGCATCGAGCTTTCGACGCCGCTGGCCGCGCCGTCCCGCGCATTGGCCAGCATGCGCAGATTGGTGATGCTCATGGCTTCCAGATCGGCCTCGATCTCGGCCGCGCGGGCGGCATAGACCGGGTTTTCGGCAATCGGACGCCCGTCGCGCGTCACCTGTTCGGACAGCTTGCGATAGCGGGCCAGATCGCGGGCGGAAAAGCCCACGCCCGCGATATTCGTGCGCTCATGCGTCAGCAGATATTTGGCGATGGTCCAGCCCTGATTTTCCTGCCCCACCAGATTTTCCACCGGGACGCGGGCATCGGTGAAAAACACCTCATTCACCTCATGCCTGCCTTCGATCAGGCGGATCGGGCGCATCTCGACCCCGGGCGTGTCCAGATCGATCAGCAGAAAGCTGATCCCCTCTTGCGGCTTGCCCTCGGTCGAGGTTCTGACCAGACAGAAGATCTTGTCGGCATGCTGGCCCAGCGTGGTCCAGGTCTTCTGACCATTCACCACATAGGCATCGCCATCACGCACCGCGCGCGTCTTGAGACTGGCCAGATCCGATCCGGCACCGGGTTCGGAATAGCCCTGACACCACCAGTCGCTGCCATCCAGAATGCGCGGCAGATAGGTCCGCTTCTGTTCCTCACTGCCGAATTTCAGCAGCACCGGACCCAGCATATGCAGACCAAAGGGAAGCAGGCGCGGCGCGCTGGCCATGGCGCATTCTTCCGAAAAGATGTGGCGTTGCACGGCGGTCCAGCCGGGGCCGCCATATTCTTCGGGCCAGGATGCAGCCAGCCAGCCCCGCTTGTGCAGGATCGCCTGCCAGTGCAGGATTTCGTCCTTGGTCAGTTCCCTGCCCGCGCTGACTTTCTCGGCCAGTTCGCGGGGCAGGTTATCGCGAATGAAGCTGCGCACCTCGTCGCGGAAGGCGCGTTCCTCATCGGTGAATTCCAGATCCATCGGCTTACTCCTTGTTCAAATCGGCGAAGCTGCGGCCGCTTTCGGCCAGTTCGCGCAGCAGGGTCGGCACCTGCCAGTAATGCGGGTCTTCGGTGGAATAGTTTTCAATGCGCCGGATCAGATCGCGGGCACCGATCCGGTCGGCGTAATTCAGCGGCCCGCCCAGATGACGCGGGAAGCCGTAACCGAACAGGAACACCGCATCGACATCGATGGGGCGCAGGGCGATGCCCTCTTCCACCACCCGCGCGGCTTCGGAAATCATCGCGGTCATATAGCGCGCCACGATCTCTTCATCGCTGAAATCGCGCGGAGTGACGCCTGCGCGCTGGCGCTCGGCCTCGACGATCTGCTGAGCCCCGGGATTGGGTGTACGGGCCTTGGGATCGTCATAGAGGTAATAGCCCTGCCCGGTCTTGCGCCCGAACCAGCCCCGCTCGCAAATCCGATCCGCGATTTCGACATAGCGTTCCGTCGCAGGGCGCGTCGGCGCCTTGCGCTTGCGCGTGGCCCAGCCGATATCCAGCCCGGCCAGATCGCCGACGGCAAAGGGACCCATGGCAAAGCCGAAATCCTCCAGCGCGCGGTCGATCTGCTGATAGGATACGCCGTCTTCCAGCATGTAATCCGCGACCTTGCGGTAATGGGCCAGGATGCGATTGCCGATGAAGCCGTCGCAGACCCCGGACCGCACCGCGACCTTTTTCATCCGCCCCGCCAGATCAAAGGCCGTGGCCACCACATCGGCTGCGGTCTGATCGGCCACGACCACCTCCAGCAGCCGCATCACATGGGCGGGCGAGAAGAAATGCAGCCCGATCACGTCCTGCGGCCGCGATGTCGCCGCCGCAATCCTGTTCACGTCGAGATAAGAGGTATTGGTGGCAAGGATCGCGCCGGATTTGCAGATCCCGTCCAGCTTGCCAAAGATCTGTGTCTTGACCTCCAGATCCTCGAAGACCGCTTCTATGACCAGATCCACATCCGACAGGCTGGCCAGATCGGTTGCGACAGTCAGCCCGCGGGCCAGATCGTCGCGTTTCGCCGCATCCATCTTGCCGCGCTTGACCGCGCCGTCGAGGTTCTTCATCACGCCGACCCGCGCCTTGTCAGCCTGTTCGGCGGACATTTCGATCAGCGTCACCGGGATGCCTGCCGTGATCAGCGCGGTGGCGATGCCCACGCCCATCGTGCCACCACCGATCACGCCCGCGCTGTCGATCCGGCGCGGCGTGGCATCGGATTCGGGGATGTGGCGGACGGCGCGCTCGGCGGTGAAGGCATGGATCAGGCCCTGTCGGTCGGGGCTGTCCATCAGGTCCATGAAAGCCGCCCTCTCGCCCGGCAAGCCCTCGGAGATCGGCTTTTCGGCCAGCGCGATCGCCTCAACCGCCTTGATGGGCGCTTGCAAGGCAGGGCGGCGGTTCTGCAACCGGCTGATGGCCTGATCCAGCACATCCCGGTCCAGCGTCACCGAAATTCCGCCCGTCGGTCGCGTCGGCAGGCTGCCATCCAGTACCGCCTGCGCGGCGGCCCGTGCGGCCTCTTGCGGGGTTCCCTGTCCCATGTCATCGGCAAGGCCCAGTTCCAGCGCCTCATCCGCCGGAACCTGTCGCCCGGTGCTGATGATCTCGATCGCCTTTTCCAGCGGCACCAGACGAGGCAGCCGCTGCGTGCCGCCCGCGCCGGGCAAAAGGCCCAGCGTCACCTCGGGCAGGCCCAGCCGCGCGCCGGGCAGAACCACCCGCGCATGGGCCGCCAGCGCCAGTTCCAGCCCGCCGCCCAGCGTGGTGCCATGCATCACCGCCACAACCGGGGTGTCGCTGCCCTCGATCTGGTCCAGCACATCGGGCAGGCGCGGCGGAACCGGCGGCTTGCCGAATTCGCGGATATCGGCGCCTGCCGACAGCGCCCGGCCCTCGCCATAAAGGGCGATCACCTTGACCGAGGGGTCGGCGTCCAGATCGCGGATCGCGTCGGACAGGCCCTGCCGCAGCGCCGCGCCAAGCGCGTTGACCGGGGGGTTGTTCAGCCCGATCAGGGCCACCGGCCCTTCCTGCGTGATGTTCAGTACATCATCCGTCATGCTCCGCCCTCACTCTACCCGTTCGATGACCATGGCGATGCCCTGCCCCACGCCCACGCACATGGACAGGCAGGCATAGCGACCGCCCGTCCGCTCCAACTGGCGCATGGCGGTCAGCAGGATCCGCGCGCCCGACGCGCCCAGAGGGTGACCCACGGCGATGGCGCCGCCATTCGGGTTCAGGCGGCTGTCAGCGGGATCAAGCTGCAATTGCTTGCAGCAGGCCAGAACCTGACTGGCAAAGGCCTCGTTGATTTCGATCACATCCATATCGGCCATCGTCAGGCCCGCGCGCTCCAGCGCCTTGGGCACGGCAAAGCCCGGACCGATACCCATGATGCGCGGTGGCACCCCCGCAATCGCGCCCGAAACGATCCGCGCGCGGGGCTTGGGCCCCAGATCGCGCGATCCGATCAGCAACGCGCCCGCCCCGTCATTGACGCCCGAGGCATTGGCGGCGGTGACGACACCGCCTTCGAACAGCGGCTTCAGCGAGGCCATCTTGTCCAGCGAGGTGCCGGGGCGCGGATGTTCGTCGGCATCCACCACCGTCACCGCGCCCTTGCGCCCCGCGATCTCGATGGGCAGGATTTCGTCGGTGAAAAAGCCCTCGGCCCGGGCGGCCTCGTATTTCTGCTGGCTGGCATAGGCATATTCGTCGCATTCCTGCCGACCGATCTCGTAATCGGCGGCCAGATTGTCGGCGGTCTGCGGCATGGTGTAATCGCCGAATTCCTTGGCGAAACGCTTGTTGGGGAAGCGTGTGCCGATGGTGGAATCATACATTTCCGGCTGCCGCGCCCAGGCGCTTGCGGATTTCGCGACGACAAAGGGCGCGCGGGTCATGCTTTCGGTGCCGCCCGCCAGATACAGATCGGCCTCGCCCACCGTGACCGAGCGTGCGGCATCCAGTGCCGCCGCCATGCCCGAACCGCACAGCCGGTTGACCGTCAGCCCACCTGCGGCTTCGTGGACACCGCCCAGAAGCCCCGAAAACCGCGCGACATTGCGACTGTCCTCGCCCGACTGGCAGACATTGCCCAGGATCACATCCTCGATCCGGTCGACCGGCAGATCGGAACGCTGGATCAGGGCGGCGATGACCCGCGCGGCCAGATCGTCGGGCCGGATGCTGGCCAGCGCACCTGCGTGGCGACCAAAGGGGCTGCGCAAACCGTCATAGATATAGCCTTGAAGCATCAGTTCCGTTCCTTCTGTTCCAACTGCGCGGCGAAATGGGCCAGCAGTTTGCTTTTCAATATTTTTCCGGTCGCGGCCTGCGGCAGCGCATCGGCAATGATGATCCGCGCGGGCAGCTTGTAGGGGCCCACGCGCGCGCGCATCCAGTCGCGCAACTCATCCCCGGTCACGGGGCCATGGGTGGTCACGAAGGCGATGACGTCCTCATCGCCGTCACGGGCCATGCCGACCACCGCGCTCATGGTGACGGCGGGATGGGTCGACAGCACCGCCTCGATCTCGGGCGGATAGACGTTGAAGCCGGAATGCACGATCAGCTCTTTCAAGCGGCCGACGATATGCAGGGCGCCATCGGGATCCTGCCGCGCCAGATCGCCGGTGCGCAGAAAGCCGTCCTCTGTCAGTGCGGCGCGCGTGGCGTCGGGATTGCCGTAATACCCCTTCATCACATTCGGCCCGCGCGCCCATAATTCGCCGACGCCATGCTGATCGGGATTGTGGATCAGAACCTCCATCCCTGGCACTGCCACCCCGACCGAGGCATCCTGACGCGGGCTTTCCATCCGCGTGGTCGCGATCCCGGGCGAGGCCTCGGTCTGGCCATAGCCGTTATGCAGCGTCAGGCCAAAGGCCCTCTCGACCCGTTGTTTCAGGCCCAGATCCAGCGGCGCGCCGCCGGCATAGATATAGCGCAGTTTGTGCTCGGGCCGATGGATCCCGCGTTCCCCCATGCGTTTCAGCAGGGCGGCAAAGATCTGTGGCACGGCCGGCAGGATGGTCACATCATTGGCTAGATGCTCCAGCACCTCATCGGCGTCGAAACGTGGCATCACGATCAGTCGCGATCCCCGCGCCAGCGCCGCCAGAAAGACCGAGGTCAGGCCAAAGATATGCGTGCCGGGCAGGACGGCCAGCGTCGTATCATCGGGCGAGATCCGCCGCAGCCCCGAGGATGTCCTGCACATGTAAAGAAGATTGCCATGGGTCAGCATCACGCCTTTCGGCTCGCCCACCGTGCCGCTGGTATAGATCAGCGCCGCGACCTGATCCGGCCCCTGCTCGACCGGCTCGGCCCTGGCCTCGCGCAAGGGCGAGACCAGCAATTCGCCGCAAGCCAGGCGCCCCAGCGACACCGCCTCCATCCGATCGGCATGGGCGCGCGAGGCTGCCGAGGCCTCGGGCGTGAACACGACGCAGCGGATATCGGCAACCTCGGTCAGGCGGGCAACTTCGGCTTCCGTCAGGCGGGCATTGACCAGCAGAACCCAGGCGTCAAGCTGGCTCAGCGCCAGCACGGCGGCCAGATAGGTGGCGCTGTTTTCCGACAGCAGCATGACCCGGTCGCCCGGGCGCACGCCATGGCTGCGCAGCCGATCCGCCATCCGCGCCACCAGCGAGGTCAGATCGCCATAGCAATAGGCCGTGCCGTCATGGTCCCACAGCGCGATGCGCGACGGCTCTGCCTGCAGCAGCAGATCGTGGATCCGGCGCAGATCGGCGGTCGTGGCTTCGATGGTCGGATCGGTGCTCATATCCGCGCCCCCTGTGTCCGCCGGTCGCCGCGCCGATAGGCCAGAAACAGGGGCGGCGCGGCCAGAAGGATGCCAAGCGCGGCAGTGGTGCCAAAGCCCACCCCGGCAAAGGGCATGGCGGGCATGGCGATAAAGAACCCGCCCACTGTCAGCATGACGCGCAGCAGATATTCGCCCCGCCCGGTCAGCGGGCCCAGAAAGCTGACAAAGCCCTGCAGCCCCATGCTGATCAACCCGACCCCCATGAAGGCGCATGTCACCGCCAGCATTACCTCACCCGCCGAGGAATTGCCGATCAGCGACGGGTTCAGCACGAACAGGAACGGCACCAGATAGATGATGCTTCCCAGCCGCATCGCCTCGAACCCCGCGCGCATCGGGCTGGTCCCGGCCAGCGAGGCCGCCGCATAGGCGCCCAATGCAACCGGCGGCGTGATATAGCTAACCATGCCCCAATACAGGATGAACAGATGCACCGCCATCCGGTCCAGCCCCCCGGCCTCTAACGCCGGGGCCAGCACGATGGCCAGAAAGATATAGCAGGCCGTCGCCGTCATCCCCATGCCGAAGACAAAGGCGGTCAGCGCCCCCATGATCAGCAGCACGAAGACATTGTCGCCCGCGATGAACAGCAATTCATTGACCAGCGTTCCGGCCAGCCCCGTGGCCGAGAAAGCCCCGACGATCAGGCCGATGCCCAGGATCACCGCCGTCAGTTCGGCCAGTCCGGTGCCGATGCCCAGGATCACGTCCAGGAATTTGCGCGCCGTCATGCGATGGCTTGGCATGAACTGGTTGATGATCAGCAACAGCACCACCGAATAAAAGGGCGCGGCGGTTTCCTGACGCAGCACGACCATCATGAAAATCAGCAGGCCAAAGACCAGCACATAGGGCCATCCCTTGCGCATCGTCTCGGCCAGCCGGGGAACCTCGGACCGTTCCAGCCCTCTTAGCCCGCGCCGCGCCGCATAGGCGTCGATCTGGGCGAACAGCGCAAAATAGAACAGCGCCGAGGGGATGGCCGCCGCCAGCACGATATCGGCATAGGGCACCGACAGGAATGAGGCCATGACAAAGGCCGTTGCCCCCATGATCGGCGGCATCAGCACCCCCCCGGTCGAGGCGCAGGCCTCGGTCGCGGCGGCGGTCTTGGCGGAAAATCCGGTGCGGCGCATGGCCGGGATCGAGACGACGCCCGTGGTCAGCACGTTGGAAATCACGCTGCCCGACATCGAGCCCATGAAACCGCTGGCAAAGATCGACACCTTGGCCGCCCCGCCGCGATAGCGCCCGACCAGCCCAAGCGCCAGATCGTTGAAGAACACCCCGCCGCCCGTCTGCTGTAGAACCGCGCCAAAGATGATGAAGCCGATCACCACCCCGCCAAAGGCCTTCATCGGGATCCCGAAGATGCTTTCAGACGAATAGACGTGATAGGAAAAGGTCTCGCTCAGCGTGCTTTGAAAGCCCGAGAACGGGGCCGGGACATAGCCTGCGAATGACGGGTAAAAGGCCAGAAGCGTCACGATGATCGCCAGAACCAGACCGCCTGCGCGGCGCGTCCCTTCCAGCACCAGCGCCGCAAAGGCAAAGGCCATCCATTGCGCAAAGGGCGGCGCGGCGAATTCCCACCCCTCGCTGAGGTTCTGCATCGCGGTCGCGGCGACATAGCTGCCCGTGACCAGCGTCAGGCCCGCCAGAAGCCAGTCAAGCGGCGCGGCGCGCGTGGTCCGCTGACCGCGACTGTCGAAGGTCAGAAAGGCGCAGGCCAGAAACAGCGAGGCCAGAATATTCAGATATCGGTTATCCAGCAGCGTCAGCCCGAACAGGCGCAGGTTGAACAACTGGTTCACCACCAGCACCAGACCCGCGACTGTCAGCACGGCCAGCGCATAGTCGCGCGGCGTCAGGGGCAGCCTTTCGGCAACGGGCTGATCGTCTTGAGAAGTCGTTTCGGCTGTCTGCATCCTGGTCTCCTCTCCAAGCGCAAGGGGATGCGGGACCGTGACCCCGCCTCTGGAAATGACGCGACCGGCAGGCCGCATCATCAGCCGTATGCAAAGGGTTCCGCGTCACCGCTGTGGCGGCGCGGAGCCCCGATATCAGAAGACGACCTGCAGCCCCGCATCGGCCAGCGCCTTGCGCCGCGCCTCGCCCCAGGCGGCTTCCCAGTCCTCGGGGTTTTCCGCGACCAGCTTGTCCCAGGCCGCTTTCAGCGTCTGCTGGCGACCGACCAAAGCATCGTTGTGGGCCTGCGCCGCATCGCTCCAGACGCCGGCCTCCTTGAAATAGCGGATGGCCCCGTCGTGATAGGGGACGACCCATTCGAAATTCTGCCGGTCCAGCGCCCAGCCGCTGATGCCGGGAACCTTGCCGTCATAGGTCGGGAACAGCTCGATCATGGCCTTGGTCATGTTATAGACCAGATCCTCTTCCGTCTCTGCCATCGCGATCAGCACCGGATAGGGATAGGCAGCGCCGTCAACGCCCTCGGTTCCGTCCAGATTGGCGCCGACCGTCATCCGCGTCTTGGAAAAGAAGGGCGCGATTGTCGTCAGCCTTTCGAAGGCTTCGTCATCATTGGGGTCCATGCTGGGCCAGCTGATGCCGCGCGGGCTGGAGGCCGCCTCATAGGCCGGGCCGCTATTGGTCGAGGTAAAGACCGCGTCCACCTGCCCGTCCATCAGCGCCTGCCAGGACGCGCTGTAGCCGCCGAAATCGACGCGGGTCACATCGTCCCAGGTCAGCCCGGCATAGGCCAGATAGGCGTCCATATTGACGTTCAGGCCCGGCGCACCGGTGATCCAGGCAATCCGCTTGCCCTTCAGATCGGCATAGCTCTCGATCCCCAGATCCCCGGCAACGGCCACGGACAGGCCGATATCGCCGCTGTTATTGGCCAGCAGCAGGCGGATCGGTTGCGGGCCCCATTTCTGCTCACCGAATTCAAAGGCGCCCTCCTGCGCCATGAAGCTGCCGCCGACGCCGGTTGCCGAAAACTGCACCCGGCCCTGCCGCAAGGGTTCGGTCCGCGAGACGTCGTTCTTGCCCGGCAGCACCCGCAGGCTGGTTCCCGTCGCCTTCTGGATTTCACCGCCGATGGCGACGGCCTGATTGAACCCGCCAGAGCCGGTATCATAGGCTGTCCAGGACAGCTGGCGCGGCAGATCGATCTCTTGTGCCTGCGCGCCGGTTCCCAGCAGAACGGCCAGCCCCAGGGCGGCATCTCTTACTCGCTTCATGGTTCCTCCTCCCATGCGCGCCTTGATCGGCGCTAATTTTTGCGAACAGATGGTTCGCATAGCGAACGAAGGATGCCACAAACTGATGCTATGTCAAGCGACCCCAGACGCGTAATTTGCTAAATTGCCTGCTCATAACGGCATTTTCAGGCTGCAAGACCGCCGGATGATGCCTGCCCGCGCGCTCGCAACCGTCAAGCTGTCAAACTGTCTGTTCGCATAGCGGAATTGCGTCTATACTCACGCGACAGTCGGCAGTGGCCCGCTTTACGGGTCGCGCAACAGAAGGAAGATCACCCATGGACGAGATTGCATCGCTTCGGGATGAGGGTGACGAAAATGACCGCCAATTCGTGACGGCGCTGGCACGGGGGCTGGATATTCTGGGCTGCTATGGTCCCGATGACCGGTATCTGACCAATCACGAAATCGCCGCCCGCACCGGCCTTGCCCGGCCGACCGTGTCGCGGCTGACCCATACGCTGATGAAAACCGGACATCTGCACCGAGATGAGGGCAATGGCGCCTATCGGCTGGCGGCCAAGGTGCTGCATCTGGGCTTTGGCGCGCTTGCCGGGATCAACCTGGCCGAGCGCGCGGGCGAGGTCATGTCGGCATTATCCGGCGGCCCGAACCCCTATCTGACCATCGCACTGGCCGAACGCAGCGGTGTCCGCGCGATCTATCTGGCGGCGCGGCGCCAGCGTCAGGCGGTGTCGCTGTCGATTGATGTCGGGGCCAGGCTGCCGCTGTTCTATTCGGCCATCGGGCGCGGGATTCTGGCCGGCATGACCGAGGATGAGCGGCAAGAGGTGCTGCGCATGGGCATTGCCGAATTTCCCGGCCAGCGCGAGCGTATGGAGAAAAGTCTGGACGACATTGCCCGCGATTATGAAACCTATGGCTATTGCACCAGTTTCGGCGCCTGGAAGCCCGAGATCAACGCCATCGCCGCCCCTGTCCGGTCGCTGGACGGGACTTCGGTCTACGGGCTGAACATCGGCGGCCCGTCCTTCCTCGTTTCGCCCGAGGAATTGCACGAAGACTATGGCTATCGCCTGTTGCAGGCGGTGAAGGAACTGGGCGGCTAAGCGGCGTCCAGCCCGGCGCGCTGCAGCAGGCCCGGCAGCCAGTCGGGCTCTGTCCCGGCGGGTGTCAGCGGATCGCGTGGCGACAGTTTGTGGTCAAGAACCAGTCGTGCCAGGGACACCCGATCCGTGGCAACCTGCGCCTCCTGCGCCGACAATTGCGCCGCTTCCCAGGCCATGAAAACCGCCGCCGTCACGTGATAAAGGGCCGAGGCCGCACGCCGGGTTTCCTCGGTTGCGCCGCCGCCATCACTGGCCTGCGCCATCAGCGCGCTGCTGCGCTGCAACGCGTCGGCCAGCGGTTCGGCCAGATCGGGGGGCACATCGTCCAGAAGATCGCGCAGATAGGCCGCCAGCGCCGACAGCGCCCCTTCGCGACGGGCGGCGCGGGCCACATCCAGCGCCACGATATTGCTGGTTCCTTCCCAGATCGAACCCAGATGCGCGTCGCGCAGGATCCGGGCATCCGACCATTCCTCGATATAGCCGCAGCCACCGCGCACCTCCATCGCGTCGCCTGCGACCTTGCGTGCGTCGCGGCAGGTGCGGAACTTGATCAGCGGGGTCAGGATGCGCAGCACCGGCGCCATCGCCGCATCGCCCGCATCGGCGGCGGCCAGCACCCGCGCGGTGTGAAAGACCATGCTGCGCCCCTCTTCAGCGGCCAGCAGCATCTTGGCCAGTTGTCGGCGCATCAGCGGCATCTCGATCAGGCTGCTGCCGAACGCGGTGCGGTGCCGGGCGATGAACAGCGCCTCGGCCACGGATCGACGCATCATCCCGGCGCTGCGCACGCCATTGGCCAGCCGCGACATGTTGATCATATCCGTCATCTGCCGGAAGCCCTGCCCGGGATCGCCGACCAGATAGGCGGTCGCCCCCTCCAGCGCGATCTCGCCCGAGGCCATCGAGCGGGTGCCCAGCTTGTCCTTCAGCCGCAGGATCCGATAGGCATTGCGCCGACCGTCCGGCAGATGCCGGGGCAGCAGGAACAGCGACAGCCCGCGCGTCCCCGCGCCACCCCCTTCGGGCCGGGCCAGCACCATGGCCAGTTCCGCATCAGGATTGGAACAGAACCACTTATCGCCATAAAGCCGCCAGTCGCCATCCTCCAGTCGTGCCACCGTGTCGATGGCGCCCACATCCGATCCCGCCGCCTGTTCGGTCATGAACATCGCGCCCTGGAACAGCGTATCCATATCCTGCGATGTCAGCCGGTCCAGAAAACGGTCCTGCAAGGCGTTGGATCCGAATTTGCGCAGCGTGCGGGTCAGCGAATCCGTCATGCTGAGCGGGCAGCACAACCCGAATTCCGCCTGCACGAACAGAAAGACCAGGGCATATTTCGCCATCGGATGCAGCCGGTCGGGCAGATCGAAGACACCGCCCCGATGCGACATCGCCGCCAGACCGAAATCGCCAAAGGCGATCTGCTCCATCTGCTGATAGGCGGGATGTTTCTCGATCCGCTCGACGGGCGCGCCGGTGCGGTCGCGGATCGACAGGCTGGGCGGGTTCTGATCCGCCGCCAGCGCCAGCGTTTCCAGCCTGTCGCCAACCAGCGCGCCCATGCGGTCCAGTTGCCCGAGGATGACCGGCGCGATCTTTTCGGGCAGATAGATCGACAGCAGGGACCGGAAGGCCGGATCGGCGCGGAAGGCATTCGTGCCACGGCTGTCATGGATGTTGCGATAGCTGGCCGGACCCGTGGCGCGGTGATCCTTCATGCCTCCGGTCCGTTATTCTTCAAGATCTCTTCTTCCGTCCGCTGCCACATTTCGAAGGCAATCGGGTCGCTGCGTTCCTCCAGCAGGTGCCCCACCAGACCGATCGAGCGCGCCATGACGCCAAAGCCGCGCACGATCTGCCAGGGAAAGCCGAATTCGCAGCAGATCGCGCCGATCGCGCCGGTCGCGTTGATCGGCAGGGATTTGCCGCGCGCGGCCTCGGCCTTTTGCTGGATGCGCTGCATCAGATCGACATAATCGCCCGACAGGCCATTCTCGGCCGCGATCTGGAACAGGCGCGGTGTGCGCGGATCGACCGGCTTGTGCAGCGGATGGCCAAGGCCCGGAATGATCGCCTTGCGCGCCGCGAAATCATCGACGACCTGCTGGGCAAGGGCGTCCAGATCCGCGCCCTGCCCGGCCTGATCCGGCGGAAGCGCGTCATAGAGCATGCGCGCCGCCCCCTCCATCGTGCCGACAAAGACCGTGCCCAGCCCGTTCAGCCCGGCGGCAACCGCGCCCTGCAGCGATTCCGGCGCGCCAAGATAGGTCAGCCGCGCCACCATGGCCGAAGGGGTGATGCCATGTTCCACAAGGGTGATGACAATGGCATTGAACACGCGCGACTCTTCGGGCGTGGGCTTGCGATGGGCGGTCAGCAGAAAGGCCAGATCGCCCAGATTCATCTGGCCCAGGATCTCGCTGGGCAGATCAAGCCCGCGCACGGTGATGCGGTCGGCGGTGCTCCAGCCGATTTCAGAGGTCAGCTTATCCCTGCGTTTCGGCACGGGCGTCTCCTTTTCGTCAGATGTGAATGCGCGCGTCGGTGACGGCCTGAACCTCTTCCAGCGAATTGCCGGGGGTCAGATCGACCAGACGAAAGCCCTCGGGCGTGATGTCCAGCACCGCCAGATCGGTAAAGACGCGGGTGACGACCCCCAGACCGGTCAGCGGATAGGTGCAGCGTTTCAACAGCTTGGGGCTGCCGTCGCGATCAACGTGGCGCATCATCACGAAGATGCGCGGGACGCCGACGACCAGATCCATGGCCCCCCCCACGGCCGGGGGAAATTTCTCGTCCAACGTCGCCCAGTTCGCCAGATCGCCATTCTCGGCCACCTGATAGGCGCCCAGCACCGCGATATCGATATGCCCGCCCCGCATCATCGCGAAGCTGTCGGCATGTTCGAAATAAGCGGCGCCACGGGCTGCGGTGATATAGCGCTTGCTGGCGTCGATCAGTTCGACATCCTCGGTGCCCGGTTCCGGCGTGGGGCCGACGCCCAATATGCCGTTTTCGGAGTGATAGATGACCTCTCGGCCATCGGGGACGTGGCTTGAGACATGGGTAGGCTTGCCGATCCCCAGATTGACGTAAGAGCCGTCGGGAATGTCGCGGGCAACCCGCGCGGCCAGTTCGCTGTCACTCATGGATTTCATGGACGCACCCCATATTCTACAACACCTTGAACAAAGATCCCCGGCGTCACGACGCGTTCGGGGTCAAGCGGCTGATCGGACAGATGGCGCACCTCGGCGATGGAGTGGCGCGCCGCAGACGCCATGATCGGGTTAAAGTTCCGCGCCGTGCCGTGATAGCTGAGATTGCCCCAGGGATCGCCCTGCTCGGCCCGCAGCAGGGCAAAATCGGCGGGCAATGGCGCCTCCAGCACATAGCCGCGCCCGTCGATCATCCGGGTTTCCTTGCCCTCGGCCAGCAGCGTCCCAAAGCCCGTGGGCGTCAGGAACCCGCCAAGCCCCGCACCTGCCGCGCGGATGCGTTCGGCCAGGGTGCCCTGCGGTACAACCTCCAGCGCGATCTCTCCGGCTTCGTAGCGGCGTTCAAACCAGACCGATCCAGGCGAACGCGGGTAAGAGCAGATCACCTTGGCGATGCGGTTCGCCTTCAGCAGCTTGGCGATGCCGGTTTCGCCCGCCCCCGCATTATTGGCGATCACCGTCAGATCGGTCGCGCCCTGTTCCAGCAGCGCATCGATCAGCCCGAAGGGAATCCCGGAAGAGCCGAAGCCCCCGATCATCACCGTCGCCCCATCCGTGATCGGGGCAACGGCGGTTGCAAGGTCGGTCAGTCGTTTGTCCATATATGTCGTCCCTCAGACAATCACGCGCGTGACGGCGTGCTGCGATGTCCAGTTGCCAGATTGATGGCAATCACTGCGATCAGAATGCCTGCGCCGATCAGGCTGGTGAAAAGCTCGGGGAAGATGATCAGCACGCCGCCTGCGGCAAAGGCCACCCGGCTGACAATGCCGATCCTGCCCACCTTGTAGATCCAGCTTTCGAAAGAGGCGGTAATCGCCCAGATCGCGATCAGCGTCAGGCCGACACGCTCTACGATGCGGATAAAGCTGCCCTCCATGATCAGCGCCGGATCATAGACGAAGATAAAGGGCAGCACGAACAGCGGCATGCCCAGACGCATGGCCCGAAAGCCGGTTTCCATCGGCTTCGACCCGGCCACATTGGCCGCCGTGATCGCGGCAAGCGCCACCGGCGGCGTGATATAGGACAGCATGCCCCAATACAGAATGAACAGATGGCTGGCGATCGGATGCAGCCCGGCCTGAACCAATGCCGGCGCCAGCAGGATCGACAGGAAGATATAGCAGGCCGTGACCGTCATCCCCATGCCAAGCACGAAGCTGGTCACCGCACCCGCAATCAGCATCAGCGCCACATTGCCATCGGCATAAAGCAGCAATTCGCGCGAAAACGCCCCCGCCACGCCGGTATAGGACAGACCGCCCACCACCAGCCCGATCCCCGCCAGCACCGCCACCAGACCGGCGACATTGGTGGCGATATCCAGCAGCAGATCCTTGGCCCGGGACAGCGTCAGCCGGGTCTCTGCCCGGAATGCCGTCGCAACCAGCATCACGACCGAGGCGTAATAGGGCGCGCGCGCCTCCATCCGCAGGACCATCAGCACGAAGATCAGTACCGCAAGGCTCAGCAGATAGGGCCAGCCCGACAGCAGGACCGGCAGGACCGGCGGAATCTCGGCCCGCGGCAGCCCCTTCAGCCCGCGACGCGCGGCATACATGTCCACCTGCAACAGCAGCGCGATGTAGAACAGCACCGCCGGAATGATCGCCGCAATCACGATGCTGGAATATTGCACGCCCAGAAACGAGGCCATGACAAAGGCCACCGTGCCCATAACGGGCGGCATCAGCGTCGCCCCGGTCGAGGCGCAGGCCTCGATCGCGGCGGCATAGCTGGCCGGATAGCCGACCTTGCGCATGGTCGGGATCGAGAACGGGCCCGAGGTCAGGATGTTCGAGATCACGCTGCCCGACAGAGAGCCGAGGATACCCGAGCCCAGCACCGCGACCTTGGCCGGCCCGCCCCGGCTGTGGCCCAACAGGGCCGAGGCCAGTTCCATAAAGAAATCGCTGCCCTTGGTGATGACCAGCACCGATCCGAAGATGACGAATCCGATCACCAGCTCCGCCACGACCTGCATCGGGATGCCGATGATGGATTCGACACCCAGAACATGTGCGCGGATCGCCCCGATGGGGGAATATTGCGTGCCCCACAGAAAGCCGGGCATGTAATCGGCGTAAAGCGGATAGGTCCCGAAAAGCAGCGCGGTGCACAGCAACACCATGCCCCCCGCGCGCCGCACGCCCTCCAGCACCAGCAGGATCAGGATCGTCGCCATGACATCCGCCATCAGGGGCGCGTCATATTCCCAACCCTTGTTGATGATATCCAGCCCGTGAAAGCCCAGCCAGCCCGCGCTGATCAGCGCCAGCGCGGCCAGGATCAGGTTCAGCCAAAGCAGCCCCGGCCGGTCATTGGACGTGGCGGGCAGCACCAGAAAGGCAATCGCCAGAAAGATCCCGATCAGATAATAGAGGTAAGCGTTCCCAAGCGGCTGAAAGCCAAAGAGATTCAGCAAAAACTGCTGATTGACTGCCAGAACGATACCGATGGCGCCCAGCAGCATGACCAGCCAGCGCAATCGCTGTCGCCGGGGCTGATGCACCACCTCGGTCGCGTCGGCTGCGTCGGGCTGTTCGGGGCTGTCTTGGGACACCATCACATATCCTTACAGGGAAAAGGCGACCCCCTCGGCGCGCCCGGCCGAAGAGGTCAGATCACAGGGCCTAGTTCAGCCCGGCCACGACCTCGGCCCGCCGCGCCATCCAGGCTTCGGCAAAAGCCTCGCCCTCAAGATCGGGATTGGCCGCTTTGAACTCGTCCCAGGCGGCGACCATCGCATCCAGTCGCGCAATGCGCTTCTGGTTCCAGGCGTCGTCCTCTTCGGTCCAGATGCCCTTCTCTTTCAGATAGCGGATGGCGCCTTCATGGAAGGGAACGTCGATCGGCGGCCTGCCCGCAACATCCAGCGACCAGCGCACCATGGTGGCGGTCCCGTCCTTGTAAAGGTCATAGGTCTCGTCCAGCGCCTTAGTGAAGGCATAGACCTCGTCGGCGGATTTATCGGGCGTCGTGGTGATCACCGGATAGCGATAGGCGGCCATCTTCGCGATCTCACCCTCGGCCAGCCCGGCGGCGATATCCTCATCCGACGGCCCCATGATCGGCAGCACCTTCAGAAGCTGGTCCCAGCCTTGCTGATTATCGGCCTCCAGCGGCGCGTAATGGATGCCGCGCGGGCTTTCGGCCAGTTCGTAAAGCTGGCTGGTCGTGGGCGTGGTGCAGGTCGCATCGCTTTCGTTGCGCGTCATCGAGGACATGGCGGCGGCATAGGTCGGGAAGGTGACGATCTCGACATCGTCCAGCGTCAGCCCGCCAAAGGCCAGGATCGCCTCGCATTTCACATTGACCGAGGGGTTGCCCGCGACAAAGGCGATGCGCTTGCCCTTGGCATCGGCCACGGTGTCGATGCCCGCATCGGCGGCAGTGATCAGCGTGATCCCTGCGGGACGCCCGGCAACGGTGCGCAGCTGATGCGGCCCCCATTCGGGCACGGCAAAATCGAAGGCACCTTCGCTCATGAAAAAGGCTTCGGTCGCCAGAAAGGCGTAATCGGCACGCCCCTGCAGCAGCGGTTGCAGACGGCCAATGCCGCTGCCCGACGGCTGGATGCGAACGCGGGTGCCGAACTGCTTGCCGAAGGCATCGGCGATTGCCGAAGCCTCGGCATAGCCGGCCGAGCCGACATCATAGGCGGTCCAGACCATCGTATCCGGCATCTCCTGCGACATGGCAGGCAGGGCCGTCAGCGCAGTGAAAGCGGCGGCCGTCATCAGTTTGATTGTCATCTTATCCTCCCTCTTTCAGGCAAAAGACCCCGCGGCACGCGACCCTGTCGGTCGTTTCTGAAGCCTGTCACCGGTCCTGCTTGGCGTTCAGGGTGGAAGAGTGTTATCCATGTTTCAAATTCATTATAGCTATATCAGCGATACCCATGAGGCATGAATGGATCTGCGCCAGCTTCGCAACTTCATCCAGATCGTCGAGCTTAGCAGCATCACCGCAGCGGCGCAGAATCTGAACATCGCCCAGCCCGCTTTAAGCAGGCAGGTCAAGGCGCTGGAGGCAGAACTGAAAGTGCCGCTATTACGCCGTCACGGGCGGGGGGTGATGCCCACGGAAGAGGGGATCCGGCTGGCACGGCGCGCGCGCGCGATTCTGGAGGATGTCGAGGATCTGGCGCGCGATGTGTCCGGCGACCGAAAGACGCTGTCAGGCGCGCTGACGCTGGGCCTGCCCCCGACCGTCGCCGAAATTCTGGCCACCCATCTGATCGAGCGCACGCTGAGCACCTATCCGGATGTCAATCTGCGGATCGTCTCGGGCTTCAGCGGCCATGTGCAGGATTGGCTGCTGCGCGGCAAGATCGACCTGGGCGTGGCCTATGACGGGCAGAAGTTTCAGGCGATCTCGACCCGGCCCATCATTCAGGAACAGCTTTTCCTGATCCAGCGACCCGCGAACCGGCAAGCGCAAGATGGGGTCCCCATCGATGCCGGCGATGCGCTGCGCCAGCCGCTGATCCTGCCAAACCCGGAACACGGTCTGCGCAGCCGGATCGAAACCATCGCGCAGGAACGCAAGATCGACCTGAACGTGGTGCTGGAGATCGACATTCTGCCGACCATGCTGGCCTTTGTCGAACGCGGGCTGGGCCATACGATTCTGCCGCTGGTCAGCGTCATCGACCATGTTCGCGCGGGCCGCCTGATCGCGCGCCCCATCGTGCGCCGCTCTATCGACCGGCGGCTGGTGCTGATGACGCCGCTGAACCGGCCCAGCTCTCGGCTGACCACCGGTTTCGCGGAATTTCTGACGGTCGAGGTGCATAAGCTGGTCACCTCGGGGCAATGGCCGGGGACGACGCTGTAGCCGCTAGCCGATCATGCCTGTCAGCATCAACCCGGACAAAAGCAACAGCCAGATGCACAGGATCGTCAGCGAATAGGCGCCGTTCCAGACCGGCCCGATCACCCATGTCGGCCGCCCTACGACCGAGGCGGCGATGATCAGCGTTGTCAGAAAGGGCGACAGGCCGATGACGGCGCTCCAGCCACCGGTGATCGCCAGCGCGATCACGGTCACCCCAAGCCCCGGAATGGCCAGTTGCACCGCGATCGCCCCCAAGATCGAGGAAGAGACAATCGGGTTGATCCCCACGAAGGCCAGGAACACGATCGCAACCACCAGCCCAAGCGCCATCGGCAGCGCCCCCAGACCAAGGGCCGCAATCGCGTCCTGCAAAGCGCCCACCGGGATCATCGCCAGCAGCATCACCGGCAGAAAGCCGGCCGCCGCGAAGACAGAGACTTCGGGCCCCATCTCTGCCAGCCTGTGCCATGTCGCATCCGCCGCCCTGCGGATGCCCTGCGCGGGGCGTCTGGCCTCTTGCCACCCGGTCAGCGCCGCCCACAGAAGCGAATAGGCGGGCACGACCAGGATCAGCGATTGCTGAAAGCTGATCGGCGCGATGGCCTGCAGCACCGCGACCAGCGCACCCAGCAGCAGCACATGGCCCACCAGCATTGCCGCACCGATCCACGCCCCCTCGGGCGGCTGCGCCGGTCGCAGCCCCTGCTGGCGAAAGCGGCGCCCCTGCCAGCGGTCAAACGCCCAGCCAACGCCCAGAAACAGAAAGGACATGGCAAAGCCAAGAGGTCCGAATTGCCAGTAGGAAATCCCCGGCAGGGTGATCAGGATCGCGTTGGTCGCAAAGCCGAAGGGCGACCAGAGAGAGATCAGGCCAAAGCCCCGGATCGTCGCGATGGTCATGCGGCGACGCCTGGCCTCTTGCACATCGGGCGGCAGGTCTCTGGTCGCCTGAGAGGACATCGAGCGGGCCGCCAGATCAAGCAGCAGCGCCAGCCCGCCGAAATTGATCAGCACGCCGAACAGATGCCCGCCCGAGGCAAGGGCCAGATAGCGCCGCGAGGCGGGTTGATTTGTCAGAAAGATCCCGGCGCGTGCGACCTCGGGCGCGAAAACGGCTGCGGACCGCAGGGTGCCCAGCATGGAGATCAGCGCGGCCAGAAAGACCATCCGGTCGGCGGCGCGCAAGATGACCTCGGACGGGATATCGCGGCGCAGGGCCAGGATCAGCGCCACCACCGACAGCACGACCGGCACCCAGCTGCCAAAGCTGAACTGCCGCCAGCTCAGCACCAGATAAACGGTCAGCGCCAGAGCCCCCGCCATGGTCAGGATGGGGCTGTCCACAGCGATCAGCAGGATCGACACCAGCATGACAAAGGCCAGCAAGGCACGCCGCAGGCCCGGCAGCGAGCTGCCCCCCGCCATGACCGCGCGGAGGGCCGTCAGCATCCCTGGAAGTTCGGCTGACGTTTGTCGCGAAACGCGGCGCGGCCCTCGGCAGCGTCCTCGCTATTCAGCAAGCCGGGCTGCAACGATTGTTCATAATCCAGCGCCTGCGCGATATCGCGGGCAAACCAGTCTGTGATGAAATGGCGCGGCAGGGGCGCGGCTGCGGCCTCTTCTGCGGCGGTCGACACAGCCATTTCCAGCGCCTGCCCGGGATCCGCCAGCAGGTCGACCATCCCCATATCCAGCGCCTCGGGTGCCTCGATCACCTGATTTGTCAGCATGACGCGACGGGCACGGGCCGGTCCGATCCGCGCGGGCAGCGTCGCCAGCAATCCCATATCGGGGATCAGCCCGATCCGGGTGAAGCCCGCCACGAACCGCGCCTGTCGCGAGGCGACCACGGTGGGACAGGCAAGCGCCAGCGAAAACCCACCACCGGCGGCCCAGCCTTCGACCGCCGCGACCAATGGCTTTGAATAGCGCACCATGCGCAGCACCAGATCCCTGATCACCGCCATTCGGTCGCGATGCTGGGCGATGCTGCGGCTTTGCTGATCGCGGATATCACCGCCTGCAGAGAACTGACCCTCGGCGCCGGTCAGGACGACGGCGCGCACGGCCTGATCCGCCTCGGCCTCGGACAGGGCCGCCAGCAACTCTTGCCGCACGGCATGTCCGACCGGATTGCGCCGCGCCGGATCGCTGATCGTGACGACCAGCACGCCATGATCGCGCAATTCGCGTTCAATGCTCATGATGCCTCTCTGAACGTAAAGATTCCGTTGCCAATCGCGATCTTGTCGCGTTCCAGAACCCGCGTCTGGAATGAGCCGTCCGACCAGATCTCGGTCCGCAGCGTCTCGCCGGGGAAGACATGGGCGGTGAAACGGCCATCCATCGCCCCAAAGCGCCCCGCGTCATAGTCACACAGCACCGCCAGAAGCGCATGGGCCGCGGCACCAAAGCTGCACAGGCCATGCAGGATGGGCCGATCGAACCCCGCCTGTTGTGCCACGCGCGGGTCCAGATGCAGCGGATTGTTGTCGCCGTTCCACCGATAGTGCAGCGCCTGTTCCGGGCGTGTCGGGCAGTCAAACACATGGTCTGGCGCGTCCACGGGTATCTGATGCGGTGCCTTGACCGGACCTTGCGGCCCCCCGAAACCGCCATCGCCACGCAGGAAGGTGGTGCCTCGGCAGGTGGCCAGATGCTGTCCGGTTCGGGCATCGGTTATGTCTTTTTCCGTGTAAAGCAGCGCGCCCCGGCCCGGTCCCTTGTCGATCAGGCCGGTGACGCGCGTTCTGGCCAGAATGCTGCCCTCGACCGGGATCGGCTGGTGAATGGTCAGCCCCTGCTCGCCGTGAACCAGCCGCAGCGCATCCACCCCGGTCGCGGGATCACCCAGCCAGAAGCCGGGATGGCCCAGCACCGTGACGATCGAGGGCATGGCACGCTGATCGTCGGCCAAGGCGCCCAGATAGGCCAGTTGCCGCATATCCATCGCATCCTGCCCAAGCCCGACCGACAGCCCGTATCGCGCCAGTTCGGGCAGGCCGTAATCCTGCCGGATCTCGGGAATGGGGAAACTCATCAACCGGTCATAATCAATCGCCATCGGTCGCACCTTTCTGAACAGGGCGCGGGCCGGTCATGCCTGCGCCCGCTGGGCCAGCGTGCGGCGCGCGATCACAAGCTGCTGGATCTGGCTGGTGCCTTCATAGATCCGCAGCAGGCGGATATCGCGATAGAGCCGCTCGATATCATATTCGGCCATGTAGCCGGCACCGCCGTGGATCTGCAGGGCGCGGTCCGCGATGCGCCCGGCCGCCTCGGTGCAGAAATATTTGGTGCAGGAGGCCTGAAGGATCGCCTGCCCGTCCCGATCAAAGCTGCGGGCGCTTTCGTAAAGCAGCGCGCGGGCGGCGTGCAGATCCGCCTGACTATCGGCCAGCAGGCCCTGAACCAGCTGATGGCTGGCGATCGGCGCGCCGAACTGATGGCGCTGCAAGGCATAATCGGTTGCCAGATCCAGCATCCGTTGTCCCTGCCCCACGGCCATGGCCCCGACATGGATGCGCCCGCGATCCAGCACCTTCATCGCCGTCCGGAACCCCTGATGCAGGCGATCCGGGCCGCCGATAATGGCGCTGGCGGGCAGGCGCACATCCTCCAGAATCACGTCAGAGGTCTTGGTCCCGCGCTGACCCATCTTGCGGTCGGGGCGGGCGACGGTGATGCCCGGCGTATCGGCGGGCAGGATAAAGGCCGACACCCCATCCGCGCCGTGCCGGTCGGGATCGGTGCGCGCAAACAGCGTAAAGACACCGGCCCGCACGGCATTGGTGATATAGCGCTTGGTCCCGTTCAGGATGAAGTCATCACCGTCACGCCGCGCCGTCGTCCGGATACCGCCCGCATCCGAGCCGTTATCGGGTTCGGTCAGCGCGAAAGAGGCGATGATATCTCCGCTGGCAATCCCCGGCAGCCAGGTCTGTTTCTGCGCCTCGGTGCCATCCATCACGATGCCCTGCGACCCGATGCCCACATTCGTCCCGATCAGCGACCGGAAGGATAGCGAGGCATAGCACAGGGCCTCGATCAGGCGTGCCTCCTGGCTGACAGTGACGCCGATGCCGCCATATTCGGCGGGCGTGGACAGGCCGAACAGCCCCATCCGCTTCATCTCGGCGATGATATCGGCAGGAATGTCGTCGATCTCCTCGACCCGCTTTTCGGCCGGGATCAGGCGCTCTTTCGTAAAGCGGGTCACGCTGTCCAGCAACTGCCCGAAAACATCCTCGTCTGGCTGTGACACGGCACCCCCTCCTGTCCCTTGTCGGATCGAATCTATTCTGTATATTGAACGACATTCTGCAAGGAAAATAATATGTCGGATGATTCAGCCCAGAAACTGGTGCCCGCAGTGCAGAATGCGACGGCGATCCTGCGCCTGCTGGCAGCCGGATCAACACCGATGGGCGCGACCCAGATCGCCCGCGACGCGGGGCTGAATGTTTCCACGGCTTTCAATATCTTACGGACGCTGGCGCATGAGGGGATCGTCAGCTTTGATCCGGCGGACAAGACTTATCGGATCGGCATGGGATTGCTGGAATTCGCCACGCCGCTGCTGGGCGCGAACCCGGCGGATCTGATCCGGCCGCTGCTGAACGCCATCGCGCAGGAACATCAGGTGATGATCGCCCTGTGGCAGGTCACGGCGGGCAAAAGAATCGTGCTGATCGACCGCTTTGCCGCGCCGAATATCGTGCAGGCCGTGATCGCGCGCCACAGCCGTCTGCCCGTCTTTGCAGGCGCCATCGGACGCTGCTATGCCGCGCAGATGAAGCTGTCGCGCAGCCGGGCGCGACGGGGTTATGACGGGGTGCGCTGGCAATCCGCGCCCGGCTTTGACAGCTATTGGCAAGATGTCCAGACCGCCGCCCAAACCGGTATCGGCCAGGATCGCGGGCAGCTTTTCCGGGGGCTGGACATTATCGCGGCGCTGGCCTGCGACAAGGATGATACCCCGCGCCTTGGCCTCAGCAGCATCACCATTGCGGGGCAACATGACGATGACAGCCTGTCCCGCATCGGCCCTGCCCTGCTGTCGGCGGCGACGCAGATCGAGCGTACGATCTTTGGCCGGGCGGCGGGCATATGACAGAGATCACAGCAGAGAGGAGGTCACATGTCTGACGAAAAACCCCCGACGGGAAAGGTCATTCTGATTACGGGCGCGGGCGGCGGCATCGGTCGCGGCATCGCGGTCGAGGCCGCAAAGGCCGGCGCGCAGGTGGTGGTGAACGACCTTGGCGCGACCCTTGACGGACAGCGGGAATCCAGCGCCGCCGCCCAGACTGTCGTGGCCGAGATCGAAGGATCGGGCGGTCAGGCCGTGGCCAATGGCGACGATGTTTCGGACCCGGAGGGCGCGCAGGCCATGGTCCGGCAGGCGGTCGACACCTTCGGGCGGCTGGATGCCGTGGTCAATAATGCGGGCATCCTCCGCGATGGCTTTTTCCACAAGATGAGCTATGAGAATTTCGATGCGGTGGTGAAGGTCCATCTGTACGGCGCCTTCAATGTCAGCCGCGCTGCCGCCGATGTCATGCGTCAGCAGAATTCCGGCAGCCTGATCCACATGACCTCGACCTCGGGTCTGATCGGTAATCTGGCGCAGGCCAATTATTCCGCCGCCAAGCTGGGCATCGCGGCCCTGTCGAAATCCATCGCGCTGGACCTGCGGCGCTGGAATATCCGTTCGAATTGCATCGCCCCCTTCGCCTGGAGCCGGATGACATCCTCGATCAAGGTCGACGGCCCCGAACAGCAAGAGCGTGTCGACCGCATGAAGGAAATGTCGCCCGACAAGATCGCCCCGCTGGCGCTGTACCTGGCCTCGGATGACAGTGCCGAGACGACGGGGCAGATCTTTGCCGTCCGCAATAACGAGATCTTCCTGATGTCGCAGCCCCGGCCCAGCCGTTCGGTCCATCGTGGCGAGGGCTGGACGATGGCCAGCGTCCGGGATCAGGCCATCCCGGCCCTGAAATCCAGCTATCTGCCGCTGGATGTGTCGGCGGATGTCTTTAGCTGGGATCCTGTCTGAGGCGCGCGCGGACTAGCTGTCGGGAAAGCTGACCTTGCCGGTCCAGCTTGGCATTCTCAGCTTGCTGTCATCGGTGCCGATGACCTGGGAATTCGACAAGAGCCAGCTTTTGGCGGCCGGTCCGTCGCGATCCTTTAACCGGCCCATGCTCATGCCAAGCGACAGGAAGCCGCAGACCAGCGCCGAGGCGGCCGAGGTGCCGCCGAAGCGGCAGAAATAGGATCCGAATTCGCGCATGCGGCGGTCGGGATATTCGCGATCAAACGGGCTGGTGGAATAGCCGCCGCGCCCGGGCACATCCGTCGCGATGACGTCATAGCTGGAATACTTGTAGTTCGAATTCCCGTCGGGCACGCCGACGCCGTCATAATCGGCCCGCATCTCATCAAGGCGGACCTCGTTCCGGTCGAAGATCTCGGCATCGTTGCCCGGCGCGAACACCATGGCGCTGGCCAGGCTGGAATAGCTGCTGCGATAGCCCTTGGCATTCAGCGCCCCGACCGAGATGATGCCGTTATGTTCGGTCGCCAGATTGGCCGGGTAGATGCCGTTTTCCTCATTCGCATTGCCCGCCGCGCAGATCACGGGGCAATGCATCGACACTTCGACGATCAGCTGCGCCAGTTCGGTCCACATCTCCTTGTCTTCAGGCCGCAGGGCGACGCGCTGCGTGGCGGTTTGCAGATCCTCATTCCCGATCTGCTGATCGTTCAGTTCCGGCACGATCCGCGAGGGGTCCGGAATCGACCGTGGCAGCAGGATCAGATCGGCCCCGACCAGCTGCGTATAAAGAAAGGCCAGCAGCAGCGATTCCGGATGCGGATCGAAATTGGTCGAGATCTGCACGATCTCGCAGGTCGGATCGACACCCATATAGGGCAAGGGAAGATCCCAGACGTGACCGTCGATGCCCAATTGCTGCGCCACCGCCGGGCGCGCGCCCACAAGCCCCGCCACACAGGTACCATGGGCCGAAAAGGTGGGGGACACGCAGGGCTTTATCCCGCGATAATGCGCGGTGGATTCCTTGGACAGGCGATCCACGAATTCCTTCAGCAATTCACGTGTCAGGGGCAGCGAATTGGCGACCGGCGTGGACCAGTTCAGTTGCAGATCCCCGATCGCGGCATTGCCGTCTTCGGCAAAGGAAAAAGAGCCCAGACGCGCCGAAAACAGATCCAGCGACAATGTGCGGTCGACGGCGGACAGAAGGTTGGGATGTTCCGCCGCGACCGAGGTGTCGATGATCGCGACCCGCGTGGGACGGGTGACCGCATCGGCGGACCAGTCATTCGGGCGCCCCGCATCCGAGATCACGCCCAGGGTCTTCAGATGCCACAGCGCATCATAGCTGGGATAGGTTTCGCTGGCGGGGATCGGGGTTGGGGTTTCAACATTCATGGCTCAAATCCATTCGGCAAGTGCGGCCAGCATTTCCTCTTCGCAGACGCGTTCCAGACAGGGCGTGATCATCCGCGCCAGCTGATAGCCCGCATCCGTGTCCGAGCGGTAATGAACCCCCGCCCATTCGCGGTTTTCGGCAATGCGGCGCGCGCTGTTCATCAGTTCGGAACTGGCCGGATGTTCGGGCAGGATCCGCGAAAACAGGAAGGCCAGCGAGAAGGACTGGAAAGAGTGGTTCGACGGGTAGGACTGATGCGGCGGATCGGGCAGCAACGGGCAAAGCCGCGGCTCGATCTGGCTGGGCCGGGTGACGTTATAGCGATCCTTGTAGCGCAGCCCGATCTCATCGGTCAGCGCAAGGATGACATAGAACAGATGTTCGGTCGCGCCATAGCCACCGACCCCCTCGATACCCAGAGGGCGCAGATAGCCGGACAGTTCCAGATTGGCCTCGCGCATGATTTCATCGACGCGGCCGCGTTCGCGCTCGGTCTTGCGCAGGGCTTGCTTGATCAGCAATTCCTTGGCCTCGGCACGCAGCATTTCGGGCGATGGCGGACGCGGGATCGGCAGCGCGATCCAGTCCTCTTTCATCGCATACAGCTTTTCCCGCGCCTTCCACGGCTCCAGGATCCCGCCCTCGGATTCAGTTGTGCGATTGCGGTTGCGGTTCCGGTTGCGATTTCGGTTTCTGTTGCGATTGCGGTTTCGGTTGCGATTGCGGTTCAGCGACAGGACCGACAGCACGGCACCCGATTGCGCCGCCGTCGCCGGGTTTGGCATCGACTGAACGATGCCCCCGTTCAGAACAAGCCCGCTGGAGGTGACCGTGAAATGGTTGTCTGCAATGATTTCAAGGTCGCTCATCAAGGCTACTCCGTGTATTTCCTGATCGCGTCGATCAGGATGTTTTCCTTTTCCCTCTGGGTGATGCGGAACCGCTCTTTCTGCACCTCGCTATCGGCGAATTGCGGATCGGTCTGCAAAAGGGACTGATAGATTTCGCGGGCTTCCGCGTCCCGGCCCGCAAAGCTGAGACTGGCCAGAAGATAGCGCTTGGCGGCGTTGAAGCGGGGCTGTTTGCGCAAGGCGCTTCGGCCCGCGACAATCGCCTGCGCGGTGTCGCCGATCATCACAGAGGTCATCGCCAATGTGGTGTCATAGCCATAGCTGATCGGGCTGAATCCGCCCAGGCAAACCGCCTTTTTCGCGGCATCATAGGCGGTCTTGTAATCGCCGGTATAGAATTTGTGCAGCGCATAGTGATCCCAGACGAAGGCCTGATTTGGGTTCAGGCTCAGCGCCCGTTCCAGCAATTCGCCCGCACGGTCGTGATCGCGGAAGACATAGCCCATCGTATGGCCCAGACAAGCCAGCGAAATCGAGTTGAAGGGATTGTCGTCCAGCGCCTCTCGGGCAAGGCGGTCGGTTTCGCCCACGGCCATCGCATCCAGCGATCCAAGATTCTCGCCGATCCGGAACGAGGCCGCATAGGCGCGCAGCGAGGTATAAAGCGTGTCCGGGTAACGCTCGATCATCTGGCCCAGCATCGCCTCGGTATTGGTCAGGGCATTGCGGTCCAGGCGGAACATCATGTTCAGCGCCGTATAGCCGACCATCAGCGACCTGCTTTCCGGCGGCGCTTCCGTCTGCCGCGAGCGCAGGATGAACTTCGACAGCCGGTCGACATTCTGGCTGACAAAGCCGGAAATGATCATCGTGTCGGGTTCCTGCAACTCATCGACCGAAACCTGGATGGACTGGCTCCATTCCAGCGTCATGGTCGCGGCGCTGTACAGAAAGAAGGTCAGGGTCAGGCTTTTATGGACCTGCAACGTCCTGACGCGGATATAAAATTCAGTCTCATAGGCGCCCAGAAACCGTTCCGAAGGGGTATCGACCTCTCTTAGGTCATAGATATCGACGGGCTGCAATTCGCCCAGGTTTCGGGCGATGCCTTCCAGCAGCTGATCGGCCAGATGCATGGTCGTGGCATCGCAGCCCTGCTGGATATTGGGCAGAATGCCCAGCGAGGCGCGCGGTTCGATATTGCAGGGCGCAAAGGACACATCGGTCACCGGCGCGGTTGCGCCAAAGGCAGGCATCTCCTTCAAACGCTCGAACAGCTGGGCCGATTTGTTCTGCCAGGTCTGGCGTTCGAACAGCAGCCATTCCTCGAATTCCTCATCGCGGATATCCAGACCTTCCAGCAGTTCGGTTTCCGCATCGATGCCCAACACGGAAAGCTGCGCCGGATCGTCCTGAACCGCCCAGTAATCGACCCACAGCGCATCCGCCTGCAGGCCGATGGAATTGCGGTCCACCCGCAGCACGCTGTCGGCCAGATTGCCCAGATCCTTGCGCAATTCGAAGATCAGCTGGCGCAGGCTGGTCGAGGATTTGTTCTCGTCGCTCTGGCTCCACAGCTTGTCGCGCAGCCAGACGCGGGTGCGTTCGCGGCGCGGCGCCAGCGCCAGCAGGGCCAGCAGCGCCTGCGCCTTCTTGATCCGGGGCGCGCAGCTTTCATCCTGCCCGCGCAAAAGACCGAAAGGGCCAAGAAGATACAACCGCACCAGCGGCCTGCTGACCGTCACGACCTCGGTTGTCTCGGAAAGGGAAGTGACATTTGGAAGAGCAGCGGGAGGGGAGGAAACAGCATACTCATCATAAACCCGAGCCGGTATTCTTGCCGGGCTGACCGGCGCGGGCGCTTGCGGCTGACCAGAACATTCGTATGTGGCTTCGACAGAATGGTCCATCAACTTAGATGCCCGTGCTCTTCCAAATGCAGAATCACCTTCACACGTCATCCGTTAGCTACCCGTTATCTATTGGCGCGAGGGGGCGAAAAAACAGGAAAAGGCTGAAAACAAAGCTACGGCAACAGGGCCAGAAACCAGAAAAACACTCAGCAACCGGGATCGGGATGCCCCCCATCCCGCCGGTCAGTTCCCGATCTCATGATAGCACTGATTGGCCCGAAAACCAAAAGCTTAACCGTGTTGCGGGCAGGCAGGACAGGCGGCGGCGCCCGTCGCGCCGACACCCGGCGCATCCGCGATCCGGGCATATGTCGCGATCTTCGACGCGAAAAAACCGCCGGCAGCCGTTATTCCGCCACAGGCGTCCAGATCACGTCCGAGATTCGCGGCGCGCTGGTGGCCAGCATCACCAGACGGTCAAAGCCAAGCGCGCAACCCGCAGCCTCGGGCATGAAGGACAGCGCGGCCAGAAAATCCTCATCCAGCGGATAACGCTCGCCATAGATGCGCTGCTTTTCATCCATCTCAAGCTGAAAGCGGCGGCGCTGTTCGGCGGGATCGGTCAATTCGCCAAAGCCATTGGCCAGTTCCACCCCGCAGGCATAAAGTTCGAACCGCTCGGCCTCGCGCGGGTCATCGGCGGCGGGGCGGGCCAGCGCGGCCTCGGCCGCGGGATAGCGGTCCAGGATCAGCGGGCGGTCCCGGCCCAGATGCGGCTCGACCTTTTCGACCAGCACCCGCGACAGCATATCAGACCAGCCGTCATCATCCGAAAGCCGTATCCCCTGTGCCAGAACCTGCGCGCGCAGGGCCGCCGCATCGGTCTGCGCGCCGTCACAGGTCGCCAGCAGGTCGACACCCGCGAATTCGGCAAAGGCCTCGGCCACGGTGACGATCTGCGGCGCGGCAAAGGGGTCGCAGGTCATATCGCCATGTCGCAGCAGATCGGCACCCGCAGCCTCGGCCGTCAGGGCCAGAAAACGGGCACAATCCTGAAACAGCACGCGGTAATCCTGCCCCGCGCGATACCATTCCAGCATGGTGAATTCCGGGCTGTGCCGCGTGGTGCATTCGCGATTGCGCCAGACATGGGCGAAGGAAAAGATCCGTGGCTCACCCGCCGCCAGCAGCTTTTTCATCGCGAATTCGGGGCTGGTATGCAGATACATTTGCCGCGCAAGGCCGTCATTGCCGATCTGCTGCGTGGCGAAAGCGTGCAGATGCGCCTCATTTCCCGGGCTTGTGACCAAAGCTGCGGGATCGACCTCGATGAAATCCCCGGCCTCCAGCCAGTCGCGGATCGCGCGCTGCGCGCGGTTGCGCGCCAGCAGCAGCGGACGGCGGTCGGCATGGCGGCTGCGGCCCCACCACGGGGTCGCGTCAGGGGGCGTTGGGCGGGACGACGTCATGGCGGGGCTTTCTTCTGGCTGGCGATAGCGGGAAAAATGCGCTAAACGACCGCATCTTCATCGGCATCCCACCTAGCCGAGCATCGGTTTCTTGAAAAGCAGGCAAGGACATACCTTGAAAGTCATCGCTTCCAGTCTTCGCAAAGGCAATGTCGTGGACATTGACGGCACGCTTTATGTCGTGCTGACCGCCCAGAACTTCCACCCCGGCAAGGGCACCCCGGTCACCCAGGTCGATATGCGCCGCATCTCGGACGGGACCAAGGTTTCGGAACGCTGGAAGACCACCCAACAGGTCGAGCGCGCCCATGTGGACGAGCGGGAATACGACTACCTTTACGACGATGACGAAGGTTTCCACTTCATGGAACCGGAAAGCTATGAACAGCTGGTTGCCTCGGCCGATGTCGTGGGTGATGACAATGTTTTCCTGGGCGAAGGCGTTCGGGTGTTCCTGCGGGTGCATAACGGCGTGCCGATTGCCATGGAACTGCCGCAGAAAGTCGTCGTCGAGATCGCCGAGACAGAGCCTGTGGTCAAGGGCCAGACCGCCTCTTCCAGCTACAAGCCCGCGATGGCCACGAATGGCGTGCGGGTCATGGTGCCGCCCCATATCGACGTGGGCACCCGTGTGGTGATCAACACCGCCGACCGCTCTTATGTGGAGCGTGCGAAAAGCTGATTTTCCCCGATGGGGAACCGGAAGCGGGCCGCATTTCGCGGCCCTTTTTCATGTCCGGCGGTCTTATCCCTGCCCGGCCACTGCGCGCCATGTCGCGATGAAATCGGCGGCGCGGGTGGCGGTTTCCTCGGCCGTCTGGCCGGGCCGGTACAGCGATTGCCCCATGCCAAACCCGTTCGCGCCAGCCTGCCAATAGCGGGGCATCGTGTCGGCATTCACGCCGCCCACGGGCAGCAGTTTCGCGTCGGCAGGCAGCACGCTGCGCATCGCCTTGACGGCGGCGGGCGGGATCATTTCCGCCGGGAACAGCTTCAGCCCTGCGGCGCCCGCCTTCAATGCGGCAAAAGCCTCGGACAGGGTGCCGATGCCGGGCAGGTAGATCATCTGATGCCGTGCCGCCTCGGCCGCGACCTCGGGGTCGAAATTCGGCGCCACGATCAGTCGGCCCCCGGCATCTTTCACCGCCGTCACGTCCTGCGCGCTCAGCACCGTGCCCGCGCCGACCACCGCCTGCGGCAGGTCCTGCACCAGCCGCGAGATGCTGTTCAGCGGATCGGGCGAATTCAGCGGCACCTCGATCAGGGTAAAGCCCGCCCCGGTCAGCGCCTTGCCGATGGCCAGCACCTCAACGGGCCGCACGCCGCGCAGAATGGCCACCAATGGGCAGGCGTCAAAGGCCTCTTGCCAGTTCGTCATCAGATAATCCCCGCATGTTGTGCAATTGTCCAAAGCCCCTGCCGCGCCATTCCGGGCGCAGCGATCCGGGCCTTCTGTTCCAGCAAGTCAAAGGCGATGCGATAGCGTTCCGCCAGATCGCCCCGCCCGATGATCGTGACCGGACCGGCCCGGCCGCCCTGCCGCGATTGCGCGACCTCATCCCCGATCAGCAGGCCTGACAGGTAATCGGCCACCTCATTCCCCGCCAGCCTGTCCAGCAAGGCCAGACTGCGGGCCGAGAAGATCCGCCCCAGCAATGGCCCCGGTTCCGCACCTGCCAGCACGCCGCGCCGGAAAGCCTCGGGGCTGGCGGGGCCGGGCTGGATCAGCCGCCCCAGGATCGAATGGGCGCAAAGCATCTGAAACACCTCACCCGTCATCACGGTGCGAAAACCCGTCAACCTGCCGTCCTGCACCTGCGCCCATTTGTTATGGGTGCCGGGCAGGATGAACTGCCCCTCGGCCGCGCCGCTGGCGGCGATATGGCCGATGATCTCTGTCTCTTCGCCGCGCATCACATCGGGCGCCGGGCCGTCGGGATCGCTGATCGCGCCGCTGACGAACCAGATGTGGCGGTCGCCGAAGCCGTGGGACAGCAGCGAACCGGCCAGCGCATCCACGCCCAGCGGCAGGCGCTGATAGGGCGTCTCGACCCAGCCATTGCGGCTGGTGATCATGCCCGACGCGATGATCGGCACGCGCTGCGCCAGCCAGGGCCCGACCGCATTCTGCAGTGCCTCGGGAAAGCCGCCCGGCAGGCTTGCGGCGGCCAGGATGCCGGGACCCTCTGCGACCTCGTCCAGAACCATGCCGTCGGCGCCCATCAGCCAGGCGCGGAAAGACGTTGTGCCCCAGTCGAGGCCGATCAGAGTGGCAGTCATAGCGAAAACCCGTAGCGGATATGGTGGCGATAGGTTTGACCCGGACGCAGGATGGAGTGCGGGAAATCGGGCCGGTTGGGGGCATCGGGCCAGATCTGCGTTTCCAGCGCAACCCCGGAACGGGGGCCATAGCGGCGTCCCTGCAGCCCCGGCAGGTCCGCGAAGTGCCGCCCATCGTAAAGCTGCAATCCCGGGGCATCCGTGATCACCGACATGGACAGGCCGGAACGACCGGTCAGCTGCGCGACCCTGCGAGGCCGGGTCGCATCGCGCGAGAGGCAGAAATTATGATCATAGCCGCTATCGCCAATCTCGCGCAGCTGCCGGAAATCGAAGGCGGTTCCGGCAAGCTCGGCAATTCCGGGCAAGGGGATCATATCCTGATCGACCGGCAGATATTGCGCCGCGTCGATCCACAGGCGATGCCCGACGATATCGGCCCCGCCGTCCAGATTGAAATAGCCGTGATGGGCCAGGCTGCAGGGCGTGGGCGCGTCGGTTTCGGCCTGCAGATCAAAGACCAGCGCCTGATCTTCCAACGCAATCCGCGCCCGGATCTGCAGATTGCCCGGGAACCCCATATGGCCGTCCGGCAGCGTCACCGACAGCAGAGCATGATCTTTTGCAAGCTCATCAATCCGCCAGATCTGCAGATCCAGCCCCTCAGATCCGCCATGCAGCGTGTGGCGGCCCAGAAAATTCGGATCGGTTTGGCAGATCGCGCCGTCCAGCGGAAAGCGCGCCCGGGCGATGCGATTGGCAAAGCGCCCGACAATCGCCCCCATATAACGCGCCTGCCCCAGATAATCCGCGATATCGTCGCAGCCCAGAACCAGCGGGTGATCCACGCCCTCGATCCGCAGATCCTGCACGATGGCGCCAAGGGTCAGAAGCTGCGCCGTCATGGACCCCGAGCGCAGCGTGATGCGCCGGATCTCCTGGCCGTCGGGCAGGGTCGTGACAGCGTCTGCGGTCACAGAAGAACCCTCGGCTCTGGCAGGCCTGGCAGGTCATGGCGCACCAGATAGGTCAGCCCCTGCCCCGCATCCGGATCGGCGATATTTTCCAGCGCGGTGGTGACCAGCATCTGCCCGCGATCCCCGAAGGCCGGGCAAGAACAATGCCTGCCGCCGACCTCGAACCGATGCGTCTGCTGCCCAGCCGCGTCAAAGCGCAGAACCGCGCCCTGCCCCCAGAAGGCACAGCAAAAGCCGCCCTCGGCATCCATCACCGCGCCATCGGCGCCGGAATCCCACGCGCTGACATCCAGAAAAACCTGTCGTTCGCCGGCCGGCCAGCCCTCGGCGTCCAAGGGTTGACGCCAGACAAGGCCCCGCGCCGTGTCGCCGAAATGCGCCCATCTTCCGTCGGGCGAAAAGCAGATCGAGTTCGGGATCGAGACCGCGTCAAACAGCTTGCGCAATTGCCCCCTGTAATAGCGATAGATCGCCCCCGCCCCGTCCTGCGCGGATTTGCCCATCGTGCCGAACCAGAAGCCGCCCTGCCGATCCGCCCTGCCGTCATTTGATCGGGTCGCGTGCTGATCCGCCTCGACCGCGATCAGATCGGTCAGCTTGCCCGTTGTCAGATCCAGCAGCGCCAGCCCGGTTTCCGTCGCGACCATCAGCCGGTCACGATCCACCCATCCCGCGGCCGAGACCATCCTGTCAAAGCGCCATTCCAGCGCCCCCATGCCGTCGCGCGACAACAGGCGGCGGCCCAGAATGTCGAACCAGAAGAATTGCTGCCGTTCAGGATGCCACAGCGCGCCCTCGCCCAGTTCACATGCGCGGTCGTCGAAAACTGTGGCTGACATGGCCTCTTCTCCGCTGCTGCGCCGCCTGCAGGGCGACGTCAGGAATGTCGTTGTCGCGGATAAAGCCCTGCCGCGCGCTGCGCAAAGACGGGCCATGTCCACTTTGCGCCACGGGCGCTGCTTGCCATGACAGACCATTCCCTCTGCCGCAGGTCAAGGCATGGTCCGACCTTGCGTCAACTTTCCTGCGCAGCCCTGTGACTTGCAGCGCGCGCATGGCTTCGCTAGATCACGCTCCCTCTTGCCCCCAACAGCGAAGCCCGCCATGTCACCGACGCTTGCCATTGATTTCGGAACATCGAATTCCGCCGCCGCGATGATCGACAATGGCGAATTGCGGCGGATCCCGATTTCGGCGCATGGCGATACGCTGCCAACGGCGGTGTTCTTTCCCGAGGATCGCGGCCCGATGATGATCGGCGAAGAGGCCGTGGCCGCCCTGATCGCACGGGATGAGGGACGCTTCATGCGGGCGTTGAAAAGCATCCTCGGCACCACGCTGTTTCACGAAAGCCGCTTGATCGCGGGCAAGCGGCGCACGATGGCCCAGATCGTGACCCAGTTTCTGATCTCCGTCAAAACCAATGCTGAACAGACCACCGGATATCGCTTCTCTGCGGTGCTGTCGGGGCGGCCCGTGCATTTCCATTCCGCCGATCCAACCCGCGATCAGAAGGCGCAAGAGGATCTGCGCCACTGCTATCATCAGGCGGGCTTCGACCGGGTCGATTTCCTTTATGAGCCAGAGGCCGCCGCCCTTGCCAGCCATGCGCCGGGCCAGGGTGGCCAGTTGGGGCTGATCGTCGATATCGGCGGCGGCACATCAGATTTCACGCTGTTTCGCAGCCGGGGCGACAGGGTCGATATCCTGTCCAGCCACGGCATCCGGCTGGGTGGGACGGATTTCGATCATGCCATCTCGCTTAGCCATGTCATGCCGCTGCTGGGTCAGGGCGGAGAATTGCGCCGCAGCATGGGTCAGGGCCTGCTGCCGGTGCCGAATGCGCTGTATTCGGAACTGGCGAACTGGGCCAAGATCCCGTTTCTCTATACCCGCGACACCTTGCGCAGGATCGAGGATATGCAGCGCCACGCGGTTGAGCCCGAAAAGATCGGCAGGCTGCATCACGTGATCGAGGAAGAGCTGGGCCATCAGCTGGCCTTCGCCGTCGAAAAGGGCAAGATCGCCGCCAACGGTCCGGCACAAGAGGCCGCGATCCGGCTTGACTTCATCCAGCGCGATCTTGACGCGCCCATCACCGCGCGATCCATGGACGCGGCGCTGGCCGATTTCCGCGCCCGGCTGGGTCAGGCGATCGAGGAGACGCTGACGGCTGCCGACATCCGCCCGGATCAGATCGACGCCGCCGTGCTGGTCGGGGGCTCCAGCCTGATGAACATGGTCGCAGCCGAGGTGCAGGACCGATGCCCCGCCGCGCAGTTGCGATATTCCGACGCCTTTACCGCCGTCGTGGACGGGCTGGCGCTGGCCACGCAAGGGCGGAGCTGAACGGAAAAGGCAACCAATACAGCCACACCGCGTTGGGCAAGGGGCGACACCTTATCATCACGAGACGGAATTCATGACGGATCTGACTTTCCAACCCGGTCGAAACTGCTGGCGCGTTGCACATGCCGACCGGTTTTCTGTCATCGTGGACGGCAAGGATTATTTCCGTACCTTGCGTGAATCGCTGCTGAAGGCGCGGCGCTTCGTCATTCTGGTCGGCTGGGATTTCGACTTCGAGATCGAGATGCTGCCCGGCGAAAGCGATGATGAGGGCAATGCGCCCGATGGCTTTCCCAATGCCATCGGACCATTTTTTGACGCGCTGGTGACGCGGCGCGAGGGGCTGGACATCTATCTGCTGAAATGGAGCGGCGGCGCCCTGATCGCCCCGGCCCGCACCGTGCCCACGATCCAGATCAAGCTGATGTCGCCCGATCAGCTTCATCTGGGATTTGACGGTCGCCACCCCATCGGCGCCTGCCACCATCAGAAAATCGTGGTGATCGACGATTCACTGGCCTTTTGCGGCGGGATCGACGTGACCGAAGGCCGTTGGGACACTCGCGCGCATGGATCCTACAACCCCTTGCGCGTCAAGAAGGATGGCGAGGTTGCCCAGCCCTGGCATGACAGCACGACGCTGATGTCGGGCGATGCGGCCTCGGCCCTCAGCGAGCTGTGCCGAAGCCGCTGGCAGCGCGCCATGGATGAACCGATTGGCGAGGAATTCTCGCCCGGTCACGATATCTGGCCCAAGGGGATCGAGCCCGATTTCACCGATATCGAGGTCGCCATCGCCCGCACCGCACCGCCCGAGCGTCATCACGAGGCGGTCAATGAGATCGAGACGCTTTATCTGGACAGCATCGCCGCTGCGACGGACTGCATCTATCTGGAATCGCAATATTTCGCCGCCGATGGTATCGCGGATGCGATTCGCGCGCGCCTGCAGGAGCCCGATGGGCCAGAGGTGGTCATCATCAATCCCAATGCCGCGCAGGGCATGGTCGAGGATGAGGCCATGCATGTCACCCGCAGCCGCCTGATCGAGGATCTGGAAGCCCATGACCCGCATGGCCGCTTTACCATCCTCTATCCCGTGAATGAGACGGGACAGGATATCTATGTCCATTCCAAGACCAGCATCATCGACGACGCGTTTCTGCGCATCGGGTCCAGCAATATCGACCGCCGCTCGATGGGGTTCGATACGGAAAGCGATGTCGCGCTGATCGCCCGGCGCGATCAGCACAGGCAGCGCATTACCGAGATCCGCAACGGGCTGCTGGCCGAACATCTGGCCGTGTCGCCGGAACAGGTGGTCAGCGCCATCGACAGCCATGGCAGCGTGATCGGCGCCATCAGGGCGCTGAACGACCGGCAAGGCCGGGGTTTGCGCCCGATCACCCCGCGCAAGGAAACCATGCTGGGCAAGTTCCTGTCAGATACACGCCTGTTCGACCCTCGCTATCGCAGCAGCGCGCAGGCAAGGATCGGGATCACCTCTCGTCACGTGGTCTATGGTGCGGTGGCGCTGGCGGCGGGTGTGATGCTGTGGCGGCGCTATCGCCGCAAGCGCGACTGACCGCCGGTCGCATCATCCATAGCTGCGCGCCATGGCCGACAGCGGCAGCGGACGGATCTTGTCGGCGTGGCCTGCGGTGCCAAAAGCCTCAAAGCGGGCCTTGCAGACCTCTGCCATCATCTCCATCGCCGGTTTCAGATATTTGCGCGGATCGAACTCCGCCGGATCGCGGACCAGAGTGCGCCGGATCGCGGCGGTCATGGCCAGCCGGTTGTCGGTGTCGATATTCACCTTGCGCACGCCCGACCTGATGCCGCGCTGGATCTCTTCGACGGGGACGCCCCATGTCGGGCGGATATCGCCGCCATGGCTGTTGATGATCGCCTGCAAATCCTCGGGCACGGAAGAGGATCCATGCATCACCAGATGGGTGTCGGGGATCCGGGCGTGGATCGCCTCGATCACATGCATGGCCAGGATATCGCCATCGGGTTTGCGACTGAATTTATAGGCGCCGTGGCTTGTGCCCATCGCCACCGCCAGCGCATCCACCCCGGTATCGGCGACAAAGCGCGCGGCCTCGTCCGGGTCGGTCAGCAGCTGATGCTCGGCCAGCTTTTCGGTCGCGCCGTGGCCGTCCTCCTGATCGCCCATTCCGGTTTCCAGACTGCCCAGCACGCCCAGTTCCCCCTCGACCGAGACGCCGCAGGCATGGGCCATCCCGACCACCTGCGCGGTGATATCGCGGTTATAGGCATAATCGGCGGGCGTCGTGCCATCGGCTTTCAGGCTGCCATCCATCATCACGCTGGTAAAACCGTTCTGAATGGCGGTGGCGCAGGTCGCCAGCCCGTTGCCATGATCCAGATGCATGCAGACCGGAATATCGGGAAAGGCCCGCGCAAAGCCCGAAATCAGCCCCGCCAGCACCAGATCATTGGCATAGGCGCGCGCGCCCCGGCTGGCTTGCAGGATCACCGGCGAATGCGTCGCCTGCGCGGCTGTCATCACGGCCAGCCCCTGCTCCATATTGTTGATATTGAAGGCGGGCACGGCATAGCTGTTCTCGGCCGCGTGGTCGAGAGGCTGGCGCAGCGTGATCATGGCCATGGGTTAGGATCCTTTGTCAGCAGAGAGATAGCGCAGGATGTTTTCGACCTCGTCCCGCGCACCAAAGATAAGGGGCGACATCTGATGCAGGCCGCCCGGCGCGATATCCAGAACAGGCGTGGAGCCATCGGTGGCGATGCCGCCCGCCTGTTCGATCAGAAAAGCCATCGGCGCGCATTCATACAGCAGGCGCAGGCGGCCATTCTCATATCCCGGCCGACTGTCGGCGGGATACAGGAAAACACCCCCCTGCAGCAGGATCCGGTGCAGATCGCCCACGGCGGCGGCCAGCCAGCGCATGTTCGGATCGCGCTGAAACGGGCCATCCCTGCCCGCCAGAAGATCGTGCAGCCAATCCTGCAGGCCCTGCGCCCAGAACCGCTGGTTCGAGGCGTTATAGGCAAAGACCGATGCCGTCGGCTGCAGCGTCACATCCTCGCGGATCAGCCGAAAATCCCCGGCCTCGGCATCATAGGTGGCAATCGTCACGCCATCACCCAGCGAATAGCCGAAATCCAGCGAGTGCCCGAAAGAGGCATAGCCCGCCGCGACAATCGCCCGACCCGTGCGCATGAAGCCCTCGGGCGCGGCGGGCAGGATGCTGAACAGCATGCCCAGGGGCGCGCCGATCCCGATGCTGCCAGAGCCGTCGATCGGGTCCATCGCCACATCATAGGCGCCATCGGGGTTCAGGTGGACGACCTGCTCCATCTCTTCGGACAGGACCTGCCGCACGCCGGCCTTGCGCAGGGCGGCGACGACGTGGTGATGGGCGGCGACATCCAGCGCCTTTTGCTTATCGCCGCTGTCATTGACGCCGACGATGGCATCGGGGTCGCTGTGCAACCGCCCCGCTGCCAGCCGTTGGGCCAGATCGGGCATCGCACCGGCCATCGCCAGAACAATGGATGCCGGGCCATCGCCGGTCAGCAGATCACGCAGCAGGGCGCCTTTGGCCGGACCATCGGCGGGCAGCTTCAGCATGGCTCAGCCCTTGTTATATTTGGCATCGACCTGATCGATGGCATTCACATTGCCTGCCGACCGGCCTGCGGCGTCGAAATTCATCGTCTCGGCCAGCCAGGCATCGGCGATGGCCTTGGCCAGTTCGGACCCGATGACGCGCGCGCCCATGGTGATGATCTGCGCATTGTTCGACAGCGCCGCGCGTTCCGCCGAATAGGTGTCATGGGTCAGCGCCGCGCGAATGCCCGGCACCTTGTTGGCCGAGATGCAGACCCCGATCCCGGTGCCGCAGACCAGAATGGCACGGTCATAGGTGCCTGCCAGAACCTCGGATGCGACGCGGTCCGACAGATCGGCATAGAACGCATCCGGACCGGCATCGGTGCGGCTGATCTCGGCCACGTCATGCTTGTCCTTCAGATGATCGGCCAGAACCTTGGCCAGACCTTCGCCCGCGCTGTCGCCTGCAATTGCCAGTTTCATATCATTCTCCTTCAGATCTTCGCGGCGCATTTCGCCAGAATGTTAAGATACCCCTCCACCTGCCAGGCCGAGCGGCCGATGAACAACCCGTCGATATGCGGGCATTGGATCAGCTCTTCGCAATTCCCGGGATTGACCGAGCCGCCATAGAGGCAGGGGATCTTGCGGCCCAGAACCTCTTGCGCGACCTGGATGATCTCGCGCTGGCGATCATCGGCGTAATCCGAGGTGGCGGGAATCCCGTTCACGCCAATCGCCCAGACCGGCTCATAGGCCAGCAGGATGGGCGCGGATTTCTGATCCTCGCGCAGCTTGCCAAGCGCGCCGCGCACCTGCGCTGCCAGCACCTCTTGCGCGCGACCGGATTCGCGCTCGGCCAGGGTTTCGCCGATGCAGATCAGCGGGATCAGCCCGTGGCGCACGGCGGCTTCGGTCTTGAGGCCGACCGTCTCATCGGTTTCACCGAAATATTCGCGCCGTTCCGAATGGCCCAGTTCGACGATATCCAAGTGGCAATCCGTCAGCATGGCCGGGCTGATTTCGCCGGTCCAGGCACCGGCATCGTCCCAATGCATGTTCTGCGCCCCGACCTTGACCGAGGTTTCGGCCAATATCTGTTTCACCTGCCGGACAGCGGTAAAGGGCGGGATCACGAAACGCTGGATACGCGGATCGCGTGCCGCATCTGCAGCGGCCAGCGCGGTCGCAAATTCCTGCGCTTCGGCCAGCGTCTTGTTCATCTTCCAACTGGTTCCGATCCAGATATCGGGCATGTTCTTAATCCTTGGCAATGGTCAGCCGCCGCCCTGCCCGCCGCATCGCGGCACTGACATCGGGGCCGGGTTCGGCATCGGTGATCACGGTTTCGAACTGGCTCAGATCGGCCAGCAGGTTCAGGGCAGAGCGGCCGAAACGCTGATGGTTGACCAGCAGAACCGAGCGGTTTGCCGCCGCCATCATCGCCTGCTTGGCCCGCACCACCGCATCATCCATGTGAAAGGCCTGCATGCCCGACACGGCGGGGGTCGAGATGAAGGCCAGATCGGCGCGCAGCCGTGACAGGGCCTGTTCGGTGACGACACCGAAAAAGCCGTTGAATTTCGGACTATAGCTGCCGCCAAGCGCGATCAGCGTGATCCGGGGCGCGTCTTTCAGCCGGTCGACCACCGCAAGATTGTTGGTAATCACCGTCAAGGGCGGCTTCTCCGCCAGCCGCGTACCCAGAAGCGCCGCCATGGACCCGTCATTGACCATCACCGTCATCCCCGGCTCGACCAGGGCCAGCGCGGCGCGGGCCATGCGGGCCTTGGCATCGCCATCCTGCAACTCGCGGATGCGGAAATCGCTTTCGAACTGCGTCCCGGCCTCGATGGTGGCGCCGCCCCGCACCTTCCGCAGCAGGCCGGTCTGTTCCAGATCGTCCAGATCGCGATGGATGGTCATCTTGGAAACCGCAAAACGCTCGGCCAGATCGTCCAGATCGACCGCCCGCGCCTCGACCAGCGCGTCCATGATGGCCTGCCTGCGCTCTTCGCGTTTCACGACTCACTCTCCGGTAAGGAACATCGGCAACTTAACACCAGTTTTCATTATCACAACATATATTTTGTGATTTTGTGATTTTATCTTGTGATCTCTGGTTGTGGTTTTCCGCAGGACGCAGTATCCGGGGGCAAACCCGGAGGACCGCATATGCCCCTAGATTCGCCCAAAGACCCGAAGATCGCCGAAAAGGCAGCCCTCGACCCCGAAAACTTCGCCCTGGCCAATGCCATTCGCGCGCTGTCGATCGACGCGGTGAACGCGGCGAATTCGGGCCATCCGGGCGCGCCGATGGGCATGGCCGACGCGGCTGCCGTGCTGTTTGGCAAGCATCTGAAATTCGACGCCAAGAACCCCGACTGGCCGGATCGCGACCGTTTTGTGCTGTCCAATGGCCACGCCTCGATGCTGCTTTACAGCGTGCTGCACCTGACCGGCTATGAGGACATGACGCTGGAGCAGGTCAGGAATTTCCGGCAATGGGGCTCGATCACGGCGGGTCACCCCGAATATGGCCATGCCAAGGGGATCGAGACCACCACCGGCCCGCTGGGTCAGGGTCTGGCCACGGCGGTCGGCATGGCGCTTGCGGAAAAGCGGCTGGCGCAGGAATTCGGCGATGATGTGGTCGATCACCGCACCTATGTGTTCGTCGGCGACGGCTGCCTGCAGGAAGGCATCGGGCAAGAGGCGGCAAGCCTTGCGGGCCATCTGGGTCTGGGCAAGATGATCGTGCTGTATGACGACAACTCGATCACCATCGACGGCCCCACCTCGGTCAGCTTCTCGGAAGATATTCCGGCTCGCTTCCGCGCGCTTGGCTGGCATGTCCAGTCCTGCGACGGCCATGACGGCAAGGCGCTGGATCAGGCCATTGCAGCCGCCAAGGCGGAAACCGACAAGCCCTCGCTGATCGCGATGAAGACGGTGATCGGCTTCGGCTCGCCCAACAAGGCGGGGACCTATTCGGTGCACGGCTCGCCCCTGGGCAAGGACGAGGCCGCCCTGACGAGAGAGGCGATTGGCTGGACCCACGCCCCCTTCGACATCCCCGAAGAACTGCTGGCGAAATGGCGCGCCATCGGCCAGCGCGGCCAGGAAGAGCGCGAGGCCTGGGAACAGCGTTTCGCCGCAAAGCCCGCCGATGAACGGGCAGAGTTCGAACGCCGTCTGGCCCGCCGTCTGCCGGGCGATTACGATGCGGTCGTCAAGGCCGCGCGCGACAAGCTGTTCGCCGACCCCAAGAAAGCCGCGACCCGCAAGGCCAGCCAGATGGCGCTGGAGCCGCTGACGGCGGCGCTGCCCGAAATGATCGGCGGTTCTGCCGATCTGACCGGCTCGAACCTGACCCGCGTTCCGGCCGTGGACAGCCAGTTCACCCGCGATCAGGCCGGGCGCTATATCGGCTATGGCGTGCGTGAATTCGGCATGGCGGCGGCCATGAACGGGATCAGCCTGCATGGCGGTTTTATCCCCTATGGCGGCACGTTCCTGGTATTCTCGGACTATGCGCGCAACGCCATCCGCCTGTCCGCGCTGATGGGTCTGGGCACGGTCTATGTCATGACCCATGACAGCATCGGCCTGGGCGAAGACGGCCCGACGCACCAGCCCATCGAACATCTGGCCAGCCTGCGCGCGATCCCGAACCTGACCGTGCTGCGCCCCGCAGACACGGTCGAGACGCTGGAAGCGTGGGACATCGCCATCCGTAATCGCGAGGTGCCTTCGCTGCTGGCGCTGTCGCGTCAGGACGTGCCGCAGCTTCGTCTTGAGGCCGGCGACGAGAACCTGACCGCCAAGGGCGCCTATGTGATCCGCCAGTTCGGCGAGGGCCGCGACGTGACCCTGATCGCCACCGGCACCGAAGTTGCGCTGGCCGTCGAAGCCGCCGAGGCGCTGCATGCGGACGGTCTGAACGTCGCCGTCGTCTCGATGCCATCATGGGAGCTGTTCGACGCCCAGCCCGAGGCTTACCGCGCCGAAACGCTGGGCAACGCCCCGCGCATCGCCGTCGAGGCAGCGGGCAAGTTCGGCTGGACCCGCTATGTCGCCAGCGAGGATGACGTGATCGGCATGGACGGCTTCGGCGCCTCGGCCCCGATCGACCGGCTGTATCAGGAATTCGGCATCACCAAGGACGCCATCATGGCCCGCGCCAAGGCCCTGACGGGCAAGTAAGCGTCCCCCCGCGATTACAGAAATGCCCCCTGCGAGGATTTGCGGGGGGCATTTTGCATTTCGGGATCTGCGCGTTGGACGACAGGGGTATAGCTGCGCCTTCAGACCTCCTGAACCTCATCGCCTCTCCGACGCTGCGCCGTACGCAGCATGAAAGGCAGCATCGAGCAGGCAAGCGGCAACCCGATAAAGACGGGATGAATGCCAAAGGGCTGGCCCAATAGCTGCCAGAGACTTGCCGCGCCAAGCCCCAGCCACATCGAAGCCACGGCGAATTTCGGGTCCAGATCGTCAAACAGCAATGCCGCCATGGCAGGCACAAGAAGCCCGCAGACCAGCATGGCGCTGCCAAGGATCCAGATCGCCACCAGATTTGGCGCATAAAGCGCAAGCGCGACAGAGATGATGGACATCAGGATCACGGCATGACGGCTCATTTGCAGCAGCTTGTGGTCATCCGTAATCTTGAACACCGGCTTCAGAATATCGTTCGAGATCGACGAAGCCCCGGCGATAAAGAAGGAATCCGCGCAAGAGACAACTGTTGCAAGCAGCACAAGGATCATCAGCGCCACAAGGGCAAAGGGCAGGGTCTCGTTCAACACGGCATAGTAGATGAGATCGGGGTTTTCGATATCGATGCCAAGCCCAAGCCGCGCCATCGCACCGGTCAGGACCGCCGCGCCACCGATTGCCATCGTGAAGACCACGGCTACGACGTAACCGCTATGGGCTGTGCGCGCACTGTCAGCAGCCCAGAAGCGTTGCCACAGATCCTGACGCACCAGTTGGTAGCCACCGATGGTCATCAGATAGACGAACAGATCCGCCGCACTGATATTGAAGATGCTGAGGAAATCGGGATGTTCCTGCAGGTAAGGGCTTTTCATCAGGCCAGCCACGCCGCCGGACTGGACGAAGACAACGGCCATCAGGAAGAACACACCGACTGTCTGCAACGCCCCAAGGATGGCGTCGGACCAGATGACGGCGACAAGCCCGCCCAGCCACGTTTTTGCTGTCAGCAGCAGCCAAGTGATGATGATGGCGACGAACAGATCAAGGCCGAAGACAAGCTGCAGCACGGTTCCGATGGCGACAAACTGCATCCCGGTGATCGCCGCATAGGCGCACAGGATGCTGATGACCGTGGGCAGACGTGCGGCGGTACCATAGCGGCGTACCATGAAATCGGCGATGGTCACCATATTATACCGCTCTCCCCACGCGCGGATGCGTGACAGGAAGAAGACAAGCAGGATGATCCCGCTGACGGTAATCGCGCCGGGCAGCCAGATCTGCCCAACGCCCGAGGTAAAGCCGCTGGACATGAACCCAAGCAGTGTCGAGCCACCGACCGCCGTGCCCACAAGCGTGCAGATCAGCGGAAAAAGCGAGGTCGAGCGCCCGGCGACGTTGTAATCGTCATAGGTGTGGATCCTGCGATAGAAAAACCACGACAGACCCATCAGCCCGATGGCGGTGGCGATCACGATAAGGGAAAGGATGATTTTCTCTGAGTCGTCGAACATGGCCTCGGCTTTCTTCTGAAATGTGAAGAGAATTCGAATAGGAACGGTGAACGACGATCAGCCTAGGCATCGCCGGATCGGTGTCAAACGAGGGGCCTGGAAAGCTCACAAATATTGGCCGTCAGGGGCGCCGCCGAAGATCTGGGCTCCCGCTGTCGGCTATCTTTGCGGGAAGATGCACAAGACGCCGTTGATCGGCATCGGGCCGACATCGGCGCGGATGGCGGTATCGCGGATCTTGGCGGCGACGCATCCGCCGCAACGCGCCCTACCCCGCCAGAACCCGCGCCGTTACCTCATCCGTGATCAGGCCCGACAACCGGCCGCTTTTCAGCACGGCGCGCAAGCCCTCGATCTTGCCGGGGCCGCCCGCGATGACGACGATGCGGCTTTCGGTGGGGCCGTCCAGCGGGGCAGAGAGCGTGCGGGCCGAGAGGGTGGTTTCCAGCACATTGCCCTCGGCATCGAAGAAATGGCCCATCATCTCACCAACCGCGCCGCCAGCGATGATCTCTTCGATCTCATGCGGCTCGATCATGCCGGATTCGACCAGTTGGGCGCTGGCATCTGCGGCACCAAGCCCGACCAGTTTCAGCGTCGCGCCATAGGACAGGTCCAGAATCTCTCGCACCCCAGGCTGGGCCATCAGCACCGCCAGATCCTGCTCGGAATTGGCAAAGAACGGCACCGGCAGCACGAAGGCCTGCGCGCCGGTCTTTTCGGCCAGCGTATGCATTACGTCATGCGGGTTGGCCGAATAGTTCCGCGTCAGGCCGCCAAGCACCGACACGAAGCGTTGCCCCTTGCCGTCAAAGCGCGGCAGTTGATGCACCGCCGCGGCCAGCGTGCGGCCGTGACCAAGCCCGATCACCTCATGCTCACCCCGCTCGATCTCGCGGCGCAGGAAGTTGGCGCCCGCCAGCCCAAGCGCGCGCAGCGGCACGTCGACCTCACCCAGATCCGGGGCGACCTCGCAATAATCCAGCCCAAAGCGTTGGCAGATGCTGTCCTCAAGTTGGACGCATTCGACGATATCGCCATCGATCGAGACCTTGACCGCGCCTTCGGCCACGGCCCGCGCGATCAGGCGGTGCGCCTTGACCGAGGGCAGGCCCAGCCGCTTGGCCACCGCCGTCTGTGTCAGCCCACCGGCGTAATGCAGCCAGGCCGCACGGATGGCCAGACTGTGATCGGGATCGCCTTTGCCATAACGTGCCATCAGCCTGCAGCCTCCATCAGTTGCATCAGATCCTGCACATCCAAGGCCGCCGGATTTGCCTTCATCGACGAAGAGCTTGCCGCAGCTTCCGCCGCAGCGATCCGGACCGTGCGGTCGATCCCAAGCGCGGTCAGCCCGGGCAGGCCCGCCTGCCGCGACCAGTCGGCCAGCAGATCCGCCGCCTGCGCCAGATCGGCCTGTGGCTGCCCGAAGGCCGCCCCGATCCAGCCGCCGACCTGATCCATCCTGTCGCGCAGCATCGGATCGGTGACCTTGGCGCGGTTCGCCTTCAGCGCATGTGGCAGCAGCGCGCCGCAAATCGCGCCATGCGCCGCGCCGGTCAGTCCACCCAAGGGGCCGGCCAGACCATGCACCGCGCCCAGACCGGCATTGGCCAGTGCCATGCCACCACAAAGGCTGACCCAGGCCATTTCGTCCCGCGCCGCCGCATCCTCGGCCCGCATCAGCACGGGCAGCGCGGCCAGCCCGCGCGGAGTGGCATCGCGGCACAGCGCGTCGGTCAGCGGGTTGGTGCGGGTGCAGATATAGGGCTCGATCACCTGCGTGATGGCGTCCAACCCCGAGGCCAACGTGATCGCGGGCGGGCAGTGATCGGTCAGGGCCGGATCGACGATCGCCAGATCCGGCAACATGCGCGCATCGCGCAGGCTGACCTTGCGGCGATGCTCTGGCACGGCGATCACGGCATTGCGGGTGACCTCTGCCCCCGTACCTGCCGTCGTTGGCAGGGCGACACAGGGCAAGGGCGCCCGATCCAGCGGCAGGCCCTGCCCTACGACCTCAAGATAGGTCATCCCATCGCGGGGTGCGGGCACCAGAGCTGCGATGGCCTTGCCCGCATCGATGACGGCACCGCCGCCGATGGCGACGACCACCTGCGCGCCCATGTCGCGCGCCTGCGCCACACCGGCTTCGATCAGCGCCAGATCGGGCTCGGCGGGCACCGGAAATTCCGTCACCGTGCAGCCCAGATCGACCAGCGCCGCCGTCAGCCATGCGCTGCGCGCCGAACTGCGGCCGTGAAGCAGGAAAACATGCTGACCAAATGCCGAGATCCGCGCCGCCGCATCTTTCGCCTGGCCCCGGCCAAACAGGATCTGGGTGGCGGTGGCAAAGGCGAAGGGTGGCGTCATCGGGTCATCCGATCAAATATTCAGCTTATGTCTACCGGTATCGATATATGGCGCCCAAAATGCAATACTCTCCGCGATATGGGGGATCACCATCCGGTCGTCAGGCTCTCTTTCCTTGAAGCTGAGCTCAAGACAGATCTCGTTATCCACCGCCCCACCCTCGGCCAGCGCCCTGAGCAAGGGGTCGGGCTGGATCCGTCCCCGGGCGTTGTAATCAGCAGTAAAAGGGCGATGGCCGCCCTTATCCAGCAGCGATTGCTTGATATGAATGATCGGAGACAGGCGCGGCACCGCGCCCGCCCAGGCATAGGGATCAAAATCACTGGGGTTGTCCGAGCTGATATCGCCATGGTCGATATCGGCCATCATCCACATCGGCACCGCCAGATCGGCGGCATTCAGCCGATCCTGAAGGGCCAGACAGGCGCTGATCGTCTCACCGAATTCGCGGCCCACGCTCATCGGTTCCCAGAAGACGTAATCCAGACCGGCACCCTTGGCATGTTCGGCCACCTCGGCCCAGCAGTCGATGGCGATGCGGATCAGATCCTCGCGGCGCTGCGGATCGTCGTAATCGCGATAGGTCAGGATGGCGAATTGCGTGCCGACCGACCTGCCGCCCAGATCGGCGATGATATCGGCAAAGGTCTTGAACCAGTCGATGTAATAGCGGCGCACCTCTGCATCGGGATGGCCGAAATGGTTCAGCCGCCCATAAGGGCCGGTCATGCCGCTTGTCACCCGAACGCCGGTGCGCGCCAGCGCCGCGCCCATCTGGCGGGTCAGGCGGCGGATCACATGGGATTGCCAGCTGGGATTGATGAATTCATGGGTCAGTTGCAAATCGCGGATCCGCAGATCGCGGGCGACCGTGTCGATCAGGTCGTCCGGATCGGCAAAGCGATTGACCAGCGGATTGGTGTTCAGCGAAAGCGTCAGCGCCATCCTCAGGCCCCCCGCGTCAGATCGGACGCATTGAACCAATCGGTGAAGTCCTGCTGTTCTTGGCTGGTCAGATGCAGCAGGTGCTTGGTCCGGCGCCACAGGATATCCTCGGGCGTTTGCGCCCATTCCTTCGCCACCAGATAGCGGGCCTCTGCCTCGTAAAGCTGGCCGCCGAAATGGCGCCCCAGATCCGCCACCCCGATGGCGCTGCCGACCAGATCGTTGGTGCGCGCGCCATAAAGCCGCGCGTAATGATGGACCAGCTTGCGCGGCATCCAGGGGTAAAGCTCTCGCATCAATTCGACATAGGATTCGTAATCGGCATTGGCCATTTCGCCGCCGGGCAGGGTCGCGTCTTCGGTCCAGTCGGGGCCCATATCCGGAAAGACCTGCCGCAACCGCTGCATGCCGCGTTCGGCCAGTTCGCGGAAGGTGGTGATCTTGCCGCCAAAGACATTCATCAAGGGCGCGCCATCGCCCATATCCAGATCAAAGACATAATCCCGCGTCACGGCGGACGGATTGCCCTGCCCGTCATCGAACAGCGCCCGCACACCCGAAAAGCTGTGCAGGACATCGTCGCGCCGCAGCTTTTCCTTGAAATACCGGTTCACGACACCCAGCAGATAGTCGATTTCCGACGCATCCGCCGTGACATCGCCGGCAGACCCGTCATAGGCGATATCGGTCGTCCCGATCAGCGCCATGTCGCCCTCATAAGGGTTGATGAAGATCACCCGCTTGTCGTGGTTCTGCACCAGATAGGCGTGATCGCCGGACCAGAATTTCGGCACGATGATATGGCTGCCTTTGACCAGACGGACATTTCGGGCGCTTTGCGCCTCGGCGACATTGTCGATCACATCGCGCACCCATGGCCCGGCGCAATTGGCGATGCAGCGGGCGCGGAAGCTGCGGATCTCTCCGGTCCTGTCGTCCCGCGTCCTGATAGTCCAGGCGCCGCCCTCTCGCCGGGCCGAGATGCAGGGCGTGCGGGTCAAAACCTCGGCCCCGCGCTCGGCCGCATCGACGGCGTTCAGCACGACCAGCCGGGCGTCATCGACCCAGCAATCGGAATATTCGAAGCCCTTGAAATAGCGATCCAGCAGCGGCGCCCCCTGCGGGTCGCGGCGCAGATCCAGCGTGCGCGTGCCCGGCAGGCGCTTTCGCCCGCCCAGATTGTCATAGAGAAACAGCCCCAGCCGGATCAGCCATGCCGGGCGATCCTGCGGCGAATGCGGCAGAACGAAGCGCATCGGCCAGATGATATGCGGCGCGGCGCGCAACAGCACCTCGCGTTCGATCAGCGCCTCGCGCACCAGCCGGAATTCGTAATATTCCAGATAGCGCAGCCCGCCATGGACCAGCTTGCCCGAACGCGACGAGGTGCCCTGCGCCAGATCGTCCTTTTCGCACAGCACCACGCGCAGCCCGCGACCGGCCGCATCCCGCGCCAGCCCGGCGCCATTGATGCCGCCACCGATGACGAAAAGATCGATCATGTCGTTATCGCCTGTCATATCATTCTCCTGTCGGTGCGCGTGTCGATTTCAGGGCAGCCCAGGCCGGGCTCAGCGCCTGTCGCGATGTCTGAAATGCGGGGAAAAGCCTGTCATAGGCGGCCACAAGCTGCGGATCGGGCGGCTCTGCCTCGCCCAGCAGGGGCGTGACCCATTCGGCGATACAGCTTTCCATGTCGGGATAGGCGCCGATGGCCACGGCGGCCATCATCGCGGCACCTGCCGCCCCGGCCTCATCCCGATGCGTGACCCGGCCCGGCGCGTTCAGCGATGCCGACAGGATGCCGCGCAACGCGGATGAGCGTGCGGCCCCCCCGGTCAGGCGCAATTCCGACGGCAGCCGACCCATGGCGGCATAGCAATCGCGCATCGCCATGCCCAGACCTTCGGCCACGGCCCGCATCAGGTCGGGGAACCGGTGATGCTGGGCCAGCCCGACAAAGCCCGCCCGCGCATCGGCATTGACAAAGGGCCCACGCTCGCCCGCCTCGGAAATATAGGGATGATAGACGATCTGTCCCGGCGGGCTTTGCGCCAGCCAGTCGTCGATACGCGCCACCAGATCGCGCGGCGTCGCGGTATGGCCAAGATCCGACATGATCCCGGCGGCAAGGCCAAGCGCCCAGTCGATGTTCAGGGTGGCCGCCATATTCGTCTGAACCTGCGTGACGATGCCGGGAATGGGCAGGCAGATGACATAGCCGGTGCCCGCGCTGTTCAGATGCACGTCCCCGGCGGCCACCGCACGCAGATGCACCCCGGTCGAGCCCACGGTCGAACAGGCCACATCCCCCGCCCCGCCATAGACACCGGCGCCAAGCGCGGTCATCACCATATCGACATAGCCCAGACTGACCGGCGTTCCGGCCAGCAGGCCGGTCTGCTCCGCAGCGCCGACAGTCAAGGGATGGGTGATCTGGCTGCCATCGACAATCGGCGGCAGCAGTTTCCGGCGATGTGTCAGGCCTAGCGCCGCGATCACCCCGTCGTCATAGCTGCGCGTGCGGAAATCACCAAAGGTAAAGCTGGCTTCCGAGGGATCGGTGGCGCGGATGCCGGTCAGGTTCAGATACAGCCAGTCCTTGCAATGCAGCGCGACCTCTGCCCCGTCCAGAAGCTCGGGGCATTGCGCGTCCATATGCGCCATCTGACTGCCCTGCTGGCAGGTATTCAGCCCGGTGCCCGTGGCCTCGAATCGGGCGCGGTCGGCCTGCCGGGCCGTCAGCCGAGCGACGGTGGGGGCCGCGCGGGCATCCAGCCACAGCCAGGCATCGCAGACCGGTCCGTCACGCCCCACCAGCCAGGTGCCATCGCCCTGCGCCGTGACCGAGATCGCCGCCGTCCGCCGTGGCAGATCCGCGACCCTCTGGCCCAGCCCCCGCAGCGCCAGCGCGCAATCGTCCCATGTCTGCTGCAGCGATTGCGTCACCGCCCCGTCCTGCCCGGCGTGATAGCGGTTCGGCACCGAAGAGGCCGCAAGCTGCCGCCCGCCCAGATCGAATGCCACGGCCTTGATGACCGAAGTGCCGGCGTCGATGCCGATCAGGATATCCGCTTCAGTCATGGGCAACCTCTGACCTTGTGGAACGTGGATTCTTGCAGACGACAGATATGCGCAGATACCCCCCGGATGCGATAGCTCGGCAGGCGCGCCCCGCCGATATTCATTTGTGCTTATACCAGAGAAATCCGGAAATGAATGTATTTTTTTACGGACACAGTAATTTTTTTCAGTTAGCATTCTGGAAAGGGATGGCCCACCGGAGAGGACCGGGGGGGGCATTTCAGGGACAGGGGCGCCGCAAGCCACGACTGACTCGCCCCGAGAGGAGGAGTTCCGGATAAATGACTGAGAAGACATATTTTTGCAGCAGTTCCACCGGCGTGAAACCGACCGGGAATCACCCCGCGAATCCGGCACGGGCTAGGCGGTCGAAACTGATTCGGGCTAGGCTTGGTCCAGCGTCCCCGTCGTTTTCAGCCTGATCCATCCTGCGCCGATCCACGTTACACAACCCTATCGGAAGGCCGCCCATGACCCAGAATTCTGCCGCGACCCCGCAACAGCCCCCCGCACCCAAGGCCCCTGCCCCGTCCCGACGCGGGCTTTATGTCGGCCTGGGGCTGGCGGCGCTTGTTCTGGCCGGGATCGCCCTTGATACCACCGTCGTTCGCATCGGATCGGATGCCGATGTTCGTGCGCAGGCCTTTTCCGCAGACAGCTATGGCACCGCCGAATTCCCGCGCATTCAGGCTTTCCTGACGGAAAAGGCCGTCGATGCCGTGACGCTGGCCAGCGAGGTCATGGCCGACAAGAATGCCGCGATCGAGGCTTATGGCACCGCCGCCTCGACCGGGGCGATCATGCCGGTCAGCCTGACCGGGATCGCCGGGGAACCGCGCTCTGGCATCTATCCGCTGACGGTCGAAGGTGTGCCGGAAGAGATCACCATCCGCGTCCAGACCGGCCCCGCGATCAACGGCACCGAGCTGCGCGACGCGCCCGGCGATATCGCCTTTGGGCAGTTCAAGAACCAGATCGAATATCAGGATGCCGGATCCGGCATCAATCGCGCGATGAAAGCGGCGGTTCTGGACGATCTGGACACCGCGAACCTGACCGGCAAAACGGTCGAGATCACCGGCGCCTTTCGCATGATCAACCCCAAGAACTGGCTGATCACCCCGGCCCGCATGGTGGTGAAATGACCATGGCCGCTGATGCACCGCAAAATTCCGAAGTCGTCATGTCGGCGCGCAATGTGGCCAAATCCTATGGCCAGGTCCATGCGCTGAAGGGCGTGAATTTCGACATCCATCGCGGGCAGGTCACCACCCTGTTCGGCGAAAACGGCGCGGGCAAATCCACGCTGATGAAGATCCTGTCAGGCGTTATCCAGCCGACCAGTGGCCAGATGATCCTCGACGGTCAGCCGGTCAGTTTCGCCAATGCCAATGAGGCGCGCGACCGGGGCATCTCGATCATCCACCAGGAGCTGAGCCTGGCACCGAACCTGTCCGTGCGCGACAATATCTTCATGGGCCGCGAGATCATCGGCCCGGCAGGCGTCGATTTCGCCGAGGAAGAGCGTCAGGTCCGCGCCCTGATGGCCGAGCTGGAAGAGGATATCGACCCGCTGACCCCGGTCGAGGATCTGCGCCTTGGTCAGCAGCAGATCGTGGAAATCGCCCGCGCCCTGTCGGTGGACAGCCGCATCCTGATCATGGACGAACCCACCAGCGCGCTTTCGGCCAGCGAGGTCGAGGTGCTGTTCAAGGTGATCCGCGACCTGAATGCCAAGGGCGTCAGCATCGTCTATATCTCGCATCATCTGGAAGAGGCGCTGACCATCACCAATCATGCGGTCGTGCTGCGCGATGGCAATATGACCGCCTATGCCCCCCGGTCCCAGATCGATCTGGAATGGATCGTGCGCAATATGGTCGGCGACAATTACGACCTCGGCTCGCCCCCGGACAGCGACAAGGGCGATGTGGCCCTGTCGATCCGCAATCTTTCGGTGCCCGATCAGACCGGACAGGATCTGGTGCGCGACCTGTCGCTGGACATCCGCGCCGGAGAGATCGTCTGCATATACGGGCTGATGGGCGCGGGACGGACCGAATTGCTGGAAACCTGCGCCGGGCGCCTGCGCCAAAGCAGCGGCCAGATCGTGCTGGAAGGGAAAGAGGTCTCGGACCTGTCGATTGCGCAGCGGATCGCGCGCGGGCTGGCGCTGGTGCCCGAAGATCGCCAGCGCGACGGTCTGGTCCAGACCATGACCGTGGGTCAGAACCTGTCGCTGGCCTCGATCGCCAGCTTTACCCGTGGCATCTTCACGCAGCGCAGCGCCGAACAGAAGCTGATCGACGACACCATCCGCGACGTGACCATCAAGACCGATGGCGGCGGCGCGGCCATCGGATCGCTGTCCGGGGGCAACCAGCAGAAGGTGGTGATCGGCAAGATCCTGGCGACGAAACCGCGCGTGATCATGCTGGACGAGCCGTCCCGGGGCATCGATATCGGCGCCAAGGCCGAGGTGTTCCGACTGCTGGCCGAAGGCGCGCGCGACGGCCTGGCCGTCATCTATTCGACCTCTGAGGTCAGCGAATGCCTGTCCATCGCGCATCGCATCATCGTCATGCACAAGGGCCATATCTCGGCCGAATTCGATTCCAGCGTCTCGAAGGAAAAGATCATGGCCGCCTCGGGCGAATCCGTGGCTGCCTGAGACAAGAGCAAGGAAGAACCATGTCGGATACCGCATCCACCACCGCCGCTGGCAAAAGCCGCAACTTCAGCATCGGTCGCCTGCTGCTGGAAGGCCGCGCCTTCTTCGCGCTGATCGCGATCATTGCCGTTTTCTCGTTCCTGTCGCCGAATTATTTCACCGTCAGCAACTTTCTGATCATGTCCAGCCAGGTCGCGATCTATGGCATCCTGTCCATCGGCATGCTGCTGGTGATCCTGAATGGCGGGATCGACCTGTCGGTCGGGTCGATCCTGGCGCTGTCGGGCGTCTGTGCGGGCGCGATGATGCAGGGGATCACGCTGGATTTCGCGGGGGTCATCCTCTACCCGCCGGTCTGGGCGGTGGTCATCCTGACGCTGCTGGTCGGCGCGGCTGTGGGCGCGCTGAACGGCGTGCTGATCGCCTTTTTCAAGGTGCCGCCCTTCGTGGCCACGCTGGGCGTGATGTATGTCGCGCGCGGGGTCGCGCTGCTGATGACCAACGGTCTGACCTATAACAACCTGCGCGGCAGCGAGGATCTGGGCAATACCGGCTTCGCCTGGCTGGGCTTCAACCGCCTGTGGGGCGTGCCGATTTCGGTCATCGTGCTGGCGGTGATCGCGATCCTGACCGGGCTGATGCTGTCGCGTTCGGCCTTCGGGCGCTGGCTTTACGCCTCGGGCGGGAATGAGCGCGCGGCGGATCTGTCGGGCGTGCCGGTGCGCCGCGTCAAGATCACCGTCTATACGCTGTCGGGGATGCTGTCGGCGGTGGCGGGGCTGGTGCTGGCCTCGCAGCTGACCTCGGCCGGGCCGACGGCGGGCATGACCTACGAACTGACGGCCATCGCCGCCGTGGTCATCGGCGGGGCCGCCCTGACCGGCGGGCGCGGCAATGTGCGCGGCACGATGCTGGGCGCCTTCGTGATCGGCTTTCTGTCAGCGGGCCTCGTCATCATCGGCGTGTCCTCTTACTGGCAGACGGTCTTCACCGGCGCGGTAATCGTGCTGGCCGTGCTGCTGAACTCTTTGCAATATGGCGGCGGCAGCCGCCGGGGATAGCGCGTTACGACATTCCCCGCCGGGCCACAGGCAACGGGGCCCGGCGGATCCTGTGCCACTCACGGCAGATCAACCAACCCAAGGGAGAGAGACTTATGCTGAAAATGACGCGCCGCATGTTACTGGCCGCCGCAGCCTCGGTGCCGCTGCTGGCCAGTGCCGCCTCGGCCGAGGGGCTGATGACGATCATCGTCAACGACCCCGCCAACCCCTATTGGTTCACCGAGGGCGAGGTCGCCAAGGCCACCGCCGAAGAGCTGGGCTATACCGCCAATGTCGCGGCCCATCGCGGTGACACCAATACCGAAAGCACGCTGATCGACACGGCGATCACCAATAAATCCGCCGCCATCATTCTGGATCCCGCCAATGCCGATGGCTCGATCGGGGCGGTACAGAAGGCCGTCGATGCGGGCATCCCGGTGTTTCTGATCAATGCAGAGATCAACCAGGAAGGTCTGGCCAAGGCGCAGCTTGTGTCCAACAACGCGCAGGGCGCGGCCCTTGGCGCGCAGGCCTGGGTCGAGGCCGTGGGCGACAGCGGCAATTACGTGGAACTGTTCGGCGCCCCGCCCGATAACAACGCCCAGACACGCTCGAACGGGTTCGAGACGGTGCTGAGCCAATATCCCGACCTGAACAAGGCCGGGCAAGAGGTCGCCAATTGGGACCGCACGCAGGGCTATCAGAAGATGCAATCGCTGCTGCAGGCCAATCCCGACATCATCGGCGTGATCTCGGGCAATGACGAAATGGCGCTTGGCGCCATCGCGGCGCTGAAGGAATCCGGCAATCTGGAGCAGATCAAGGTCGGCGGCTTCGACGGCTCGCCCGACGCGGTCGAGGCGGTGAAGGCCGGTGAGATGCAATATACCGTGCTGCAGCCCGTCGCAATCTTTTCCGAGGCTGCGGTCCGTCAGGCCGATAATTTCATCAAGACCGGCGAAACCGGCGTCGATCAGGAGAAGCAGCTTTTCGACTGCCTGCTTATCACCGCCGACAATGCCGACAACTACACCTCGGCCTTCGTGCTGGAACAGTAACCACGCAAAAGGGCGCCCACGCGGCGCCCTTTTCAAATATCCTTCTGGCCGATTTGCAATCGGCAGATCAGGCCGCGTCGGCGCGGTCGTCTGCTGCCAGTTGCGCGTCCAGTTCAAGGACCTGGCGGACGGCTTCGGCAGCCTCGGCACCTTTTTTCACGAAATGCTCGCGGAAGAAGCCTGCCACGACCTCTTCTTCGCGATAGTGATGCGGCGTCAGCGAGACCGAGAAGCAGGGCACGCCGGTGTCCAGCCCGACATTCATCAGGCCCGTAACCACGGCACCCGCGACGAAATCGTGGCGGTAGATGCCGCCATCCACGACCAGCGCGGCGGCAACCACGGCGTCATATTTGCCGGTCTGAGCCAGCTTTTTGGCCAGCAAGGGCATTTCGAACGCGCCCGGCACGTCGAAGGCATCGACAGCCGCGCCCGGGATCAGCTTCGGGACTTCTGCCATGAAACCATCATAAGCGCGGTCCACGGTGTCGGAATGCCAGCGCGCTTTGATGAAGGCGATACGAGGGGTTTTATTGGTCATCTTACAGGAACCTTCCGTTAACGTCGTCAGGTCCCAGAGCACGAGCCTTGGCCGCCCCTTGGGATGGATGCGGCCTCGGTTCTCTTTCATCCGGACTATACCGTCGGCCCCGGAGTTCCACCGGATCTGCTGACCCCTTCCGTTGGAAGGGCGCTCGCGGGCTATCACCGCCGGTGGGGAATTTCACCCCGCCCTGAGAACATGACATAGATAGCATTCCCCGGGGCCAAGTCAAAGGGCCTCTTGGCATTTTACCGCAACGGAACACCCGTTACGCCACAACCAAGCTCTGTCGCAGAACAGGCCGAGGCGGTGCCCCGGCCTGTTTGCCGCCCTGATCCTATAGATCGTTGCCGCGCCGGATCATGTTCGATCCGGTCCGGCGGCGGCGCGCCAGGCCAGTGGCAGCACGACCGCCGCCAGCGCGATCTTGAACGCCGCGCCCGGCAGGAAGGGATAGAGGCCGAATTCCAGGATCGGCTTGTCCCAGCCCAGCACCGCGCCCAACCACAGGACGCCGATGCCCAGAATCATGGCCGTGCCCAGAGCCATGGCGGCAAAGGTCGTCGCCAGATTGCGGCCCCATCCTCGCTGCGCCAGCCAGCCGACCAGCGCGGCCGACAGCACGAAGCCCAGCAGATAGCCCCCGGTCGGCCCCACCATATAGGCCAGACCGATGCCCTTTTCGGGCGTCCCGGCAAAGACGGGCAGACCCGCCACGCCCTCGGCCAGATACAGCAGCACGGTCGCCGCCCCAAGCCGCCAGCCATAGGCCATGCCGATCACCAGCACCACGAAGGTCTGCATGGTCATGGGCACGGGATAGAATGGCACCTGCAGCTTGGCCGAGGCCCAAAGCGCAAGGCTGCCCGCAATGGCCAGGATCACCTTGCGCGGCAGGGCCTGATCGCCACGCCACAGCCGGTCGGCCAGCGTCGCAGAATGAGTTGCTCGTATCGTCATGGTCCGTTCCTTCCAGATAGCTGATGACAGTCAGGCCAGCGCGGCGCGCACGCGATCCAGCATGGCGGCGCGATCCTTGCGGGCGTCCAGCGCGGTCTGCATGTCGACCTTGACAAAGCGCGTCGGCGTATTGGGGGGCAGTTGCCCGATCAGATCCATATCGGCCGAAATCACCGTGCCCAGCATGAAATATCCTCCGCCCGACACCGCGTCGCGATGCAGGACGATCGGCTCGGTCCCGCTGGGCACCTGAATAGAGCCGTAGGGATAGCAGGCATCGGTGATATTGGACGGATCCGACCCGGCACCGAAGGGCGGCTCTCGATCCACGAATTCCAGCGGCGATCCGCCCTGGAAACGATAGCCCATGCGATCCGCCTCGGATGCGACCTTCCATGTCTCGTCAAAGAAGGTCCTGCCCGCCGCTTCGGTGATGCGATGCCAATAAAGACCGGGCACCACCCGCAGTTCTGCCGGACTGCCGGGGCTGCGGCGCAGAGCCGCGTGCAGGCTGCGGCCTTCGTCCACTCTACGTCTTGCCGCGCCTATGGGCAGCACATCGCCCGCCTGAACCGCGCGGCCCTCGACACCGCCCAGCGCCCCGATGGCATAGGTCGAGCGACTGCCCAGCGTGGGCGGCGTGTCGATCCCGCCCGAGATGGCGATATAGGCCCGCGCCCCCGATTTCAGATAGTCGAAGGACAGCACCTGACCGGCCTTCACCCTGATCGCGCTCCAGCTTTCCTTCACCTCGCCATCGATCTTGGGCGGCAGGTCGCCGCCGGTCACGGCGATCACCGCATCTTCGCTGAATTCCAGTGTCGGTCCCATGAAGACACATTCCAGACAGGCCGCACCTTCGTCATTGCCGACCAGAAGATTGGCGCTGCGCAGGGCAAAGCGGTCCATCGCGCCACCCATGGGAATGCCAAGATGATAGTAACCGGGGCGTCCCAGATCCTGAACAGTGGTCGCGAAACCCGCTGATACGACATTAACCGGCATAGAGAGCCTCCATCAGCTTGGCATTGGTGCCGTCGATATCCCTGTTGAAATCATCCAGCGAGAATTGCACGTCGCGGATGCGCGGCTGATAGGTATTCGCCTCGACCTCGGACAGGCAGCGGTCATATTCGGCGCGGTCGACGGGTTTCCATTTCACGATATCGCCGGGTTTGAAGAAGACCATGAAATCGCTGAGATAGCTGGTCCTTTGTGTCGGGTCATAGATCGGCATGGGCGTCACCCCGAACATCTGATAGCCGCCTGCCCCGCGCACCGAATAGACGCAGGAAAAGCAGCCACCATAGCCCACCGTCAGCCTGGGCGTATCGGTGCGCGGGCGCAGGTATTTCGGCACCTGAATCTGCCGGTCGCGGTCGACCATCTGATAGAGGAACGGCAGACCCGACACGAAGCCCACCATCGACACGAACCAGGGCGCGCCCGAATGCGCGGCGATGAAATCCTGCACGCTGTCATAGCCGTTGATCCGCGCCGCATATTCGATATCGGTCGCCTCCGGATCCTGATGCCGCTCGCGAAAGCGCATCAGCGTTTCATGCGTCCAGGGGTCCTGATAATAGACCGGGATCTCGATAATCCGGGTGTTCAGAACCGGATCGGCCTGCGCGGCGGTTTCCTCGATCTGTTGCAGCCTTGTCATCAGATCGTCGGGGTGGATCACATCCGGGTCGAACTTGATCTGGAAAGAGGCATTCGCGGGACAGATCTCGGTGATCCCGTCAATGCCCGCCTCGCGGATGGCATTGGTCATCGAAAGGGTCTTGAAGAATGCCTCCAGCGACATTTCCTCGCTGACCTCGACAAAGATATGTTCGTCCGCACCAAAGGTGAATCTCGATGTCATGCGGCATTCCCTTTCTTGTCTGTCAGGGTTGCAGAATGGCTGTCCAGCCAGGGTTCAAGCCATTTGGTGTGCAGCTTGCCTGCCTGAACCTCTGGATCTTCGGCCAGCGCCAGAAACAGCGGCGCGGTCGTCTTCAGCCCGTCAAGGCGAAGCTCGGTCGCGGCGCGTTTCAGCCGGGTGATCGCCGCGTCGCGACTGTCGGCATGGACGATCAGCTTGCCCAGAAGGGAATCGTAGAAAGGCGGGATCTGATAGCCCTGATACAGCATGTGATCGAAGCGGACCCCCGGCCCGCCGGGCAGGCGCATATCGCCGACCACGCCCGGAAAGGGCATGAAGTTATTCGACGGGTCCTCGGCATTGATGCGCACCTCGATCGCGTGACCGGACACTGTGATGTCATCCTGTGACACCGACAGGGCCGCGCCGCCCGCGATGCGGATCATTTCGGCGACCAGATCAATGCCGGTGATCGCCTCGGTCACCGGATGTTCGACCTGAATGCGGGTGTTCATCTCGATGAAATAGAAATCGCCGGTCTGGTCGTCATAGAGATATTCGACCGTGCCCGCGCCGCGATAGCCCACCGATTTCGCCAGTGCCACGGCCGAGGCGCACAGCGCATCCCGCACCGACGCGGAAAGGGCCGAGGACGGCGCCTCTTCCCACACCTTCTGCCGACGACGTTGCAGCGAACATTCGCGTTCAAAGCAATGCACGACATTTCTGCCGTCGCCCAGCATTTGCACCTCGATATGGCGGGCGCGTTCGATCAGCTTTTCCAGATACAGACCGCCATCGCCAAAGGCGGCCTTCGCCTCGGCCGCGGCCTGCGGGGCCAGCTTGGCGAAATCCGCAGCGTTGTCAGCCACGCGGATGCCGCGACCGCCACCGCCTGCCGTGGCCTTGATCATTACCGGAAAGCCGATCTGCGCGGCCAGTTCGGCAGCCGCCTGCAGATCATCAACCACGCCATCGCTGCCGGGCACGGTGGGGACATTCGCCGCCTGCGCCGCCTTGCGGGCCGAGGCCTTGTCGCCCATCGCGCGGATCATGTCGCCGGTCGGCCCGACAAAGGCGATGCCCGCAGCTGCGACCGCATCCGCGAATGCGGCATTCTCGGCCAGGAAGCCATAGCCCGGATGGATGCCATCCGCGCCTGTGTCGCGCGCGGCCTGCAAGACGGCCTCGGCGTTCAGATAGGATTTCGCAGCGGCGGGCGGTCCAATCTCGACCGCCTCATCCGCCATCTCGACGGCCAGCGAATTCGCGTCGGCGGCGCTGTAGACCTGCACCGTGCGGATGCCCAATTCGCGGGCGGCGCGATTGATCCGCACCGCGATCTCGCCGCGATTGGCGATCAGAAGTTTGGTCATAGCCATCGGCCCGCCCACCTAGATCTCAAGCTCGGCCAGCGGCTGGCCGGGCATGATGGCGTCCTCATCCTCGACCAGAAAGGCGGTGATGGTGCCCGCCTGATCCGCCGTCACCTCGGTGAAGCTTTTCATCACCTCGACCAGACCGATTACGTCGCCCGCTGCGACGGTATCGCCGACCTCCTTGTAATTGGGCTGATCCGGGGCTGGCTTTCGGTAAAAGACGCCGGGCAAGGGTGATCGGATTTCTGCTTTAGCCATGGGTCGCTCCTGTGATGTCGGTTTGGGTCGCCGTGGGATCGGCCAGATAATCGGCCAGCGCCGCGCGAACGGATTGCGCGATGGCCAGCACATTCGGCGTGTCGGAATGAATGCAGATCGTTTCGACGCGCACCGGGTTTTCGACGCCTCCGGGGCTTAGCACCGTGCCGTCACGCACGGCGCGCAGGGCCTTTTGGGCCACGGCGTCGGGGTCCAGCTTCGGATGCTGGCGTGTGATCAGCAATCTGCCCTGATCGTCGTAATCCAGATCGGCAAAGAATTCCGGCGTGAACTGCAGCCCACGCGCGGTATAGATTTCCTCGTGCAAGGTGCCGCTGAGACCGAAGATCGGCACCCCAAGATGCTGGGTCGCATCGCAGATCGCATGGGCGATATGGTCCTGACGCGCGGCCATCCCGTATAACGCGCCATGCGGTTTGACATGGCCGAGCCGCAGCCCGGCGATGGACAGGAATTCTTTCAGCGCACCGATCTGATAGATGACGATATTGGCCATCTCGGCGCGGTCGATCTTCATCTCTCGCCGTCCGAAGCCGGGCAGGTCGGGCAGCGAGACATGGGCGCCGATGCTGACCCCGTGGCGCTTGGCCAGTTCGACCGTCTGGCGCATGTGATTGGGGTCGGATCCGTGAAAGCCGCAGGCGATGTTGGCCTGGGTGATATAGGGCATGATCGCCTCGTCATCCCCCATCGTGTAGAGGCTGAAGCTTTCGCCCATGTCGCAGTTGATGTTGACGGCCATTTCGGCATCTCCTTGAACGGTCTCAGTCTTTGAGCGTGGCGACATAGCGAAGGCGGATCTGGTCGGCGATCACGGCAAGGATCAGCAGCGCCCCCAGAACGACCGTCTGCAGATAGGATTCGATCCGCGCCAGGTTCATGCCGTTTTCGACCAGCCCGATGAACAGCGCCCCCAGGATCACGCTTTCCAGCCGCCCCACCCCGCCGCGCAGGCTGACCCCCGCGATGACACAGGCCGCAATCGATTGCAGCGGCATGGAAGAGCCGATATTCGCCTCGCCCGTATCCAGACGCGCGGTCAGCAGCATCCCCGCGACGGCTGCCAGCGCGGCGCACAGCACATAGGTCCAGAACAGGGTGGCGCGGGTATTGATGCCCGACAGCGCGGCGGCCTTGGCATTGCCGCCAACGGCATAGAAATAGCGGCCAAAGGGCGTGCGATACAGGACCACATAAAGCAGCAGCGCGATCAGCCCGGCGACATAGATCGGCGTCGGCACGCCCAGCCAGGTACCAAAGCCGAAGATATCGCCAAAGGCCTGCGGCATGCCATAGACCGGCACGCCTCCGGTCAGGAACAGCGCGATCCCGAAGCCCACCGAGGTCATGCCCAGCGACATCATGAAGGGCGAGACGCCAAAGAACGCCACGCCGATGCCGTTGCAGAGCCCGATCAGCGTGCCTGCGGCGATGCCTGCAAGGCAGCCGATGGCGATGGCCAGACCCGCAGCCTCGGGCATGGCGGCATAGGTCGCGGCCATGGTCAGCGCCCCCACGACCGAGGTGACGGCCAGCGTGGTCCCGACCGACAGATCGAAACCGCCGGTCAGCAAGGCCAGCATCTGCCCCATGGACACGATAGTCAGGTACACCGATTGCCGCAGCACGTTCATCAGGTTCTTCGCCGTCAGGAAATTCTCGGACATCATCGCGAAGACCAGAACGGCAATGGCCAGCAGGAAAGGCAGGATGCCCAGCCTGACGAACAGGCGCTTTGGCAGATCGGTCAGGGCGCGATCCGGGCGCGGGATGGCTTTTGCGGGGCTCGTCATTATGCGGCGTCCCTTTCGAAAAAGTTGGAGAGCAGGTTTTCCTCGGTGATCTGATCGCCGGTCAGCTCTGCCTGAACGCGACCCTGATGAAAGACATAGGCCCGGTTCGACAGGTTCAGGATTTCGGGCAGATCGGACGAGATCAGCAGGATCGCAGCCCCCTTGGCGCATAGTTCGGCGATGAAGTCGTAAATCGCCGCGCGGGTGCCGACATCGACGCCGACCGTGGGTTCATCAAAGACAATCAGGTCGAAATCGCGGGTCAGGCTACGGGCCAGCATCAGCTTTTGCTGGTTGCCGCCGGAAAACTGGCCCGCATCACGCTCGATCCGGCATGGTGACAGGTTCAGCCGTCTGGCCAGATCGCCCGCGATGCGCGCCTCTGCCTTGCGGTCCAGAAAGGCGCCGTTGCGAAAGGGCGAAATATCCAGCGAGGCGAGCGAGATATTTTCCCGCGCAGGCCGCAGCAGCATCAACCCGTCGCCATGCCGGTCAGAGGTCAGATACAAAAAGCCACGCCGCAGCATGTCACGGGTGCGGGGTCTGTCGATCCGCTGACCCTTGAAGCTGATCGACCCGCTGTCGATGCCAAGCGCACCAAAGCAGGCACGGGCGAATTTCGATTTGCCCGATCCGACAAGCCCGGCGAGGCCCACGATCTCGCCCCGGCGCAGGGCGACAGACGCGCCCTTCACCGCCCCGCCTGCCGTGCGAAGATCCTGCACATCCAGAACGATCTCACCGGGTCGGAAGGTCAGCTTGGGAAAGATCTGGCCGACGACCCGTCCGGTCATCAGGCTGACCAGCTCCTCCTCGGAGGTGGTTCGGGCGTCCACCGTATCGATGAACCGGCCATCGCGCAGCACGGTGATGCGATCCGCGATCTGCCGGATTTCCGCCATGCGATGCGTGATATAGATGATGCCGACGCCACGGGCCTTCAGCCGCGCGACCAGACGGAAAAGCTGTTGGGTTTCGTGATGGGTCAGCGAGGCTGTCGGCTCATCCAGGATCAGGACCGAGGGTTCGGTTCTGAAGGCCTTGGCGATCTCGACCATCTGCTGTTCCGCCCGCGTCAGGCGGTCAATGCGCGCCATCGGGTCCAGATGGAACTCCAGCGCGTCAAGAATTTCCTGCGCCTTGCGGCGCTGCGATTTCGGTTGCAAGAGGCCGCGCCTGACCGGCTCGGCCCCCAGAAAGATATTCTCGGCCACGGTCATCTGCGGGATCAGCGAGAATTCCTGAAACACCGCAGAGATGCCCAATTCGCGGGCCTGATGCACGCTGTTCAGCGCGACCGGGCTGCCATCGAACAGGATGCGGCCAGCCGTGGGCGAATTCGCCCCGGCCAGCAACGAAATCATGGTTGATTTCCCGGCCCCGTTTTCGCCGAAGAGCACATGCACCTCGCCAGCGCGCAGATCGAAATTCACATCGTCCAGCGCGCGAATGCCCGGATAATCCCTGGTCAGGCCGACGGTCTGCAACAGCGGATAAGGATGTTTCTGACCCGCGACCGCTGCCGATTTCGGGCGCGGGCCGACCCCGTATTGCCCGGACATCATTCCACCTGAAAGACGGGCTTGAAACCGTCCGGCGCCAGGGTCGAGGTCGGATCGAAACCTTCGACATTTTCGCCGGTGACCACGAACAGCGCCGGGCCGACATGTTTCAGCAGATCCTCTCCTTCCAGGGCACGGACCGCCTGATCGACAGCGATGCGGCCCTGAACGGCGGTGGAGTCCGTCGGCGCGCCAAGGATCTGACCGCGCCTGATCCCCTGATAGACGCCGGGCGTGAAATAATAGGCGGCGACCTTGATCTGGTCGGTCAGCCCCTGCGCGCGCAGGATCGGGACTGCGGCTTCGGCCGTCACGGCGGTGCCGACGATATAATCCAGATCGGGATTTGCGGCGATGGTGTCCTCGACCAGCTTCGCCTGAACCTCTTTGCCGGTATCGCCGTATTTCGTCTCGACCAGTTCGATCGCGCTGCCCTGAATCGCCTCGGCAAAGCCTGCATTTCCGGCCTCGACCCAGCCTGCACCGGCGGGACCGGGGAACCAGGCGACCTTGACGGGATCGCTCCCGGCGGGATGCAGCCCGGCCAGGTAGTCGCCGGTCTTGGCGCCCATTTCGCCAAAGGATACCAGCGATTTGGCCGTCAGCGCGGGCGAGGAAATCCCGTTGATCACATCAATGACCGGGATGTCGCGGGACCGGACCTCTTCGACCACATTGTTCAGCCCATCCAGCGAGATCGCCCCGATGATCACCGCATCCGCGCCGGCGGCCACGCAATCCTCGATCTGCGAAATCTGCTTGTTCAGCTCGGTATATCCGCCGGCCTCGACGACCTGCATCCTGACGCCCAGACGCTTGGCCTCTTCGGTCACGCCGTAATCGACGCCCAGCCAATAGGCATCCTTCATATGCGGAAAGGACACGCAGATATCCCAGGCCTGAGAGGCCTTTTCCAACGGCGTGTAATCGGCGTCGCGGCGCGGGCTGTCCATGTCGAAGGCAGGCTGCCAGACCTGCACCGGATAGGGATACCAGCCTTCTGCGGTGGCGGCGGCGACCGGCAGCGCCGCAAGGGCCGCTGTCATCGTCAGCCGAAACATGGCCTTGTTCATTGTCTTCCTCCCTTGGGTGCCCACGTTCCGGGGCGTGACGCTTGCTGCGCCTTTCAGGCAACGGCGAAGGCCCGCCGCAGCACCTTTGAGAGTGAGAGCGGATGACATTATTGTAAAATTCAAATATTTTCTATGTGATATCGCTTTATAAGATATGATCGCCTGAACGCCGGGCGGGCTTTTCGCCCGAAAACCGGACGAACAGTCAGCGGAGCACGCGAAAGGGCGGAATAACTGCAGACGAGAGCAGCTAAAAACAGATAAGGGATATCCGAAAAACAGATGGAGCCGACATTCCGCCAGATTCGCTATTTCATCGCCGCAGCCAATGCGGGCCAGCTTTCCAAGGCCGCGATGGAGATCAATGTCTCGCAATCGGTGATCACCACGGCGATCAAATCGCTGGAAGAGATGGTCGGCACGCCGCTGTTCGACCGCCATTCCGGCGGCGTCAGGCTGACCTATGAGGGCAATCTGTTCCTGGATCACGCCCGCCATATCGTCGAATCCGTGGAAGAGGCGATCCGCAGTCCGCGCCGGATCAGGGATGATATTCGCGGCACGATCAATCTGGCGATGTCCTATACGGTCGCGGGCTATTTCCTGCCCAGCTATCTGGCCCGCTTCGCCCGGGCCTTCCCACAGGTGCAGATCAACCTGTCCGAAACCGACCGCGCCAATATCGAAGAGGGGTTGGTGACCGGGCGCTTTGATCTGGCCGTGATGCTGACCTCGAACCTCGTGAACCATGAAGAGCTGTCGCATGACGTGCTGATCCGCAATCGTCGGCGCCTGTGGGTGAATGCGCATCACAAATTCCTGACGCGGCCCTCGGTCTCGCTGCAGGATATCGCGACCGAGCCCTATATCATGCTGACCGTGGATGAGGCCAGCAACACTGCCCAGCGATACTGGAACCGCACGCCTTACCGGCCCAATGTCACGTTCAGAACCTCCTCGGTCGAGGCGGTGCGCAGCATGGTCGCGAACGGAATGGGGATCTGTATCCTGTCGGATCTGGTCAGCAGGCCGTGGTCGCTTGAGGGGCGGCGGGTCGAGCGTCTGGACGTGACCGAGACCATTCCCACCATGGATGTCGGGCTGGTCTGGGCACATGCCCGGACGCAATCACCCGCGACAAGGGCCTTTGTCGAATTCATGCAACTGGCCATCAGCGTGAACGACCATCAGGCCTCTGTCCATTCCAGTCTTGACTGACAGGCCCCTGCCCTCTGGCAGCTAAAGTCAAATTCTCATCGCGCGGACACAATTTTCGCGCCCGGTTTCATGTCAGTTTCGCCGCAGTGACCCCGAACGGGGATCGGCGCGACATTCGGCCTTGCACGCCCGTCGCCCGGATTGTGGCAACGGGAGGACGCCATGTTCACAAGCACCATGACACAGGCATCGCCTGCATCCTGCGCAAACTGCGCCGCCTGCCCAGGACCGCGATCGGCGGACGGGCGCGGCGCCGGTCGCAGACCCGGCTGTCACTGACGCGCTGCAACGGGGCCGAAGCCGCAGGGACAGGGCGGCGGACCCACCACATCTATCACCGACATCAGAACAAGCCCCAACCGGGGCGGGAGGAACACATGAACAAACCCTGGCTCGACACCTATGGCGACAGCATTCCGGCGACCATCGACGCGGATATCTACCCCTCGGTTACGGCGCTGTTTCAGCGCGCGGTCAGTGATTACGGCGATTTGCCCGCCTTTGAATGTTTCGGCCAGCGGATGACCTATGCCCAGATCGACCGGCAGGCGACGGCCTTTGCCGCCTGGTTGCAGGGTAAGCTGGGCATTCGTCGCGGCGATCGCGTGGCGCTGATGTGCCCCAATATCTTTGCCTTCCCGATCGTCATGCACGGGATCATCCGGGCCGGTGCCGCGCAGGTAAATGTGAACCCGCTTTATACCCCGCGGGAACTGGCCCATCAGCTGACCGATGCGGGCGCCGAGACCATCGTGATCTTTGGCGGCTCGACCCCGGTTCTGGCCGAGATCATCGACCAGACGCCCGTGCGCAATGTCATCACCGTGGATCTGGGCGACGGGGCCGGGCTGGCGATCCCCTCACCCCAGGTCGATGCGCGGCTGGACGGCGCGGTGGCGTTGGCCGATGCGCTGCGCGAAGGCGCCGATCTGCCCTTCGCCCCCGTCAAACTGAAGGGCGATGACATCTTGTTCTTCCAATATACCGGCGGCACCACCGGCCTGTCCAAAGGCGCGGTGCTGACCCATCGCAACCTTGTCGCCAATACCGAGCAGTTCAAGGCGATGCTGCCCGAGGCGCAGGTCCCTTCCAGCGAGGTCGTGGTACTGGCCCTGCCGCTGTATCACATCTTTGGCCTGATGATGATGGTGGCCTATTCCGCGCTTGGCGCGCGCATGGTGCTGATCCCCAATCCGCGTGACATGGACGCCTTTGTGGATGCGATCAAGGATACGAAATTCTCGGTCCTGCCGGGGGTAAACACGCTGTTTCAGGCGCTGACGGCGCATCCGCGTGCAAGCCAGATCGACCTGTCGAATTACAAGGTCGCCATCGGTGGCGGTGCCGCCGTGATCGAAGCCACCTCGCGGAAATGGCACGCGCTGACCGGCTCGCATATCAAGGAAGGCTATGGCCTGTCCGAAACCTCGCCGGTGCTGTGCCTGAACACGATGGCGATCACCGACTTCACCGGCACATGCGGCCTGCCCGTCCCCTCGACCGAGATCCGCCTGCTGGACGATGACGGCAATCCCGTGCCGATGGGCGAAGCCGGCGAAATCTGCGCACGCGGCCCGCAGGTCATGCGCGGCTATTGGAATAATGATGAGGCCAACAGCGCCGCCTTTACGGCGAACCGCTTCTTTCGCACCGGCGATGTCGGGGTGTTCACGCCGGAAGGCTTCGTCAAGATCGTGGATCGCAAGAAGGATATGGTGATCGTGTCCGGCTTCAACGTCTATCCCAACGAGATCGAGGCCACCGTGACCGCCTGCGACGGCATCGTCGAATGCGCCTGCATCGGTGTACCCGACGACAAGACCGGCGAAGCGCTGCGCGTCTATGCCGTCCGCAGCCAGGACAGCGCGCCCTCGGAGCAGGATGTCATCGCGCATTGCCGCAAACATCTGACCGGATACAAGGTGCCAAAACAGATCGTCTTTATCGAGGCGCTGCCGAAATCGAATGTCGGCAAGATCCTGCGCCGCGAATTGCGCAAGGACGCCTGAACGGCCCTTTCGATACATCCATGTCACGGGCCGCGATACCGCGGCCCGCGCCCCCTATCACGAAACGAGGCAACCCATGTCTGGAAGCAATATCAATCATGTGACCGTGCTTGGCGGCGGCGTTCTTGGCGGGCAGATCGCCTGGCACAGCGCCTTCAAGGGCAAGACCGTCAGCGTCTTCGACCCCTCGCCCGAGGCGCTGCGGAAATGCCGGGACGCCCATCGCAGCTATGCCGAGATCTACACGCGCGATCTGGGCGCCAGCGCGGCCGATATCGCTGCCACACACGACCGCGTGACCTATCGCGGCGATCTGGCCAGCGCCGTCGCCCAGGCCGATCTGGTGATCGAGGCCGTTCCCGAAGTGCCCGGGATCAAGAAGAAAGCCTATACCGATATGGCGCCGCTGCTGCCCGCGCATACGATCATCGCGACGAATTCCTCGACCCTGCTGCCCAGCGATTTCGCCGAGGATACCCGCCGCCCCGACAGATATTGCGCGCTGCATTTCGCCAATCTGATCTGGACCTATAATGTCGCGGAATTCATGGCCCATCCGGGCACCTCGGCCGAGACGCTTAAAAAAATCGCGCTCTTTGCGATCGAGATCGGACAGGTGCCGGTTGCCACGCAGAAAGAGGTGAACGGCTATGTGCTGAACGGCTGGTTCGTGCCGCTGCTGACCTCGGGCCTGTCGCTGGTGGTCAATGGGGTCGCCACGCCCGAGGATGTCGACCGGACCTTCATGATCTACAATCGCGGCTGCGGCGTCGGGCCCTGCGGCTTTATCGACATGGTCGGGATCAAGACCGCCTATGACGTCTCGGCCTATTGGGGCGAGGTCGCGGGCGATCAGCAGATGAAGGACAATGCCGCCTATCTGAAAGAGCGTTTTCTGGACAAGGGGCTGCAGGGGATGATGGGCGGTCAGGGCTTTTACAGCTATCCCAACCCGGCCTATGCCGATCCCGGCTTCCTGGCGGTTCCCGACGCGACCGTGGTGCCGGATCTGGTGCGCCGCGCGCTGCTGACCTGATCGGTCGCGGTATCAGGCAGGCGCGCTGTCGCGCAGCGCCTGCCTGCGATAGGCCAGCGGTCCGGCCCCGTGCCAGCGCTGAAAGGCGCGACTGAAGATGCTTTGATCCGAATAGCCAAGCGCCAGCGAGATTTCGGACAGGGGCAGCCGCGTTTGCGTGACCAGCGCCTTGGCCCGCGCCTTGCGCCAGTCATCCACCAGATCGCGAAAGCTCAGCCCCTCATGTTTCAACCGCCGCTGCAGGCTGCGCGGTTCCAGCCGCAGGCTGTTGGCAACGCTGTCCAGCGTGCAGACATCCAGCTCCATCTGCCGCGCGATCTCGTGGCGCACGTCATCGCTGAACCGGCCCGAAGCCTCTTGCCGCGCGGTCAGCAGATAGCGTTCGATGATCGCATGATAGGCCGCATCGCTGTGTTCCAGCGGCCGGTCCAGCGTGGCGCGGTCGAAATAGATCGCATTGCGTTCCGCCCCGAAGCGGATCGGACAGCCGAAATAACGCTCGGCCGCGGCCTGCACATCGCCCGCATCATGGCGAAAGCTGACCTCGATCAGATCGACCTTCTGCTCTCCTGCCTGCTCCAGCACATTGCGCGCGACGCCGATCGCCAGCAGCATGTATTGACGCGTCCCGGCGGCGGATGGCTGCATCTCGACCCCGATGGATGCGACATCGCCCTGTTCGTCCAGCGTCGCCGACAGCGCATTGCTGTGGATCAGCAGATTGCGGGTGATCGCCTGCATCGCGCTGCGCAGATCGCGCTCCATCTTGGTGACCAGCGCCACCGGACCAAGCACCTCAAGATGCTGGAACGGCGCCAGACGAAGGCCGAAATCCGGCATCTGCCAGCTTGCCGCGCAATGTTCGAACAGCGCGCAGATATCGTCAAAGGCAATCCGCTCATCGGGCTTGTTGAACAGCGCCATCGGCAGGCCCACCGCCTGCATTGCCGCGCTGACATCCTTGCCGGCCTGCGCGGCGACCTCGCGCGTGCCGACCAATGTGCTGGCGCGATTGAAATAGCTAGCCACCTGTTCCCCTCCCCGTGTCGCCTCAAGCCAAATTACCGCAATTTCGGATCAAGAGAAGCATTCATCCTATCGGCATGGTGTCGGCAGGCATTCATTGTCCGGGAGGAGAGGTCATGAAATACCCTTGGAAAAAAGGCGCCCCGAAAGTTGCATTCGTCACCGGAGGCGGCAGCGGACTGGGGCGCGAATTCGCAAAATTGCTGCTTGGGGAAGGCAGCAGCGTCGCCCTGTTCGATCTGCGCGTCAGCGATGAGGTCCTGGCCGAGATGCGCGCCCTGACCAGCGGCGACCAGAAGGTTCAGGCCTTTGCCGTCGATATCACCGATGCGGCCGCGGTGAACGCCGCCGTATCCGACGCGGCCCGGCAATTCGGCGCGCCCGATCTGGCGATCAACTGCGCGGGCATCGCAATCAACCGCCCCTTCGAAAGCCTCACCGGGCCCGAGTTCGAGAAGGTGATCGCCGTCAACCTGTTCGGTTCGCGCAATTTCGCCGCCGCCGTTCTGCCGCAGATGCGCGCGGGCGGGCATCTGGCCTTCGTCGCCTCGCTTGCGGGCAAGACCGGCAGCTTCGGCTATGCCGCGTATAGCGCCTCGAAATTCGCGGTGATCGGACTGGCCGAGACGCTGCGCATCGAAGAGAAACTGCGCGGGGTCGAGATTTCGGTCCTCTGTCCGGGCGAGATCGACACCCCGCTGGTCACCGAAGAGGCCAAGACCATTCACCCGATCGCCCGCGCGATCAAGGATACCGGCGGCACGCTGCAGGTCGGCCCGGCCTGCGACGCGATGATGCGCGATCTGGCCCGTGGCAAGTTCACAATCATTCCGGGGTTCCAGTCGAAGATGACCAATTTCGTGGCAACGCGCTTTCCCGGCCTGCTGCGCGCGGTGATCGATTCCAAGGCCCGCAAGGTTGCCCGCTCGATCGCGCCCGACCGCTATACCCAGCCGCGCGGCGCTGACGGGCAAAGTCAAATTCCGGTCAGCCAGAGCCAAACCTGACACCGGCCCGACTGCTATACCTGAACCCATCACGGCGACCAGGAGGGGACGCCGATTTACAGGAGGAATACGCAAATGTCGCTTGATCTGACATCCACGCAAGACCGTCTGCTGACGCTGAACATCAAGGATGGCGAGGTGCTGAACACCCTGCCCGGCGTTCACGTCACCCCGATGTATCTGGATCGCGAAAAGGGCATCTGGGTGCTCTATGCCCGCTTCGAGCCCGGCACCCGCCTGCCCCGCCACTACCATTCCGGCGTGGTCCATTTCTTCACCACCAAAGGCTCCTGGGCCTATGTCGAACATCCCGAGGATGTCCAGACCGAAGGCAGCTACCTGTTCGAACCCGCAGGTTCCCACCACACCTTCGAATCGAAGGAAGGGACCGAAGGCTTCATGCTGGTCGAGGGCGCGAATGTGAACCTGAACGAGGACGGCTCGCTGATGTTCATCATGGATGCCGGCTGGATCGAGGACGCGGTCAAGCAGGTCGCCCAGGAAACCGGCCAGACCGTGCCGCGCTACATCCGCCCGGGCGCCGTCAATCAGGGCTAAGGTCCGTACTGACCCATAAACCGGCGCGGCAGAACACATCGTTCCGCCGCGCCGTTTTTTACGGTCCGCGCATTCCACTGCCACCCCTGCGACCGCGATCCGGAAATCCGCCATATCGCAATCCGGCCCTGTGAGATATGCGCAGGCATCACATGGATAGACGAACCGGACGAAGGGATTCGAGGCATGTCGCTAACCGCGCGCGCCAGAGCAGATGTATGAGCTGTGTGCCACAAATTGAGTGTAAAGATCCGCGACACCTGCAGCCCGAGGGTCGAGAAACAGACCTGCTCACAGAAGCCTAAGCTTCACCCACGCTAGAGAGCGGGAGTTTCGGGCCTCTTGATCGCGGCAACTCGGCCAGATCCAGGCCCTTGCCGAGCTATCGCTTTCGCCGATGGCAAAGGCTGATCAACGAACGTGATCCGCCTGATTTGCTTCAGGCCGCCGCCGCCCGCGACGTCAGCACTAACTTCACGCCACTTCGGCGCGATATCTTTGGGCAGCAGCATCGCTTCCGTCCTGCGGCTTTCAGATATTACAGCGGGCGGACGCCGGAATGATCATTTAACCACTGTGCAGCCCCGACTTGCGTGCTAGCTTACCCGTGCCTCCTGCAGCGCGATACAGGCCAACCAAAAGGTATTTCAAATGAGTGGACTATGGCAGGTTCTGTTGCTGTCCCTGTTACCCGGGCTTGGGAATTTCATCGGCGGACTTGCAGCGGAATTCGGGCCGAATTCGCCGCGCGCGCTGAATCGGGCGCTGCATGCGGCATCCGGGATCGTGATCGCGATCGTTGCGGTCGAACTGATGCCCGAAGCGGTTGCCGTGCTGGACGGCTGGTGGATCGCAGCGGGATTTGCGGCCGGCGCCATGGCCTATATTCTGATCGACAGATTCGTCGAAAGCCTTCAGGAAAAAGACGAAGGCACGACGTCGTCGCGAATGTGGATGATCTATGTTGCGGTCGCGGTGGATCTGGCCAGCGATGGCTTGATGCTGGGATCGGGCGCGGCGCTATCCTGGGGGTTGGCGCTGACGCTGGCTCTGGGGCAGGTGCTGGCCGATCTGCCCGAAGGCTATGCCGTCATTGCCAATTTCCGGGCCAAGGGCGTCCCACGTGCGCGTCGGATCTGGTTGTCGGCCTCTTTCATCCTGTTTTCGGTGGGCGCGGCGCTGCTGTCTTATCTGCTGCTGCGCGACGCCCCAGAAACAGTCAAGATGCTGGCGCTGACATTCGTCGCGGGACTGCTGACCGTCGCCGCCGTCGAAGAGATGCTGGGCGAGGCGCATGAGGCGGAAGAGGACAGCAAAGTCTCGGTCATTGCCTTCGCCGGTGGCTTTGTCCTCTTCACCCTTGTGTCAGCCGGGATCGAAGCCGTGATCGGCGCGGGTTAGACCCGGACGAAACGGTAGCCCAGTTCCGGGCCGTCCTTGCCGCCATAGGCCAGCAATGAGACGACCAGGCCAAAGGGTTCCATATAGCGCGAGCTCCGCAACTTGCCCAGATCGACCGGGTTGAAGCCGACATCGCGGATCAGCGCGGCAACGCGTTCTTTGGCCGCGCGGTTATCGCCGCAATAGATCAGGTCGGGCGGGGTCTGATCCTTGCCCCTGGCCTCGAAGAGGGGAAACAGGATTTCTCCGGGAATGGTGTTGAAGGCACCCACCACCTGCGCACCCGGTGCCTTTTCCGCCAAGGCTTCAGGGCCGGAACTCGTATGGCCAAGAACCAGATGGCTGTTATCCTCGCTCATCGCCAGCGAACAGGTCAGAACGACCTTGCCGGACAGATCGCCCGCCTGCGCAAGAACATCGTCGATGCGCGACCAATGCACGGCGATCAGCACTACGTCTGCATCCGCCACAGCCTGGGCGGGGGTTCCGCTCCGGGCCGTGGGACCGGCTTCTTGCGCCAGCTTTTCAAGCTTCTCCTGACTGCGGGCATAGCTGAAAGTGACCTCATGGCCGCAGCGGGACCAGATCGTCCCCAGCCTGCCGCCCATTCCGCCCGCGCCCAATATTCCAATACGCATCTTGCAGTCTCCAGAATTTACATGAAGGCGGGCTTGTCGCCCTCGGTGCCCGGTTTGTGCAGGCCGATATTGCCGCCGATATCCCTGGCGGGATCTTCCAGCAGCGTCAGGATGTAGGCGGCGACGCTTTTGCGCGATACCTCTGTACCCTTGAAGGGTTCATTTCGGGTGGTGGTCTCGTATTCCACCTCGTCCCTGTCGGTCAGCCAGGCCGGGCGCAGGATGGTGTAATCCAGATCGGTTGCCTCGATCAGATCGGCCGCGCGGCGGAAGGGCGGAAGATAGGCGCCGATCTCGCGGCGGTTCCAGTCACCGAACTTGCCCGGCACCTCATCATAGATGCCCAGCGAGGTGACGAAGATCAGACGCTTCACGCCCGCCGCGTTCATCGCGTCCAGCACAGCTTGCGCCAGGATGTCCATCTCGCCGGTGAGGTTGGCATAGACGATATCCTGCCCCTGCATCGCCTCGGTCAGGCGGGCAGTGTCGGTCACGTCGCCCTCGACGATCTTCATGCCCGTGGTGTCGAGATCCGAAATCCGCGCGGCATTCCGCAGATAAAGCGTCGTGCGCATGTCATGCCGACCGGCAAGATCCGCGACAACATGGCGGGCGATGGCGCCGCTGGCGCCGATAACAAGAACATTGGTCATGTCGGGAACTCCTGTGACCCCGTGGGGTGAGCACTGGATCACTCAGGTTAGGGGAAAGCCCCCGGCGGCGAGCCTGCCGGGGGACGCCGGATCATTCAGTGGTGAGGTGCTGTTTCAGGAAGGGCAGCATCTGCTCCATGGCGAGGGCGACCGGTTCGTCCTTGTCATAGATATCGTAATGCGACCAATCCTCCAGCTCGACCAGCCGACGGTCCTTCGACGCGGTGGCGCGGCCATAGGCCTCCATCCCGTCGCGATAGGCGCCAAACGCACCGACCTTGCGCCCGACCACCACCATCATGGGTTGGGTCATCAGCATCTCGGTAAAGGCGAAGGCGTCCCAGGCCAGCGTATTCTGCGCATGGCTGAACAGCATCCGGGTTGCGCCGCCGGGTTCCTGGCCGCGCGGGGTCTTGTAGTAATCCGTGGCCTCTGCCACATCGCGGTCGGTCAGGCCGGCCTCGCGGGCGGCTTCGGGGCTGGCGGGCAGAAGTTCGTTGACCTGCAGGTCACCGCCGCGGGCTTCGGCCGTGCGCTGCGCGGCCATCGCGTCCAACGCCCCAAGCGGGTCGTGATTGCTGAAGCCTTCGCGGAACAGGCGGCCGATATTGACCGGCGTGATTCCCACCACCGCCTTGATGCGCTTTTCGGTCAGCGTCGCGTTCAGGATATAGCCGCCACCGCCGCAGATGCCGATGGCCCCGATCCGGTCCGCATCGACATAGGGCAGCGTCACCGCATAGTCGATGACGTGGCTGACATCCTCGACCCGCTGCGTGGGATCTTCGACCCAACGCGGCTCACCACCCGAAGCGCCCTGATAGCTGGCATCAAAGGCGATGACGACGAACCCCTGCTCGGCCAGCGCCTTGCCATATACCGCGCTGGAGGTCTGTTCCTTGCAACTGCCAAAGGGGTGGACGCTGATGATGGTCGGGTATTTCTTTGCCGGATCGAAACCCGGCGGGGTCAGGATCAGGGCGGCGATATCCCAGGCCATGTCCCTGTTACGAAAGCTCACACGTTCCATAGAGTTTTGCCTTTTATGGGAAAGAGGGCTGCCCGGACAGCCATTGGCGGCCGGGCAGATGGGGCGCTCAAGCGCCCAGATTTTTCTGAAAGAAGGGCGCCAACTGACCGATGGCCTCGTTGATCTGAGGCTCGCCATCATACATCTGCATGTGGTTCGCGCCTTCGATGACGTGGAATGTCTTGTCGGTGCTGGCGGCGCGGGCATAAAGGTCATCGCTCATCCACTTGCTGCCGGCTTCCGAACCCGCAATCACCAGCAAGGGCTGCGTCAGATAGGCCTCTGCCTTGTGAAAGGCGTCATAAGGGATGATCTGGTCGAGGCTGCGGGCCGTCATGTAGCCGGGGGCCGTCGGGTATTCCGCGCGGGGCGTATGGTAATATTCCCAGGCCTGACGCAGTTCTTCATTCGGGGCGTCCGCCTCGTTCATCGGCGCAAGGGGGAAGCGTGCGGGATCGCCACCTTGGGCATCTGCGCTGCGGGCATCGGCGCCCATCTGGATGACGGCGCGGGCATCCTCGTCGGCAATATCACCCTCCCAACCGTTGCGGAACATCTGGCCGATATTGACGGCGCTGACCGTACCCACGGCCTTGATACGCGGATCGTTGATCGCCGCATTGGCCGTATAACCGCCGCCCGCGCAAATCCCCATGGCGCCGATCCGGTCCGTATCGACATAGGGCAGCGTGGTCAGGTGATCCAGCACGGCGCTGACATCTTCGGTGCTGACATGCGGGTTTTCCTGCTGCCGCGGCAGGCCACCGGATTCGCCCTGATAAGAGCGGTCGAAGGCGATGGTGACAAAACCGTTCTCTGCCAGTTTCTTCGCATAGGTGCCGGCGGTCTGCTCCTTCACGCCGCCGCCGGGATGGCTGACGATCACCGCCGGATAGGTTTTCGATTCATCGAAACCTTCGGGAAGATTGATCACCGCCGACATGTCGATCGTGGGGTTGTTGCTGTTCTTGAAGCTGATCTTGTTGGACATTTCAGTCTCCTTCTCTCGTTAAACGTGCAATTCAGCCAGCCGATTTGGCCCTGTCGAACCTATATGGAGCATGGCTCAGGAAGTTATAATGCGCTAAAACTGCATGCATCTATTAATGAGGTGATAAATGCAGCGCGAGGACATGGCCGACCTGACCGCCTTCGTGACCGTGGCGCAAGAGCGGAACTTTACCCGTGCCGCCGCCAAGCTTGGCATTTCGCAATCCGCGCTGAGCCAGATCATTCGCCGGCTGGAGGAACGGCTGCAATTGCGCCTGCTGTCGCGCACAACGCGCAGCGTCGCGCCCACCGAAGTAGGTGAGCGGCTTTTTCAAACGCTTGACCCGATGATGCGCGAGATCGAAGAGAGCCTTGGCCTGCTGGGCCAGTTACGCGACCATCCTTCCGGCAAGATCCGGATCACGACGGTCGAGCATGCCGCACGGGCCTTTATCCTTCCTGCCATGCGCAAACTGCTGCACGAGAACCCCGATATCACGGTCGAACTGATCGTGGATTACGGACTGGCCGATATCGTCGGTGATCGCTTCGATGCAGGGGTCCGGCTGGGCGCCGATGTTGCGAAAGACATGATCGCGGTCAGAATTTCGCCCGACATCCCGATGTCGATTGTCGGTGCGCCCGCCTATTTCGCGGATCGTCCTATCCCCATGGTCCCGCAGGATCTGGTTTCGCATCGCGCGGTCAATCTGCACCTGCCGACATCTGACACGGTGAACGCCTGGCGGCTGACCGACGACGGTCAAGAGACCCGCGTCCGGGTTGAAAGCGCGATGATCTTCAACACGATAGACCTGATCCTCGATGCGGTTCTGGATGGGCACGGATTGGGCTATCTGCCAAGCGATCAGGTTGGGCACCATATTGAGAAAGGCCGACTTGTCGCCGCCTTGCCAGAACACCTGCCACCGCTGCCCGGCTACCATCTCTATTACGCCAACCGACGCAACGCCTCACCCGCGTTCAGGCTGTTCGTCGAGGCCCTGCGGTGGCGGGGGTGAAAGCACTCGGGGCTGATCAGCAGCACCCACGTTGCACCAAGCCGATCCCGCCCGACGCCGAAATGCACAAAAGACGGCATTTGATCGAAAACTGCTTTTGCAAGCTCAAAGTGTTCAAGCGCAGCGCCATGGGTGCCCGCCACACCAACCAGAGCTTTGAAGCCATGATCTATATCGCAGCCGCCATTATCATTTCACGATGATGTCCAACAGGCCTTGATCCACGCCCCCCTGGTGATCGCTTCGGCCAGCTAAAATCGGCTCGACATATCCGGTTGGTCATGAACTATGGCAATGCGATTCCAGCAAGCTCTGCGAGATCGGTATCCGGCAGTATCGCGCCGCGCCCCGCTATCACCTTGCCTGCTACCTGATGGCCGCGACGGGCCGCGTTTGCAAGATCAGCGGGCGCGCTGAGCCAGCGGGACAGGAAGCCCGCGTTAAAACTATCGCCCGCCGCCGTCGTATCGATGGGCGAGACCGCGTCGCCGACCGGCACCTCAGACCCGCCCGCGCTGTTGACGATCAGGCAGGGATCTGGGCCCATCTTCATCACCACGGTTCCTGCACCGCTGTCACGATTGCGTTGCGCTGCAGCTTCAGGCGTCTTGTCGCCCCAAAGCAGAACCTCATCCTCATAGGTCATCAGTGCCAGATCGGTCAGTGACATTATATTTGCATGGGCGAGCCGAGCCTCGATCAGATCCTGCTGCCAGAGCCTTGGGCGAAAATTCCCGTCAAAAACGATCCGGCACCCCCGGTCCCGCGCCATGTCAAGAAAGCCGAACAGCTCCGCCAGTGCGGCCCTGAGAACCCAGAGCGTGATCCCGCTCAGATAGATCGTTTGCCCCTGAACAGCCTTCCCCAGACGCGTCAGGTCAAGGCCGCTCAGCATGGAACGCGCGACCGAGCTGTCACGCCAGTAATGGAAGCTCCGCTCTCCTTGCGCATCGGTGCTGATCGAATAGAGCCCGGTCGAACCGGGCATGGTGGCAAGGAAGTCCCGACCAACCCCGTGATGCCGCAACTGGCGCAGGATCAGGGCACCGAACGGGTCATCGCCCACCGCGCTGACAAATTCCGTCGCGACGCCCAGATGCGCCAGATAGACGGCCGTATTGAACACATCGCCGCCCACGGCGACCTGCGGCGCGGCGTCTGCGGGCATCGAGATTTCGCCCATCGCCTCGCCCAGACAGAAGATCCGGTCCGTGCTCATCGTGCCAGCCATCCGCCATCGACATTGAGCACGGCGCCCGTGATGTAGCGCGCGGCAGGCGAGCAGAGAAAGGCCGCCGTGCCGCCGATATCCTCGGGCCGACCCCAGCGGCCGGCCGGGATGCGTTCAAGAATTTGCCGCGACCGTTCGGGATCTTCGCGCAGCGCCTCGGTATTGTTGGTGGCGATATATCCCGGGGCGATGGCGTTGACCGTGATACCGTGTGGCGCCCATTCATTCGCCAACAGCTTGGTGATGCCCGCTATGCCATGCTTGCTGGCGGTATAGCCCGGCACGCGAATGCCGCCCTGAAAGCTGAGGAGCGAGGCGATATTGAGGATCGCGCCCTGGCGGCCCGCGCCGATCAGTTCGCGGCCGAAGGCCTGGCATGTAAAGAACACGGCTTTCAGGTTCACATCGACCACCGCGTCCCAGTCGGCCTCGGAATGGCTGACGGCATCCTCGCGCCGGATGATCCCGGCATTGTTGACCAGCAGCGAATAATCCGCGCCCGCAAAAATATCACGCGCTGCCAGAGGGTCCGCGAAATCGATCTGCAAATCATCGGCCTCGCCGCCCGCGGCCCTGATCATGGAGATGGTGTCATGGCAGGGCCGCCGCCCCGCGCAGGTGACAGAGGCGCCCTGCCCGGCCAGCGCGACGGCGATGGCCTGACCGATCCCGGTATTCGCGCCCGTGACCAAAGCGCGTTGCCCCTGCAGTGAAAACGGTCCGGCCATCAGCGCATGTCCCTGGGCTGGATGAATTCCATGTCGGTATAATCGACATTATCACCCGCCATTGCCCAGATGAAGGTGTATTCGCCGATGCCCGCCCCGGAATGGACCGACCAGGGCGGTGAGATCGCGCCCTCTTCATTGGCAATGAAGAGGTGGCGGGTTTCCTGCGGCTCACCCATCAGGTGCAGAACGCGCGCCTCATCGCTCATCCCCCAGTAAAGATAAGCCTCCATTCGCCGGTCGTGGACATGGCTTGGGATCGTGTTCCAGACCGAACCGTCCTCAAGCGAGGTATAGCCAAGGATCAGTTGGCAGCTTTCCATGACCTGCGGGTGGATGAACTGCTTGATCGTGCGCTTGTTCGAACTCGCGGCGTCGCCCATCTTGACCTCCTTGCACTCCGCAAGGGTCACCAATCGCGAGGGATAGGTCTGATGCGCCGGACAAGAGGTGATGTAGAAGCGGCCATCGCCTGAAAAAGTGACGGCCCCGCTGTCCTTGCCAAGATACAGCACGTCGCCGCGGTTCATGGCATAGCGCTGTCCGTCCGCCTCGACCGTTCCGGCCGCGCCGATATTGACGATGCCCATTTCGCGCCGGTCCAGAAAAGAAGGTGTCTTGGTCTCTTCCACCATATCCAGCACCAGATCCGATCCGGCAGGCACCGCGCCGCCCATGACGAAACGGTCGTAATGCGTATAGATCAGCCGGATCTCACCCGCCGCGAACAGGTCCCGGGCCAGGAAGCTTGCCCGAAGAGAAGCGGTATCCATCGATTTGGCGTGATCGGGGTGGATGGCGTGACGGGTTTCGACGGTCAGCATTTGAACTCCTTGGAAATGACAGCCGGGCATGGACGCACGGCCGGTTCTTGATGGGCTATGGTCAAAGACCGAAATGGCGCGGCAGCGACATGGTCAGCGAAGGGAAATAGGTCACGACCAGCAGCAGGGCGAAAAGAAGCATGTAGAACGGCCCCAGCGCGCGGATACAGGTCTCGACCTTGACGCGGGCCACACCGGCCCCCACGAAAAGCCCGGTGCCGACCGGCGGCGTGATCGTCCCGATTGCCAGGTTGAAGATCATGATCACCCCGAAATGCACCGGGTCATAGCCGACCTTTTGCGCAATCGGCAGCAGGATCGGGGTGAAGATCAGGATTGCCGGCCCCATATCCATGAAGCAGCCGACGAACAGCAGCACCAGGTTGATGATCAGCATGACGATGATCGGGTTTTCCGAAATCGCCAGGATCAGCGACGTGACCGCCGCCGGGATGCCGGTAAAGGCCATTGCAAAGCTTAGCGCGGCAGAGGCCGCCAGCAACAGCATGATGGTGCCGGTGATCAGGACCGTCTCCATCAGGAATTTCGGCAATGCGCTGATCGGCATCGTGCGGTGGATCACAAAGGCCAGCAGCAGCGTGTAGATGACCGCGATGCCCGAGGCCTCGACCGCGGTGACGACGCCCAGCATGATGCCGCCGATGATGAAGACGATCAGCATCAGGCTGGGCAGCGCGCGGCCGATCACGCGCATCGCCTCGGCGGGGCCGACGCGGTCGGCGACCGGCCAGCCCCGGCGGCGGGCGACAATGGCGGTGACGATCATCATGCCCAGCCCCCAGAAGCCGCCCGCGACCGCGCCGGCCAGAAACAGCGCGGCAATCGAGGCACCGCCCGCCACCAGCGAATAGATGATGAAGGCGGTCGACGGCGGGATCAGCATTCCGGTCGGCGCCGAGGCGATATTCACCGCCGCCGCAAAGCCCGGCTCATAGCCTTCGCGCTTTTGCATCGGAACCATCACACCCCCGATCGAGGTCGAAGCCGCGATGGCCGAGCCCGAGATCGAGCCGAAGAGCATGTTTCCCGCGATATTGGTCTGCGCCAGCGATCCGGGCACGCGCCCCGCGATCAGCTTGGCGAAATCGACCAGCCGGATGGCGATGCCGCCGGAATTCATGATCACGCCCGACAGGATGAAAAACGGCACCGCCAGCAGCGAAAAGCTGTCAAGGCTGGCCAGCATCTTCTGGGACGAGGTGAACAGCGCCATATCGAAGGGCACCACCAGCAGCACGGCGGCGATGGCCGCTGCGGTGATCGCCAGTGCCAGCGGGATGCCAAGCAATGTCAGCGTGCCAAAGACCAGCATCAGGATCAGGCTTGCGGGACCGGCCATGGATTACTCTCCCATCATCTCGGGTTGCTCTTCGGGATCGACGTGATGCGTGCGGCCCTGGCTCAGATCCGCCAGGTTCAGCAGGCTGTAGAGGATCATCAGCGCACCGCTGACCGGCAGCGACAGATAGACCCAGCTCATCGGGATCTGCATGACGGCACTGGTCTGGCGCGACGCGATGGTCACGCCCTTCCAGCCGCCCCAGACCAGCACCACACCGGCAAACAGCATGAAGGCCAGCGCAATCACCGCATCCAGCCGCAGCTTGCCGCGATGCGACAGCCGGTCGCGCAGGATATCGACGCTAAGATGGCTGCCCTGCCCGACCGCATAGGCCGCGCCCAGCAGGGACATCCAGATCACGCCATAGCGCAGGATTTCCTCGGTCGAAGAGGATGGCGCGTTCATCGCATAGCGACTGAAGACCTGCCAGACCAGCACCACGACCAGCGCGGCAAGCAGCGTGCAGCAGACCAGCCCCAGAAGCAGGTCCAGTCCACGGCGCACCCGCTGCATCACTGCGCCCCTGCGGCGCGGATCTGCTCGACAACGGCCTTCTTGTCTGCGTCAAGCTCGTCATACATGGGGGCGACCGCCTCGCGGAACGGGGCCGCATCGACCTCGTAGAAATTCACGCCCATCTCGGCTGCGGCGGCCTTTTCACTCTCGATCGAGGCATCCCACAGCGATTTGTGGAATTCGGTCGATTCCTTCGCCGCTTCCAGCACGGCGGCGCGGTTTTCCTCGGACAGCCGGTCCAGCGACATGGTGCCGATCAGCAGGATATCGGGAATGCGGGTATGCGCGTCATAGCTGTAATGCTTGGCCACCTCGCCATGACGGGCGATGGTCAGGGCGCTTTCATTATTCTCGGCCCCGTCCAGGATGCCCTGCTGCAGCGAGGTATAGACCTCGGCCTGGCCCATCGCGACGGGGGTGGCGCCCAGCAGTTCGGTCATGCGGATCGCGGTCGGGCTTTGCAGCACGCGGATTTTCAGGCCCTTCAGATCTTCCAGAGATTTCACCGGAACCTTGGTGGTATAGAAATTGCGCGCGCCCGAATTGTAATAGGCCAGCCCGACAACGCCCTGGTCGCGCGTCGATTCGTAAACCGGCTGCATGATCGAGGCATCGTCCAGCGCCTTGTAGTAATGGTCCTGATCGTTGAACAGATAGGGCATGGCAAAGATGCCATAAACCGGGCCGAAGCTTTCCATCAGCCCGGCCGAGACCTTGGTGATGTCCAGCGCGCCGCCCTGCAGCATCTCGACCATCTCGCGCTCTCCGCCAAGCTGGCTGTCGGGAAAGAACTGGACAGTGACATCGCCACCGGTCTTTTCCTCGACCAGTTCGCCGAATTTATGCATCGCCTCGACCGTGGGGGCCGCATTCTGTGCATAGCCGAAGCGCAGCGTTTCTGCCGAAGCCGCGCCTGCGGACAGGATCAGTGCAAGGGCTGTCAGGGTTTTCATCGGTCGGTTCATCGGTTTTTCCTCCTCCAGAATGAACATACGCGTCAGATGTAGCCGCGCAGGTATTCGGCCAGTGCAAACATCGCCATCGCCTGCCCGTAGGGCATCGAGGTCAGCTTGATCTGACGATAGTAATCCAGGTCCTGGCCCATGGCCGTGCCAAAGGACACGTTCAGCAATTCGCCCTCCGGGCTGATATTTTCGATCACAGCCTTGATGGCGCGCTCGGCCACGGGGGCATAATCGGCGGGCAGGTAGCGCTTGCGCACGCCTTTCAGCAGGCCATAGGCAAATCCGGCGGTGGCAGAGGCCTCAAGATAGCTGTCGGGATCGTCCAGCAGCGTGTGCCACAGCCCGCTTGCATCCTGCGTCTCGCGCAGCGCCGCCGCCTGACGGGACAGAAGCGACAGCAGATGCCGGCGCAGCGGATCCTGCGGGGCAAGATCAAGCAGTTCCACGAATTCGGGGATGGCGATGGTTATCCAGCTGTTGCCGCGCGCCCAAAGCGCATTGGCGAAGTTGTGGTTGCCATCAAAGCTCCAGCCGTGGAACCACAGCCCGGTTGCATCATCGGCCAGATACTGAGCATGTATCAGGAACTGATACTTCGCCTCTTCGACAAAATCCGGGCGGTTCAGCAGCAGCCCGATCTTGGCCAGGGGCAGCACGCTCATCATCAGCGTGTCATCCCACATCTGCTGATCGTTCACGTTGTTATAGACGATGTGCTGCAGGCCGCCTTCACGCGTCCGCGGCATGTCCTGCATCACCCATTCCGCCCAATCCTCAAGATAGGGCCGCCACATCGGGTTGCGATCGCGTTCGTAAAGATGGGCAAGGGTCAGGAAGGGCGCGACCGTGTTGACGTTCTTGGTCGGCACTCCCTCGGCCAGCCGCTCATCGAACCAGTCGCGGATGATGCCAATCGCCTTGTCGCTGCCGGTCAGCTCCCAATATTTCAAAAGCCCGTAAAGGCCGATCCCGTGGGTCCATTCCCAACCGGCCCAGCCCTTGGTGTCGATCACCCGGCCATCATCCAGCCGCAACAGGAATTCACCCGTTTCGTCTTTGATATCGACGAGATTGTCGGCCAGCCGCTCGATCAGCGCGGAAATATCATTGCGCGCGAAGGCCCGGTCTTTTTGCCGAAGTAGCGGGTGCATTCAGTCTCTCCTGATCGATTGAATTTGGAATAGCGTTCCGAAAAATAGGGAACCATACTCCGCTTCATAAATCAACGCAAAACTTGGTCGGCGGTGGCGCGGCTAGAAATCTGATCAAAGCACTGAAATATATAAGTATATCGAGATATCGAAGCTGTTCTTGACTTCTGTGAACAAAATTTTCAGAATGGAGTTCCAAAAATTTAAGAATGAAAAATGACTCAGAAGCCTCAAAAATCGGAAAATGCGGCAGCGGTGCTGAAAGTTTTCGCCGTGCTCGAATCGCTGGTCGAGGACAGGCGCGCCAGCCTGGCCGATATCGCGCAACGCGCCATGACCTCGAAGACGACAGCGCACCGCCTTTTGCAAACCATGGTCGATCTTGGCTATGTCGAGCAAGAGACCGATACCGAAAAATACGGCCTGACGCTGAAACTTTTCGGTCTTGGCGCGCGCATCCTGCGCGGGCAAGAGGATCTGCTGCGCGTCTGCGACCGCGAGATGGGGAAATTGTCGCGCGCGATCGGGGAATCGATCAATCTTGGGGTGATGGATAATTTCGACCAGCGCGTCGCCTATATCCACAAATACGACTCGGCCTATAACCTGTCGATGCAATCCACGCTGGGCGCACGTAATCCGCTGCATTCGACATCGCTGGGCAAGGCCTTGCTGGCCTTTCGCGATGATGAAGAGATCCGAGAGCGCTTTGCGAAGATGGATTTCGTCAAGCTGGCCCCCGCCACGATCACCGAGCCTGAAACGCTGTTCGCACAGCTGATCGAGACGCGCGCGCGCGGCTATGCCGAAGAAGTCGAGGAAAGCGAGGCGGGCGTGCGCTGCATGGCGGTGCCGGTTCTGGACCATACCGGAAAATCGGTTGCGGCAATCAGCATGGCCTTTCCGCTGTTCCGCTTTGATGAAGCACGAAAACCCGAATATGTTCAGCGGCTTACCGATGCCGGAAAGACGGCCTCTCTTGCGCTTGGCTATCCCGGCTGACCCGCCGCGATCACCGCCGCGCGCCATTGCCTGGCATAATCGCGCAGCGCAGCGCCCTGTTCAGAGGGGCTATGCCGCAGCGTCTTGGGCGCCCCTGATCCGGGCAGGCACAGCAAAGCGGCGCCCGCCGATGTCCCCGTCGCCGAGATTGCCGTCTCAACGCCGTCGGGGCGAAGCGCCGCCAGCATATCGATAAAATCGGAATTGCGCGCGAAAGGCCCCTCGATGATGGTCGGGCCGCGCGCGCCGATCAGCCCAAGGCAGGTTTCGGTCATCAGGGCCAGATACCATGACAGCGCCACAAGGCGTTGCCCCTCGGTCTGGGGCCGGGTGGTCCAGCGCATTTCGCGCCCCTGAAACGGGCCAGATCCCGGTTCGATGGCCGGAAGGATCATCATGGCCTTTTTCAGCACCTCGTCGCGATCCCTTTCATCTGGCTGGGCCGTGCTGCCGGCGCGGATCAGTTCGTATTCCCGGCCACCCATGAACCGGGCCGAGGGCACAGGCTGTCCAAGCGCATTCACATTCACCAACACATCGCGCCTGGCATCAAGCTTTTGCGGTGCCGCGCCCACCGCCATGGCCACGACCCAAGTTCCGGTCGAGACCGCCGTAAACGGTGCCTGCCGCCCAAGAACATAGGGGTAAAGCGAAGCGTTGCTGTCATGGATCCCCACAGCCACGGGCGTCGCCGCCGGTAGTCCAGTTTCCGCAGCCAGATCCTGACGCAATGTGCCCAGCACATCATTCGATCGCCGCGCCGCCGGGATCATCCCGCCAAGGCCCATACGATCGACCAGCGAGGATAGCCTGCCATTCCACGGGTCCCAAAGATCGGTGTGACAACCAAGCGAGGTGACATCGCTTGCCAGCTGGCCCGTCAAGCGCCAGCCCCAATATTGCGGGTAGGTCACGATATGCCCAAGCCCACCGGAAAGGTCGGGATGCGTTTCCAGAATCCAGTGCAGTTGCGCCCCCAGATTCAACCCGGCAGGCAGCCGTGGCGATCCGGTCTCTTCGAAAGGTGGGCGCAGCGCGTCATAGCGACGATGCAGCATGTCGGGGCCGTGATGTTCGTAATCAAGCATCGGCACCGCCAGCCTTGCCGATCTGTCAAGCAGAACGGCGGCCGCGCCGTGGGTGGTCACCGAAATCGCGTCAACCCCGTGATCACGGTTGAATTGCGTCAGGTTGGCCAGAAAGAACTGCCAGTGCCCCTCCAGATCGGCATGCGGCCATGGCGGGCCCACAAGCGGACGGTTGGGACGCGTGACCACGGCAATTTCGGTCAGGCTCTCTCCATCGACCAGGGCAAGTTTTGCGTTGGTCTTGCCGATATCTATGACGGCGATATGTGTCATGGCAGGTGAAACATCGGGATCAGGGGCACCGCGACCGGCTCGTTATCCTCATGCGTCACCATGAGATCGGCCATATGCGCCCACCATTTGCGCATCACCGGATGATCCGGCAGCGCATCCAGCCCATGATCGTCGCGACGCCACATCACGCCGAAAAGGGCGTTCGTTTCAGGGTCGAGGTGGATCGAATAATCCTCGACCCCGGCCTGACGCAGCAGCGCCGCCAGTTCGGGCCAGATCGCATCGTGGCGGCGCCGGTATTCATCAGCCGCACCGGGATTAAGCATCATGCGAAACGCGTATTTCTGCATCACCGCCTCCTCAGCATGAACCAAAGGCGCGGCAAGGCGATCACGCCAATCAGCAGCGCGCCCACGATGATCGACATCACGATCCCCGGCACATTCAGAAGGCCCAGTCCGAAGGTGACCAGCCCCATGACAAATGCAGCCAGAACAACGCCCGGAATCGACCCGGCGCCGCCCAGAATGCTGACCCCGCCCAGCACCACGATGGTCACGACCTCAAGTTCGAAACCGGTGGCGATGGATGGCCGGGTCGATCCAAGGCGAGAGGTCAGGCAGATCGCGGCAATGCCGCTGAGAAGACCGGTCAGCAGGAACAGGATGAACTTCACCCGCTCGACCCGGATGCCCGAAAAGCGCGCGGCAGTCGCGTTATTGCCAATCGCATAGACGGCACGCCCGAAATTGGTGCGGTGCAGCAGCACGCCGAAAATCAGCGCGGCAATCGCGAAGATCACCAGTTCAACGGTGATGACCCAGAACACGTAACCCTGACCGAACCAGGCGAAGCTGGGCGGATAGCCGGTAAAGGCACCATCGCCCAGCACGATATAGCTGATCCCGCGAAACAGGCTCATCGTGCCGATGGTGACGACGATTGAAGGCAGGCCAAACCGCGCCACCAGAATGCCGTTGAACGCCCCGCATGCCAGACCCGTGCCAAGCCCAAGAAGCACGATCACGAAGGTCGAAGCCCCCTCGGTCATGGCCACCCCCATCACGGTCGAGGCCAGCGCAATGATGGCACCCACCGACAGGTCGATTTCGCCCGCGATGATCAGCATCGCCATGGCAAAGGCGATCATGGCCTTTTCCGTAAAGTTGAATGTCGCGTCGCTAAGGTTCCACGGATCAAGGAAATAGGGTGAGGCAAGGCTGTTCAGGATGAAGATCGCGACAGCCACGATCAGCAGCAGCGCCTCCCAGCTTTTCAGCAGCCGTGCGCCCGGACGCGTCAGCCGGTCGGGGATCTGCCGTCCCGTCGCCCGCATCGGGGTTTCTTCGGTGGTGCTCATGCCTGCTCCTCCGCTTGTCTCAGGATGATGCGGCCAGACTCTCGTTGGCTGGCGGCATGGACGGCAATCGCGATCAGGATGGCCGCACCCGAAATCGCCATCTGCCAGAAGGGTGAGATCCCGACGACCGGCAGGGCGTTCTTGATGATGCCAAGGAACAGCGCGCCCATCACTGCGCCCGCCACAGTGCCCGAACCACCGGTCAGCGCGATGCCCCCGATCACGCAGGCGGCGACAACGTCAAGTTCGAAGCCAGCCGCGATATCGACATAGGCCACGGCATAGCGCGCAACCCAAAGATAGCCCGTCAATCCTGCCAATGCGCCGGCGATGACAAAGGCCGCAAATTGCGTGCGCCCGACCGAGATCCCGGTATAGACCGCCGCATGCGGGTTCCCACCCACGGCATAAAAGGCGCGGCCAAGGGGGGTGCGGCTCAGCAGGACCGCCACGCCCAGAATGGCCAGAATGGCGATCCAGGCCATCACCGGCAGACCAAGGATCATGGCTCGGGGAAAGGCCTTGAAGGCATCGCTCATCTGATGGGCATTGATCCATGCGCCGCCGGTCAGCAGAAAGATCGTGCCGCGATAGATCGTCATCGTACCCAGCGTGACAACGATCGAGGGGATCGCCAGCTTCCAGACCAGAAGGCCGTTGACTGCGCCAAGGGCAGCGCCCAGCGCAACGACAGTCGGCAGGATCACCGGCAGGGGGATCCCGGCGCCATCCAACAGCGCCGCGACCATTCCGCACAGCGCCAGATTTGCCGCCACCGAAAGGTCGATACATCTGGTCAGGATCACGATCATCTGCCCCAGCGCAAGAAGGATCAGCGGCGAGGTGTCGGTGAACACCTTGGCCAGATTGCGCGGCGTGACGAAGCCCGGAAATCGGGCCGCAATCGCGATCAGCAGGGCCAGTATGGCGAAGGCCAGGATCAGTTCGCGGGATCTGAGCAGGCTCATGCGGCGACCCCTTCGATCCCGACGGCGGCACGCACCAGATGCTCGGGCGTCATCCTGTCCCGGTCGAACTGGCCGACGATACGCCCTTCACGCATCACGATCACGCGGTCGGACATGCCCAGCACCTCGGGGATCTCGCTTGAGACCATGATGACGGCAAGGCCCTGCGCGGCAAGTTCAGACATGAAATCATAGACCGCGGCCTTTGATCCGATGTCGATCCCCTTGGTCGGCTCATCAAGAATGATGATCCGCGGGCGCGTGGCCAGCCATTTGGCGATGACCACTTTCTGCTGATTGCCGCCCGACAATTGGCCGATTTCCTGATCCAGACTCGCGGCGCGCAGATCAAGCCGCTGGGTATAGTCGCGGGCCAGCGCAAATTCCTCTGCCTGTCGCAGGAAACCGGAACGGCTGGTCCGGGCCAGTGATGGCAGCGTCACGTTCTGATAGATGGGCAGCCCCTTGACGGTGCCTTGCCGCCCGCGATCCTCGGGAACATAGACGATACCGGCATCCACGGCCTGCGCGGTCGAGCGGATGACCTTCACATCATCGCCAATCCGTGTCGCGCCCCGTGATGGCTGCGTGATGCCAAACAGCGCCTGCATCAGCTCTGACCGGCCAGCGCCGACCAGCCCGTAGAACCCCAGGATCTCACCTTCGTGCAATGTGAAGTTTATGTCATCGAACTCGGTCGGATGCGCATAGCCTGCCACGGTCAGCACCGGCCCGCCAATCGTCGCCGGGCGCTTGGGATAGATCTGATCGACCGAGCGGCCGACCATCAGCTGAACCAGCTCTGCCTCATTCGTCGCGGCGATCTGACCCTCATCGACGAATTGACCATCGCGGAACACCGTCCAGCGATCGGCAATGCGGAAAATCTCGTCGAATTTATGGCTGATGAACAGGATCGCCTTGCCCTGCGCCTTCAGCTTTTCAACCAGTTCGTAAAGTTCGGCGATTTCCTTATGGGACAGCGCCGCCGTCGGCTCATCCATGATCACGACACGCGCATCGATCGACAGGGCGCGCGCAATCGCGACAAGGTGCTTGCTGGCGATCCCCAGATCGTGAAGCTTTGCGCCCGGATCAAGATCGGCGCCGATGCTTTGCAGGATTTCTGACGCGCGGCGGCGCATCGCGCGACGGTCGATGAGGCCAAAGGACCCGCGCGGCGCATGGCCGATGAAGATATTCTCGGCCACCGTCAACTCGTCGAAAAGAACCGTTTCCTGATGGATCGCGGTTACACCCGCCTGCCCCGCCACCTGCGCGGTTGGCAAGGCGACCTCGATGCCGTCAATCAGGATCTGCCCCTCTTCGGGCTGATAGATCCCGGTCAGAACCTTGACGATAGTGGATTTTCCCGCGCCGTTTTCCCCGATCAGCGCGGTGACCTGACCCGGATAGAGATCCAGCAGCACGCCATCAAGCGCGCGCACACCGGGAAATGTCTTGACGATGCCGCGCAGCGACAGCACGGGGGCTGCGCCATCCTGCGGCACAAGATCGGCCTGCATATGACGTTTCCTTCGACAGATAAAAGATGGTCCGCGCCTGGCGCACGCGGACCGGAACTTGCCGGTTTCAGAAGACCGAGCTGAACTCGTCCACGTTGCTTGCGTCATAGACGAAGGGGTCGGCCATGGCGGCCTCGGTATTGTCGTCCAGAACCACCTCGCCCATGCGGCCGATGGGAATGGTCGCGCCCGGCTCGGCCGTCGCGTCGCCCTTGGCAAGGTGATATGCGATCATCGTGGCGGAATAGCCCAGATCGATCGGGTTCCAGATCGCGAAGGATTGCGAAGCCCCGGATTTGACATGACCCGCCATTTCCGAGGGCAGGCCAAGGCCCGTCACATTCACCTCTCCGATCTTGCCGGCATCGGTGACAGCCTGCGCGGCGGCCACGATCCCGACCGAGGTCGGCGCGATGATGGCCCTGAGATCGGGATAGGTCTGGATAAGGCCCTGCGTCTCACGATAGGATTTGTCGGCAAGATCATCGCCATAGACAGTGCCGACGATCTCGACATCGGGATAATCGCCCGCCACCTTGTTCATCTCTTCGATCCATGTGTTCTGGTTCGTCGATGTGGTCGTCGCCGACAGCACGGCGACCTGGCCGCCCTCGGCTGGCAGGTGGTCGGCGGCAAGCTTGATGATCATATTGCCGATCAGCGGCGCAGAAGACGGGTTCAGTTGCATCTGGCGACCCTCGGCCGCGACGCCCGAATCCCAACTGATCACGGTAATGCCGCGATCCATGGCTTTCTTGAGTGTCGGCACCAGCGCATCGGTATCATTGGCGCTGACCGCGATTGCATCGACACGCTGGGCGATCAGGCTGTTGATAACCTCGATCTGGCCCTCGGCGGTGGTGTCGGTCGGTCCGGTATAGATGATTTCGACATTGCCAAGTTCGGCCGCAGCTTCTTCTGCACCTTTATTGGCGGCCTCGAAAAAGCCGATCCCAAGTGCCTTCACGACCAGCGCGATACGCATGTCGTCCTGGGCCTGCGCGTTCCCCGCCATCATGGCGGATGCCAGTGCAACGCTGGTCAGTATGTTCGTCAGTTTACTCATCTGTTCCTCCCTTTGATCCGCAAAGCGCTACCGCTCTGCGCTTTTCTTTCGGTCGGTCGCGGCCACCTCGGCCACGATCAGCCTGATTTCGGCGGCCTCCAGCATCTGGGCGACATGATCCTCGATCCCGTCATCGGTGATGACGGTGTGAATGCGGCTCAGCGGGCACAGCAGCAGGCTGGATCGCTGACCGAATTTCGAGCTGTCGGCCAGAACCACCAGTTCATCCGCCTGATCTATCAGCTTCTGCTCGGCCTGAATCAGAAGCGGGTCACCTTCCATGAGGCCAAGGGGACCAAGCCCACGACAGCCCATGAACATCCGGCTGGCGCAGAAATGATCGCTGCCATCGGCATCGAAGGGCGACAGGATGATATTCTGTTCGCGATAGATGGCGCCGGCCGGCAGCAGGACCGTATTCTTGGATTGCTTCAGCAGATGCTCGGCAATGGGAAAGCTGTTGGTAAAGACCTGCATCCGCTTGGCCGTCAGCGGGTGGACCATCTGGAAGGTGGTGGTGCCGCCATTGATGATGATGGCATCGCCGTCCTGACACAGATCGACAGCGGCGCGCGCGATTGCGCGCTTCTGCGCGATGTTGATCGTTTCATTAAAGGCAAAGGGTCGTGCGTTGATGCCGACAAATTGAGGCGGTGAAATCGCCTCTGCGCCACCACGAACGCGGCGCAGCTTCTTGGCCATGTGCAAATGAGCGATATCCCGGCGCACTGTGGCCTCGGACGCGCCGGTCAGGTCACATAAATCGCTGACGGTGACCACCGGCCTTTCCTGAACGGCCGACAGAATGATGCGGTGACGCTCGGTTTCCAACATAAGATTCTCTCCCTTGCCTGGCAGCTTCTCAAAGTTAAGACGCATAGTCAATCATAAACAATCAAAATTTGCATTTATTGATCGGTTTAAGATTGCATTTGATCGTTTTTGATTGACTTTAGCCCTGATGATGTCGTATCGGCAGTCTCAGCACAGGCATTCGCCGCGATCCAGGGAGGCATCCATGACTATCAATCACACCGGCAATCGGCTGGAAAACCTTTGGGACGACACCGAAGCCGCATCGATGAGCGAATCGGAAAAGCTGCTCTATCGCTCGAATCTGCTGGGATCGGACAAGCGGGTGACCAATTATGGCGGGGGCAACACCTCTGCGAAGGTCACGGAGACCGACCCGCTGACCGGCGAACCGGTTGAGGTGCTTTGGGTAAAGGGCTCGGGTGGCGATATCGGATCAATCAGGATCGATGGCTTCTCGACGCTTTACATGGACAAGCTGCACGCGTTGAAGGGGAAATATCGCGGCGTCGAACACGAGGATGAGATGGTCGCCTACCTGCCCCATTGCACCTTCGGGCTGAACCCGCGCGCGGCGTCAATCGACACGCCGCTTCATGCCTATGTGCCGCGCAAACATGTCGATCACGTCCATTCGGATGCCATCATCGCGATTGCCGCCTCGGTCAACTCGCGGGAATTGACGCAAGAGATCTTTGGCGATGAAATCGGCTGGCTGCCGTGGAAAAAACCCGGATACGAGCTGGGTCTGTGGCTTGAAAAGCTTGCGCGTGAAAATCCGCAGATGCGCGGGGCCGTTCTGGAAAGCCACGGGCTTTTCACATGGGCCGACGATGCCAGGGATTGCTACCTGACCACGCTTGAAATCATCAACAAGGCGGCCGCATGGCTAGAGCGGAAATCCAGCGGCAAAGCAGCCTTTGGCGGCCAGAAAAGCCCGACGCTGAACCCCGAAGAGCGCCGAAACATCGCGGCCCGGCTGATGCCGGTCATCCGCGGCCTGATTTCGAAAGATCGCCACAAGGTCGGCCATTTCGATGATCAGGATGCGGTGCTGGAATTTGTCGGCTCGGCCATGCTGGACGATCTTGCGCCCCTTGGCACGTCTTGCCCCGATCACTTTCTGCGCACGAAGATCAGGCCCCTTGTCATCGATTTCGACCCGGCCGATCCCGATCTGGATGCGGTGATTGCAGGCCTTCCCGACGCCGTCGCCGCCTATCGCGATGATTACGCGGCCTATTACGAGCGCTGCAAACATGATGACAGCCCGGCCCTTCGCGACCCGAATGCCGTGGTTTATCTGGTGCCGGGCGTCGGCATGATCACATTCGCGCTGGACAAGGCCACGGCCCGAATCTCGGGCGAGTTCTACGTCAACGCCATCAATGTGATGCGCGGCGCCTCGACCGTCAGCACCTATCAGGGCCTGCCCGAGCAGGAAGCCTTCGATATCGAATACTGGCTGTTGGAAGAGGCCAAGTTGCAGCGCATGCCCAAGCCGAAATCGCTTGCGGGGCGCGTCGCGCTGGTGACGGGTGGCGCGGGCGGGATTGGCGCCGCAACCGCCGAACGCTTCCTGCGCGAAGGCGCCTGCGTCATGCTGGCCGATATTGATGCGGATGCGCTGACCTCGGTCAAAACCGGCTTGGACGCGCAATTCGGTGCGGATGTGGTGCGAACGGTGCTGATGAATGTCACCGACGAAGATCAGGTCATCGCCGCCTTTGACGATCTGGCTGTCGAATTCGGCGGCAACGACATTCTGGTCTCGAATGCCGGTATTGCCTCTTCCGCACCGCTGGAAGAGACTACGCTGGCCCTATGGAACAAGAACATGGACATCCTGTCCACCGGCTATTTCCTGGTCAGCCGCGAGGCGTTCAAGACCTTTCGCAAGCAGGATATCGGCGGCGCCGTGATCTTCGTGGCATCGAAGAACGGGCTTGCGGCAAGCCCCAATGCCTCGGCCTACTGCACGGCCAAGGCGGCCGAGATCCATCTGGCCCGCTGCCTTGCGCTGGAGGGCGCCGAGGCAGGTATCCGCGTCAATGTGGTCAATCCCGACGCCGTTCTGCGCGGCTCGCGGATCTGGTCGGGTGACTGGCTTGACCAGCGTGCCTCGACCTACAAGACCGACAAGGACGGGCTGGAAGAGATGTATCGTCAACGATCAATGCTGAAACGCTCGGTACTCCCCGAGGACATCGCCGAAGGCGCCTATTTCTTCGCAAGCGATCTGTCCGCGAAATCGACCGGCAACATTCTTAACGTGGACGCAGGCAACGTCCAGGCCTTCACGAGGTAAGCCATGATCAATGCACAGATTATCGAGGCGGAAAACGCCGCTCGCACGGCCGATCTCAGCGCGGATTACGACGCCCTTGGCAGCCGGCTGGCACGCCGGGGTATCGACATCGAGGCGCTGACAGCGCGCGCGATGGCCTTTGGCGTGGCCGTGCCAAGTTGGGGCACCGGAACGGGCGGCACCCGCTTTGCGCGCTTTCCCGGTGAGGGAGAGCCAAACGGCATCATGGACAAGCTGGACGATTGCGCCGTCATTCACCAACTGACCGATGCCACCCCCAGCGTCAGCCTGCACATCCCCTGGGACAAGGCCGATCCCGCCTTGCTGCGCGAAAAGGCCGAGGAAACCGGACTGGCCTTCGACGCGATGAACTCGAATACGTTTCAGGATCAGCCCGGTCAGGCCCTCAGCTACAAATTCGGATCACTGTCGCATGCTGACAGCGCGACCCGTGAACAGGCCGTCGCGCATAACCTTGAATGTATCGAGATCGGGCGGCAGATCGGATCAAAGGCATTGACAGTCTGGATCGGCGACGGCTCGAACTTTCCCGGCCAGACCTCACTGTCGAAACAATTCGATCGCTATCTGGAGTCCATGCACCGGATCTATGCCGGTCTTCCCGATGACTGGCGGATTTTCAGCGAGCACAAGATCTACGAACCCGCGTTTTACTCCACCGTGGTTCAGGACTGGGGAAGCAGCCTGATGATCGCGCAGGAACTGGGCGAAAAGGCGCAATGTCTTGTCGATCTGGGCCATCACGCGCCCAATGTGAACATCGAGATGATCGTGGCGCGGTTGATCCGCGCGGGCAAACTGGGCGGCTTTCATTTCAATGACAGCAAATATGGTGATGACGATCTGGATAGCGGCACGATAGAGCCCTTCCGCCTGTTCCTTGTCTTCAACGAGCTTGTCGAGCTTGAGGGCACAGCCGGCCTGGATCTGGCGCATATGATCGATCAAAGCCACAATGTCACCGACCCGATAGAAAGCCTGATCATCTCTGCCTGCGAGATCCAGCGCGCCTTTGTTCAGGCCTCGCTGGTGGATCGCATCGCGCTGGAAGGTTATCAGCGTGAAAGCGACGCGCTCATGGCCGCGGCCACCTTGCGGGCGGCATTCCGGACCGATGTCGAACCGATCCTGGCCATGGCGCGCCTTCGCGCGAACGCGGCAATTGACCCGGTGGCGACCTATCGCGCTTCGGCCTATCGTGCCGAGGTCGCGGAAAAGCGCCCGAAATCATCAGGCGCGGGCGGCGGGATCGTCTAGCTGATTAGTCCCATTGTGCAGCGGTTTACTGATCTGCGGCCATCGAAGAATGCACCATGGGACTAAACACCTAATCGTCTAAAACAAAATAAAATTGCTGATAAAGGGATTTTGACTGAAACGGTAAGTTGGCCTATTGTCCGATCAGACGAATGAAGCTTGAGACGATCCGTAGCGGTCTGTGGCTGCAAGTGCGTATCATATCGGCCCACGCTCGCTGATATGTGGTCCCATCAGCACATCTGCCACCGTATTGCTACCACTCGCCTGAACGCTGGTATGAGCAACCCTTTTTGCGGAGTTGGGTGACGAGTTCGGTTTTGTCCTATCGCCTCTGGAAAAGCTGCGCCTGTGTAGAACAGCGCGGCCCCGGGACGACGGTGCTGCTTTGACCTGTCGCACTTCGCCTGAATGACGGACCCAAAGCATGGCGACCTATAACGGCAATGGCGCGAACAACTCTTATACCGGTGGCGCTGATGGCGATACGGTCTCGGGCGGCTTTGGCAATGACACGCTGTCCGGCAATGGCGGCGCGGATACGATCTATGGCGAAGCGAATATCAATCCGCTGATCGCGAGGGGCACGGATAGCGGTGTCAGCGGCACCCAGACCTATGTCAACAATTCGACCGATACGGTCTATATCTACAGCGTCTATGTCGGTGGCAGCATTATCCTGCAGCATGTCCTGCAGCCCGGCGAAACCTGGAGCGAGAGCGTCCCGCTGAATGGCGGTCGGGTGATCGGGAATGTCGACCGCACGGAATATTACTCGGTCGCCAAGCAGCCGGGGACGGCGGCCGGAACCTATACGATCAGTTCCGCGAATGACCGGTTGCTGGGGGGTGCCGGGAATGACTCGCTCTATGGTCAGGTCGGCGACGATTATATCGATGGCGGCGCGGATGATGACCTGATCCAGGGCGGGACCGGCAACGATACCATCCTGGGTGGAAGCGGAAACGACAATCTCAGCGGAGGCGACGGGGCGGATTCGATCGTTGGCGGCACGGGCAATGACGAGATCTCTGGCGGTAACGGCAATGATACCATCTATGGCGATGAAGGCACCGATAATATCCGTGCAGGCTCGGGCGCCGACCTGGTCCGGGGGGGCAGCGAAAACGACGTCATCATCGGCGAAGGCGGCAATGACACCATCTATGGCGACGGTGGCGCCGACACGCTGGACGGAAGCCTTGGCGACGATCTGATCTATGGCGGCGCCGATAACGACTCTATCTCCGGCGGGGCGGGCGCTGATACGCTGATGGGTGAAGCCGGCAATGACACCATTTCCGGCGGCGGCGGCGATGACAGCATTCTGGGCGGCGATAACGACGACAGGCTGATCGGCGATTCCGGCAATGACACGCTTGAGGGCGGCAGCGGAAATGACGTGCTCGAAGGCGGTCTGGGTAACGACAATCTGATCGGCGGCGACGGCGACGACACGATCTATGGCAATAATGATGCCAACACGCCCGGCGACGCGGATATCCAGATCACGGCTGGTAGCGTCAAGACCAACGACACCACCTTCACCAATATCGACAATGGCACCACGCCGATCAATCCGACCTATTGGAATACGGTTACGGTCGACGGGAATCCCTTTGTCATCACGGCTGTGCAGGCCGTTAACGGCTATATGTCGATCTATCGCCTGAATGACGATGGATCGCTGACAAAAACCGACTGGATGACGTTCAAGAACAACAATACCAGCGGCACATTGACCACAGGTTCGGGCGGCAGTTCGACCATCACCGAAAATGTCCGCGCCTATGGCAGCGCGACGAATTTCCAAAATATCGAGGTCATCAACGGCAAGACCACGATCTTTCTGACCTCGCAAAACGGCTCAGGCGTGACCGCTTGGGAACTCGGCTCGGGCGGAACGCTTACCTTGAAAGGTGCGCTGCAATATGGCGGCAGCCAAGAGTATCAGGATGGCGGCCTGACCAATGATCACGAAGTCTATGTCGCCGATAACGGCACCGTCTATCTTTACGCGTCGCGGTTCCAGAACTCGTATATCTCGCGTCAGATCTATGACCCGGTCACCGGCAAGATCACCGAGGATACGACCTTCAATGTCCCGACCGCCAGCGGTCCGGCCGGGATGTCGACGGTCACGATCGATAATGTCGATTACATGGCAGTCGCCTATCGCAACGGCATCCAGCTGTTCGAGATCGACCCGACGACGGGTGCGCTGACCCCAAGGGACACGGTTGTCGCGACGACCGAAACCACATTGCACAGCGACGCCGATGTCTATGTCAAGCCGGATGGAGCGACCTATCTGGCCTATTCGAACTCCAATGCCGAAGAGGTCGCGCTGTACCGGCTTGATCCCGGCGGCAAGCTTGTTCAGACCGACGCGCTTGTCGGGCAAGGGGACTATGCCACCAACCTCAGCGAGGTGAACTATATCAATGGTGAGCCGATCGTCATCGTGACCGATCTCAGCGGCGACAATACCCGGCTGTTTTCGATCAGTGACGACGGCACCTTCACGCTGGAAACCGAAATCCCCGGAATGACGGCAACCACCAACCCGCCGATCATCGTTCAGGCAAAAGATGGCAGCTACCATCTTGTCAATGCCGGTACGGGTCAGACCGTCAAGCTGGACTTCCTGCAAGGCGCCAGCGACGACAATGATGCGATCGATGGCGGCATCGGCAATGACGTCATCTTCGCACAGGATGGCGATGACACCGTCTTTGGCGGCGCGGGAAACGACACGCTCGACGGCGGCTCTGGCGATGATCTGATCGATGGCGGCGCGGGGGCCGACGTCAATACCGGGGGTGAGGGTTTCGATACCTTTGTCGCAGGCGATGGCGATCTGATCACCGATTTCAATACCGGCGCCGGTCAGAATTTTACCAATGGCAACATTCAGGCAAATACCGGTCAGGACGACAACGATTTCGTCGATCTGAGCGGTTATTACAACCAGGCCAATCTGGACGCCTATAATGCGGCCGCTCTTGAAGCGGGGGAAAAGACCTATTTCAACCCGCTGTCCTGGATGCGTGCGGATCAGGATGCCGATGGCGTGCTGAACCAGGCCGGGATCACGATGAAGATCCAGAAGGACGGAGTTGCCGTTGCCGGTTCCGACCTGACCTGGGACAATACAAATGTCGTCTGCTTCGGCGCCGATGCGCTGATCCAGACCCCCGCGGGCGAGGTCGCGGCCGGCGACCTGTCCGTGGGCGATCAGGTCCAGACGCGCGACGCGGGGCCACAGACAATCCGCTGGATCGGCTCTCGCAAGCTTGACGCGGCAATGCTGGAGGCCCATCCGAACCTGCGCCCGATCCGCATCACGGCAGGCGCGCTTGGCAATGGTCTGCCCAGATCCGACCTGATCGTTTCCCCTCAGCACCGGATCCTCGTCCGTTCGAAGATCGCCCAGAAGATGTTCGGCACGCATGAGGTTCTGGTCCCCGCGCGCCAGCTTTGCGAGATCGAGGGTATCGACCTGGCAGAGGATCTGCACGAAGTCACCTATGTCCATTTCCTCTTCGACGCGCATCAGATCGTGTTGTCCAATGGCGCGGAATCAGAATCCCTGTTCACCGGGGCCCAGGCACTGAAATCGGTCGGCCCCGCCGCCCGCAATGAGATCTTCGCAATCTTCCCCGAACTTGCACGACCGGACCACCATCCCCTCGCCGCCCGCGAACTGGTCTCGGGCCGCCTGGCCCGCAAACTGGCCGTGCGACACATGAAGAACCACAGACCTCTGGTTCAGTGAATCGCCATACACATCGACTTGGCCTTGATGATGTGACCGCCCCCTGACGGCGTCTGTGTGTCAAGATGGGTCGATAAAGGCATCGATCTGCTACCTGAGATCAACGGGCAGGTACTAGTTTTCCAGCAAGATGCGGTTCTTCAAGGTCTGGTGCCATCGCTCGATCTTGCCTTGGGTTTGCGGATGATATGGGGAGCCGAGCACATGATCCATCTGCCGGTCTTCGAGACAATCTGAGCTTGGGACACTGACTTATAGCATCCGACGCAAAACCTGAATCTGAATGGATTTCCTTAAGGGCTAATCTGTGATTCAACTTGTCTGGGAGGATGGATCATGTCAGCACCTTTGCCGAATGCGCTTCGGGCGCGGTTTCAGAGATTGATTGAAGAAGGGTTGAGCGGGCGGGCGGCGGCGTTGCGCCTGAAGCTTTCATCTGCCACCGGGGCGCGTTGGGGCCTTGCGATCCGACGAAGGGGACACGCATGCGCTTCCCCGCAAGGTCAGCCTCGGGGCAAGGGGAAGCTTAATCCTCATCGCTCGTTTCTCATCGAACTGATCAATCAGGACGGCGACATGACCATGCCCGAACTGGCCGGTGCGCTGGCGGATGCTACCGGTGTTCAGGCGCACCCGGATGCGATTGGACGGTTCCTGCGCAAGCTCGGCTTCACGTACAAAAAAAGTCGTTGGTCGCAACCGAGCGGCGGCGCGCACAGGTAAGGCAACAACGCCAGGACTGGATCAAGCATCGCCTGCCAGCCGTCGCGGCCCGACCGGATCGCGTTGTCTTTATTGACGAAACCGCCGTCAAAACCAACTTGACCCGCCAGCGAGGCTGGTCTCGGCGGGACGAGCGGCTGGTGATGGAGGCGCCCTTTGGATCATGGGGTACGCAGACATTCATCGCGGGTCTGGGCGCAGGAACGCTGATCGCCGCGTGGGTCCCGGATCAGTGCATGCAAGTCGCTGGTCTCATCCTGCACAAACGCCGTCATACGAGCGAGGTGAGACATGCCGACCGGAAACACATGGCCGTGCTCATAAAGGAGCGCCCGCAACGCATTCACATCTGCGGTCCGCTGATGCACCAGGCGTTCCCGAGCACGGAAAACGGCCGCGCAAGACTGTTGCTCGACTGTCTTGGGCTCCACGAAACGCATCTCAGGCTGGCGTGCCGCAATGACAATCGCCTCAGCATCGGCCGCATCATTTTTTTGCCGCTTCACGAAGGGGTGCACGTATTGCGGTGCGATAAGCTTTACCTCGTGTCCAAGCGCTTCCATCTCGCGGGCCCAAAAATGTGCACTGCCGCACGCCTCGAAAATTACCATGCTGGGCTCTTGCTGCGCCATGAACGCGGGGAATTGCTTCCGCGTCAGCTTCTTGCGGAACTGGACCTCCCCCGTCCGAAGCGCAGCATGAACCTGGAAAACTGCCTGTGCCAGATCGACCCCGATCATCATATTCTTCATATCGCCATCCTCCCCTGCTCGTGGCGTTGAACACCACGGCCTTGGCACATTGCGATGCCATCTAGGGAGGGCGGCAACCACTCCATCTGACCTGACCGGCCGAGATGAATAACCGGATCGGGCGGCCCTCCGCGTCGGTGACGGCGTGCAGCTTGGTGTTCCGTTCTTGGGCGAAACTGTCCACTGGACTGTTTCTTCTTCCCTCGAACCCCTTGGTCCGGCCTATCTGGCGAGCGCGCCCCCCTTTTTGACCGCCAGGCTCGATGACGTGCGGTGGGCTTTCAAATAAGTCGCGTCCATCATGATCGTCTGATGCTCAGTTCCTTCGGCTGCCAATCCCATCAGGATCCGGGCGAAGACACCGTTATCGCTCCAGCGCTTCCAGCGGTTGTAGAGAGTCTTGGCCGGGCCGTATGCCTTGGGCGCATCGCACCATCGCAAACCATTACGATTGATGAAGATTATGCCGCTCAACACAGGCCGGTCGTCAACGCGCGGCTTGCCGTGGGACTTCGGGAAATAGGGCTTCAGATGCTCCATCTGCGCGTATGTCAGCCAGAAAAGCTTGCTCATGGATCAGGTCTCCTTGAAGAGCCTGAATCTCGCAAGCAACCCGAAATCAATGGGTCTGGAGCCTAGGGGTTCATTTCCGCTTTCCCTTGGGATTTCAGAGTTGCACGACCCGATCAGGACAGCTATGCAGTTGCCAAGGCACCCGTAGCTCAGCTGGATAGAGCGCTGCCCTCCGAAGGCAGAGGCCAGAGGTTCGAATCCTCTCGGGTGCACCACTTTACATTTGAGAGCACTCGGCTCGAATATCTTAAATATTTCAGACACTTCTAGCGTTCGAAAGCCGCTTTCGCGATCATAGGCGACCGGGCTGGTAAAGGCGAGTCTGAGCACCATCCTCTTGAGCTCAAGATTGCCATTTCTGTAGACATTATAAGGGCTTGCCAGAAATCACCATGGAGAGTTCGAAAATCTCTTCGAAGCTGCACTTTGGTTTGCTTGATTGAGACTGTTTTTCGGCCAGCAGCAGCTTATCCGTTTCCAGTTTTTCAACCCGGCTTTCGATGGCTTTGGTCACGGTTGCGCTTTGTGAGTCGATCATCTTATCGACCAGTCCGTCAATTTGCTTTTGCGTGGCTTTAAGCTGTCTGGCTATATAGGCTTTCTGGTCCACTTGCTGATCAAGCCGCATTCCCCAAGCGTGTTTCAGCATCGAGGTGGTGATATCGACAAGATTGCGGCTGGGCTGCATCGCACGCAGCATCTCTTCAAACGGCGCTTCGATGGCGTCACGCTTGATCGACTTGCGATACACGGCGCAGTCTTTTGACTGGCACCAGAGTGAACCGCACTAGGTTTGCCGGAGTGACCTGCCCCTGAACTTTCATCCAGCCGCGACCGGAGCCCGGTTAGTGTTTACGCCAATTGGCGCAGGTTGAGCAATCGCCCGACGCGCGGAGCTTTCATCTCGCGCAGCGGGGCGGGCGATTGCGGCGGTCAGGGTCCGCGCGTAGTCAGCCGGGGTCTGGTAGTCCAAGGCCGAGTGCGGGCGTTCGGTGTTGTAGTCGGCAGCCCAGGCGGCGATCACGATACGGGCATGGGCCAGGTTGCGGAACATGGTCTCGTTGAGCAGCTCGTCCCGCATCCGCCCGTTGAAACTTTCCACAAATCCGTTCTGCATCGGCTTGCCCGGGGCGATGTAATGCCACTCAATGTCGCGATCGGCGGCAAAGGTTAAGATCGCGTTACTGGTCAGTTCGGTGCCGTTGTCAGAGACGATCATCCCGGGCTTTCCGCGGCGTTCGATCAGGGCGGCCAGTTCTCGCGCCACGCGCCGCCCCGAGATTGAGGTGTCCGGGATCGCCGCCAAACATTCCCGGGTCACGTCATCGACGATGTTCAGCACCCGGAATCTTCGCCCGCAATCGAACTGGTCATGGACGAAATCCAGCGACCAGCGTGCATTGGGCCGCGCCTCGACCAGGATAGGGGCCCGTGTTCCGACCGCCTTGCGCCGCGCCTTCCGCTTGCGCACCGTCAGCCCTTCTTCGCGGTAGAGCCGATAGATCCGATTGATCCCCGAGGGCTCGCCCTCGCGGCGCAGCAATACGAACAAGCGCCGGTAACCGAACCGCCGGCGCTCGTTGGCCAAGTCCCGCAACCGACCGCGTAACGCCGTATCCGGCGCGCGTCGGGATCGATAGCGGATCATCGTTCGATCCGCGCCGACGATGTGACAGGCCCGCCGTTCCGAGAGGCCATGCTCGGCCCGAAGATACGCAACGGCTTCACGCTTCACGGCGGGCCCTACCACTTTTTTGCAACCAGGTCCTTCATCGCCGCCAGATCCAGCATCTGCTCGGCCAGCAGCTTCTTCAGCTTGGCGTTCTCATCCTCGAGCCCCTTCAGCCGCTTCGCCTCCGACACCGTCATGCCGCCAAACTTGGCCTTCCAGTTGTAGAAGGTGCCTTCCGACATGCCGTGCTTCCGGCACAGGTCAGCGCACTTCGCGCCTGCCTCATGCTCTGCCAGGATGCCGATGATCTGTTCGTCCGTGAATCTCGTTCGCTTCATTGTCCGTCCTCAAGTTGGGCCGGACTCTAATCGCATCTGGAGGAAAAATCCCGGGGCAGGTCAGGAGGCTGATTTCGGTTAGTTACGCGGCCATGTCTTTGGTTTCCGGAGCCGCGTAGAAGCTGGCCTCTGCCTCGACTGGTGGGATGTTCCCGACGGGCTCGAGAAGACGGCGGTTATTGAACCAGTCGACCCATTCCAGCGCGGCGTATTCGACGGCATAGAAGCTACGCCATGGGCCGCGGCGTTGAATGACTTCAGCTTTGAAGAGGCCGTTTATGGTCTCGGCGAGAGCATTGTCATAGCTGTCCCCGACACTGCCGACCGACGGTTCGATGCCTGTGTCAGCGAGGCGCTCGGTGTATCAAATGGACACGTATTGCGAGCCACGATCGCCGTGGTGAACCAGCCCATGGCTTTCGTCGTTCTCCGATCATGGACAGCCTGCTCGAGTGCATCGAGCACAAAGCCGGTCTGGGCCGAGGTGCTGACCCGCCAACCGACGATCCTGCGGGCATAGGCATCGATGACGAAAGCGACATAGACGAAGCCCTTCCAGGTGGCGACATAGGTGAAATCTCTGACCCAGATTCATCTTCTCAGCCATCTCGCTGAGAATGCCTGCGCGCTTGCCGCTATCGACTTCCGCCTTCTGGACCCAGTCGCTCAGCGTGTTCGGCGAGCAGCCGATCTTCGCGGTAATCGACTTGATCGCTCGCCAGCGAGAGCCCTGCTGTCCCGCGCCGTCTAGGAACATCCGAGCGACGCGCTCGCGCACTTCAGGAGAAAACTTGTTCGTGGTCTTGCTCATGATGCTCCATCCTACTCAGGAGTTGGAGCCTCCGGCAAACCCGGTGCGTTTCATGGACCCGACAGGAAGCCATGTTTCAAGGATTTGATCAGGTTTGGAGCATAGGTATCAGAAGTCGAACGAGAAGGTGCGGACGACGCCCAGGCGCAGGGTGGGTTGATATTCGTCCTGGACCACCGGCGAGTCGGCGGAATCGCCGATGAGCTTCGCATATTCGATTTCACCCAGAAGCGAGACCTTCTCGGTCACCGCATAGCGCATTTCGAAGGCGATGGCGGCGGTGTTCAGGCCGCTGCCCGGGGTGTAGGCCGGGCGGCCGGCGCGGGCCTCGTCCGGGGTCACGCCGAAATAGGTGTTGTTGTATTCGCTGTTGCCATAGCCGAGGCCGACGCTGGACCACAGGGACACCCGGTCACTCAGATCGGTGCGATAGCGGGCGCCGACCTCACCCACGGTGCCCTCATGCCCGTCAAAGCCGCGGCGCAATGCGGCGAAGGCGCGGAAAGGGCCCGCGCCATAGCTGACGCCCAGACCCAGCTCATAGGCCCGGTCGATATCCTTCATCCCGGCCAGATCGTCGTAATCTGCGGAATTGCGCTCTCCCACGGTGTTGAAAGAGGGCGAGATTGCAAAGCCGTCGCGGTCAGGGCTGCCGGGTTCGCCGAAACCGGCATTCCGCCAGATCAGCCATGCGCCTGCATCCGCCTCATCCGAGCCTGGGAATTCGGGACCGATGCTGGCGCCGAGGCCCAGATCGACCGAGAAAGTCCGCCCGGTAAAGCCGAAATCCTGCGCGGATGCGGTCGTGGCAGCGGTTGCAGCGATAAGGGCCAGAGCGAGCTTCATGGGGTAAATCCGGTAGGTGGGCAACTTTCCCTGTCCTTAGGGCCGAATCGTGGAGGCAGACAAGCCTTCAGCGCGCGCCCGGACGACAGGAAGGCAGGGCGGCGCATTTGCGCAACAGATCAGCGCTGTTCGGCTGCCTCCAGTGCCTCGACCGCCTCTTCCCACAGCTGTTCTGCGCGGGCCATGGCGCCCGTGGCCTCGGCATGTTTGCGGCCCCATTTCTGCGCTTCGACCGGGTTCTGATAGATCTCGGGATCGGCCAGCTTCCTGTCCAGCTTTTTCAGCATGTCGGCCAGTTTCTCGACCCGCTCTTCGGCCTTGCGCAATTCCGAGCGCATCAGCTGCAATTCATCGCGGCTGGCGCGGCGCGGCGGCTTTGGCGCGGGCGGCGGCTTGGGTTTGACGGGCTCATCCCCGGCCAGAAGAAAGCGGCGGTAATCGTCCAGATCGCCCTCATAGGCCGATACCGCGCCATCCTTGACCAGCCACAGCCGATCCGCCACCAGCCCCAGCAGATGCATGTCATGGCTGACCAGAACCACGGCGCCGGTATAATCGTTCAGCGCCTCGGACAGGGCCTCGCGGCTTTCGATATCCAGGTGGTTTGTCGGCTCGTCCAGCACCAGCAGATGCGGCGCGTCGATGGTGGCGATCAGCAGCGACAGGCGCGCCTTCTGTCCGCCCGACAGTTGCCCGACGCGGGTTTCGGCCTGCGCCTCCATCAGGCCGAAGCCCGCCAGACGCGCGCGCAGACGCGCGGGTGCCTCATCCGGGCGCAGGCGGCGGATATGATCCAGCGGGGTTTCGTTCAGCGACAGTTCATCCACCTGATGCTGGGCGAAGTAACCCACGCGCAGTTTCGAGGACCGGGTGATGCTGCCCTCCATCGCGGGCAGGCGTTCGGCCAGCAGCTTCGACAGCGTCGATTTGCCCTGCCCGTTCCGACCCAGCAGGGCGATCCGGTCATCCTGATCGATCCGCAGGCTTAGCCGGCGCAGGACCGCGCGGTCGTCATAGCCGACGGCCACGCCCTCCATCGCGATGATCGGCGGGGACAGTTCTTCGGGTTGGGGAAAGCTGAAGCGGTGGAACTTTGCCTCTTCGGGCGCGGTGATGGGCTGCATCTTTTCCAGCATCTTGACCCGGGCCTGCGCCTGACGGGCCTTGCTGGCCTTGGCCCGGAACCGGTCCACGAAGCTTTGCAGATGATCGCGGCGCGCCTGCTGCTTCTTGGCTTCGGCGGCTTGCAGGGCACGCTTTTCCGCGCGGATGCGGGTAAAGCCGTCATAGCCGCCGGTATACAGCGTCAGCTGACGGTTCTCGACATGCAGGATGTGGCCGACCGCGCGGTTCAGCAGGCCGCGATCATGGCTGATGATGATGACGGTATGCGGATAGCGCGCCAGATAGGTTTCCAGCCACAGCGCGCCTTCCAGATCCAGATAGTTCGTCGGTTCGTCCAGCAGCAGCAGATCGGGCTGCGCAAAAAGCACCCCGGCCAGCGCCACGCGCATGCGCCATCCGCCGGAAAAATCGCTGGTCGGGCGGCCCTGATCGGCGGTCGAAAAGCCCAGCCCGTCAAGGATCGAGGCCGCGCGGGCCTCGGCCGACCAGGCGTCGATATCGGTCAGCCGGGTCTGGATCTCGGCAATGCGATGGGCGTCGGTGGCGCTGTCGGCCTCGACCAGCAGGGCGGCACGCTCTTTGTCTTCGGCCAGCACCGTGTCCAGAACCGAGATCGCCGTGCCCGGCGCTTCCTGCGCGACGCCGCCGATCCGTGCCCGCGACGGCAGGCCGATCTCGCCCCCGTCAAGGGACAGCTCTCCGCGGATCAGGCGGAAAAGCGTCGTCTTGCCCGCGCCATTGGGGCCGACAAGGCCGACCTTGTGCCCATCGGGAATGGTGGCCGAGGCGCCTTCGAACAGCGGCCGACCCTGAATAGAGTAAGAGATATCGTCAATTCGCAGCATTCCTGCCGCATGGCCCATGGCGCGCGGGCCGTCAATGGGGTGTTGCCGCGCCGCGCCAAATCGGCAAGGCTGGCGCGACCCCGGCAGGCAAGGCGGATCGCGGTGAATTTCCTGAGCAATCAGCAGGCGCGGCGCCTGTTTCTGGACCGGCATCTGCTGTTGCGCCCCGGCACGGGCAACGGAAAAACCGGCGATCTGGCGCGTCTGCTGGACGATCTGGGCTTCGTTCAGGTGGACAGCGTGAACACGCTGGCGCGGGCGCATGATCTGATCCTGTGGGCGCGGCGCGGCCAGTATCGCCCACGTTCGCTGGAATTGGCCGTGGGGCGCGACCGCACCGCCTTCGAACATTGGACACATGATGCCGCCGTCATCCCGATGCAGTTCTATCCCATGTGGCGGCTGAAATTTCAGCGCGACGAGGCGCATATGCGCCAGCGCTGGCCCGTGTGGCGGCGCGAGGGCTGGCAAGCGCAGATCGATCAGGTGATGCAGCATGTGACCGATCACGGCGCCACCTGTTCGCTGGATGTCGGCCCGGATGAAAAGCGCGCCTCGGGCGGATGGTGGGACTGGCACCCGTCCAAAACCGCGCTGGAATTCCTGTGGCGCTCGGGGCAATTGGCGGTCTGTCACCGGCAGGGGTTCCGCAAGTTCTACGACCTCAGCCAGCGGGTGATCCCCGCCGATCATTTCGCGCCGCAGCCGGATCTGGAACAGGTCATCGACTGGGCGATGATGGCCGCAATGCAGCGGCTTGGCTTTGCCACGAACGGAGAGCTTGCCGCATTTTTCGACATCGCCACCCCGGCCGAGGCGAAGGGCTGGTGCACCCGCGCGCTGGCCGAAGGGCGCGTGGTTCCGGTGGATATCGAACTGGCCGATGGCAGTTTGCGGCGCAGCTTGTCAACGCCCGATCTGCTGGAACAGGTGGCGTCCCTGCCCGAGCCGTCAGGCCGGGTTCGGCTGCTTTCGCCCTTTGACCCGGCCCTGCGGGACCGCGGCCGGGCCGAGCGGCTGTTCGGCTTTCGCTATCGGATCGAGATCTTCGTGCCCGCCGCCAAGCGAAGATATGGCTATTACGTCTTTCCGGTGATGCAGGGGGATCGCCTGATCGGCCGCCTCGATGCCCGGCGGCAGGACGACATGCTGGCCATCACCGCCTTCTGGCCCGAGCCGGGCATCCGCATGGGCAAGGCGCGTCTGGCCGGGCTTGAGGCGGAACTGACCCGCCTCCTGCCCTTTGCCGGGCTGCAAGGGATGAGCCATGCGGCAGGCTGGCTGCGCGACGGCCCACCGCCCGGCGGCCCGAGCTGAGCGCTGGTTCAGGCCGTGCAGCAGCTTGGCACGGCGAGTTTCTGAAACAGATGCGGCGATGTGACCGCCGTCGACGGATAGTGGCTCAGCGCGTTCTGGAATTCGGGATTGGCGAATGCGGCGCGGAAATCCGCGATCGAATCCCAGACCGCGTAATTCAGATACATGCTGCTTTCACCGACCGCCTTGTGCAGTTGTGTGCTGATATATCCGGGCTGCTGCTTCATCCACAGCGCGTCGTTGCGCCATGCCTCGACCAGCCCCTCCTGATCTGCGGGATCGACGGTGAACAGGTTCACCAGCACGACGGGACCGGCCTCCTGTCCCAATTGCTGCTGAATCGGAAAATCGGGATCAAGCGGTTTGATGGTTACCATAAATCAGCTTCCTTACTGGTCATGAATATTGGTAATATGATGTCAAAGTGAAAATGTATTGTCAATTGAGGACGACATGCAAATTGATGACCCGACGAAAAACGGGCAAGCTGTCACGGCGCTGATCCTGAAGCTGTTCCGCCTGAATGGTCAGCTTTTGCAGGCCGGTGACAGGCTTGTTGCCGAACTGGGCCTGACCAGCGCCAGATGGCAAATTCTGGGCGAGATTGCCTATGCCCCATATCCTCAGCCGGTGGCATGGCATGCGCGACAGATGGGCGTGAACCGGCAGGGGGTACAGCGCATCGTCAATGAATTGCAGCAAGAGGGGATCCTGGCCTTCGCGCCGAACCCGCATCACAAGCGGGCCCGGCTTGTCGTTCTGACACCCAAAGGTCAGGCGCTGTTCACGGCGGCAATGGCAAAGCAGGTGCCATGGGTCAATCAGCTTGCCGAGGGGCTGTCATCGCAGGATCTGTCCGCGACGCTGAACATGGTCGAGGAACTGACCTCCCGGCTGGAGGCAGCGCGATCGGCCACGTCCGATCCCGCCACCTGATCCGCGTCAGCGCGTGACATCATCGGCAGGGGGGCAAACGAATTACCCCCCGCCGCGCTGCCACGCGGCGGGGGGTGGGTAGTCAGGCTGCGCGCCTCTTGCCGGGCGGCTGGCTGCTGCGATAGGGGCGCGGGCTGAAAAAGGGCGCCCGCGGCCTTCGGCCTGACGAAAACTTGTGCCGCGTCAGCTGCACCCGCTGGTGCCGCCACAGGTATTGCACTTCATGCAAGTCCCGTTGCGGACCAGCGTGTAATTGCCGCATTCACCACAGGGATCGCCTTCGTAGCCCTGCATCTTTGCCTTGGTGCGCGCGTCGATGGCACTGACCATCACCGCCGTTTCCGCGACCGCCGTGGATGCGGAAGCTGTCTGCAGGCCCATCAGATCCTGCGGCAGACGCTTGCGCAGATAGCCCGCGCTGCTGATCTGTTTCAGCATGGTCAGCGACCGCAGCTCCGACTGTTCGGTGACCGGGGTGATATTCTGGCTTTCGGCCTCGCCACCGCCCAGATCGTCAAAGCTGGTGCCCGCAGGCTTCACATGGGCCAGATCGGTGCGGTCCAGATAGCTGACGGCCAGTTCGCGGAAGACGTAATCCAGGATCGAGGTCGCATTCTTGATACTGTCATTGCCCTGCACCATGCCCGCGGGTTCAAAGCGGGTGAAGGTAAAGGCATCCACGAATTCCTCCAGCGGGACGCCATATTGCAGGCCGACGCTGACCGCGATGGCGAAATTGTTCATCATCGCCCGGAAGCCCGCACCTTCCTTGTGCATGTCGATAAAGATCTCGCCCAGCGCGCCATTGTCATATTCGCCGGTGCGCAGATAGACCTTGTGCCCGCCCACGACCGCCTTCTGGGTATAGCCCTTGCGGCGCTGCGGCAGCTTTTCGCGATGGCTGCGCACGGCCTCCTTGACGATGATCTTCTCGACAATCTTTTCGGCAATGACCGTGGCCTTTTCCTGCGCGCTGCCGGTTGCCAGAACCTCTTCGGCCTCGTCATCATCCTCGACCAGCGCGGCGGCAAGAGGCTGCGACAGCTTGGAACCGTCGCGATAAAGCGCATTGGCCTTGATGCCCAGCGACCAGGACAGCTCATAGGCGGCCAGCGCATCCTCGATGGTGGCGCTGTTGGGCATATTGATCGTCTTGCTGATCGCGCCCGAGATAAAGGACTGCGCGGCGGCCATCATGTGGATATGGCTGTCAACCGACAGGTAACGGCGCCCCTTCTTGCCGCAGGGATTGGCGCAGTCGAAGACCGGCAGATCCGCGTCACGCAGATGCGGCGCCCCTTCCAGCGTCATGGTGCCGCAGACATGGTCATTGGCAGCCTCGATCTGGGCGCGGGTAAAGCCCAGATGGCGCAGCAGGTCGAAGGTCGGATCGTTCAGCTTCGCCGCCGGAATGCCCAGCGTGCCCTTGCAGAATTCCTCGCCCAGCGTCCATTGGTTGAAGACGAAGCGAATGTCGAAGGCGCTATCCAGCGCGGCCTCGATCTTCTGGATCTCTTGCGGACCAAAGCCGTGACCCGCCAGCGCCGTGTGGTTGATGCCCGGACAGTTGCCAAGGCTGCCATGACCCACGGCATAGGCCACGATCTCTTCGATCTGGGCGGTGGGATAGCCCAGCGTCCGCAGGGCGGCGGGCACGGATTGGTTGATGATCTTGAAATAGCCGCCACCGGCCAGCTTCTTGAACTTCACCAGCGCGAAATCGGGCTCGATCCCGGTGGTGTCGCAATCCATGACCAGACCGATGGTGCCGGTCGGCGCGATGACGGTGGCCTGCGCATTGCGGAAACCGTGATCCTCGCCCAGCGTCAGGGCGCTGTCCCAGGCCTCGCGAGCGATGGCCACAAGACGCGGATCGGGGCAATTCTCATCATCCAGCTCGACCGGGGCGACATTCACGCCCTTATAGGCTCCGGTGCCATAGGCCGCCGCGCGATGGTTGCGGATCACCCGCAGCATATGGTCGGCGTTCTTCTGATAGCCCGGGAAGGGGCCAAGCTCTGCCGCCATCTCGGCCGAGGTGGCATAGGACACCCCGGTCATGATCGCGGTCAGCGCGCCGCAGAGCGCGCGGCCCTGATCGCTGTCATAACCCAGCCCCATATTCATCAAGAGCCCGCCGATATTGGCATAGCCCAGGCCGAGCGTGCGGAAATCATAGCTGCGCTGCGCGATCTCCTGGCTGGGGAACTGCGCCATCAGCACGCTGATTTCCAGCGTCACCGTCCACAGCCGCGCGGCATGGACATAGGCATCGGCATCGAACTGATCCCCGGTCCAGAAGGTCAGCAGGTTCATCGAGGCCAGGTTGCAGGCGGTATCGTCCAGGAACATGTATTCGCTGCACGGGTTGCTGCCGCGGATCGCGCCATCTTCCGGGCAGGTATGCCAGGCGTTCACCGTGTCGTGGAACTGGATCCCCGGATCGGCGCAGGCCCATGCGGCATGGCCGACCTGCTCCCACAATTCGCGGGCCGAGACCGTCTTGGCCACCGTCCCGTCTGTGCGGCGCAGCAGCTCCCACGGCTGGTCGTTGCGCACGGCATCCAGAAAGGCATCCGTGACCCGGACCGAGTTATTCGAGTTCTGGCCCGAAACGCTGCTATAGGCTTCACTGTCCCAATCCGTGTCATAGGTCGGGAATTCGATGCTGTCGAAACCCTGCCGCGCATATTGCAGCACACGGTTGATATAGGTTTCCGGGATCATCGCGCGCTTGGCGCCCCGGATCGCGGTCTTCAGACCGTCGTTCTTCGCAGGATCGGTCGCATCCCCGATGCTGCCATCCCAGTCTCCGATGGCGGCAAAGATATCGTTCAGCTTCTGCTCATGCGTCTTTGACCCGGCAACGAGGCTGGCAACCTTCTGCTCCTCGATGACCTTCCAGTTGATGAACTGCTCGATATCGGGGTGATCCATGTCGCAGATCACCATCTTGGCGGCGCGGCGCGTGGTGCCGCCGGATTTGATCGCACCCGCCGCGCGGTCGCCGATCTTCAGAAAGCCCATCAGGCCGCTGGATTTGCCGCCGCCCGACAGACGCTCTCCTTCGGCGCGCAGGCTGGAAAAATTGGTGCCGGTGCCGCTGCCATATTTGAACAGCCGGGCCTCGCGCACCCACAGATCCATGATCCCGCCTTCATTGACCAGATCGTCCTTGACCGACTGGATGAAGCAGGCATGGGGCTGCGGATGTTCATAGGCGCTGTCGGATTTGACCAGCTTGCCGGTCTTGTAATCGACGTAGAAATGCCCCTGCCCCGGACCGTCGATGCCATAGGCCCAATGCAGGCCGGTATTGAACCATTGCGGGCTGTTCGGCGCCGCCATCTGCCGGGCCAGCATGTAGCGCATTTCGTCGTAATAGGCGCGGGCGTCGGATTCCTTGGTGAAGTAACCGCCCTTCCAGCCCCAATAGGTCCAGGTCCCGGCCAGACGATCAAAGACCTGCCGCGCGCTGGTTTCACCGCCAAAGCGCTGATCCTTGGGCAGCTTCGCCAGCGCCTCTTCGTCGGGCTGGCTGCGCCACAGGAATTCGGGCACGCCCTTTTCCTTGACCCGCTTCAGCGCAACAGGAATCCCTGCCTTGCGGAAATATTTCTGGGCGATCACGTCGCTGGCGACCTGGCTCCAGCCCTGCGGCACCTCGACCTGCTCGTTACGGAAGACGATGGTGCCGTCAGGATTGCGGATCTCGCTGGTGGTGGTGGTAAAGGCGATATCGCCATAGGCCCCTGATTTCGGGTTGGTAAAGCGCCGTTCGATCTTCATGCCCGCATGCCCCTTTTCGCATTCTGCCATAGCCGCGCCGCGCCACGCCCGGCAGCACCCGGAAGCGGCAGACAGTCGCGCCGTCTGAAGAAATTCATGTTCTTGTCCAAGCCGGGTCGATGTGGTCTCGGTGGCAGCCTCTACCACATCTTGTATTGCCCGTATCTCGGCCTACAAACTGACGGCATTACGCATAGCTTTCAACAGATTTTTTCCGCGTCTCAGCGCCTGTTCAGGATTGACAGCCGCGCGCGCTGCGGCGCCGCAGATTCGTTCACAGACCCCCGCCGCGAAATCTATACAAAAGCGACATAATGGCGCTTTCTGTATATATTTCAGGGCAATGGACGCGGAACCTGAAAACTTGCCCACAGGGTTATCCCAGAGTCGCCCAAAAGCTATCCACAGCTGATGCGAAACCGCCACAGGGGCTGATTTCAATGATTTATGCGGATAAGTTCGTTCTCGGTCACCACCAGATCCAGTGGTTCATCAAAAGGCTCTGCCGGGATGCCCGGCAGCTCTTGTGCTGCGAATGCGAAACCGATGGCCGTGACAAATCCTTGATCGCGCAGCATTTGTAGACTGCGATCGTAAAATCCGCCGCCATAGCCCAGCCGATTCCCCGCGCGGTCGAAACCGGCCAGCGGAACGATCAGGACCGAGGGAATCAGCACCTCGGACGAATCATCGGGATGCAGGGTGCCATAGCCGCCGGCGACCAGATCGCCGCCCGACCAGCGGCGGAAAACCAACGGTCGCGCCTTTCCGATCACCACCGGCAGGCAGAGCGGCCCGTCATGCCCGCGCATGGCCGGGCGCGGATCGGCCTCGCCCCGCATCGGCCAATATCCGGCCAGAACCTGCCCGGGATAATCCGCCAGCACCGCACCAAGATTGCGGGTCAGGGCATCGGCATCGCCCCCCTTCCCGCGCGCGGCCAGCGCCTGCTGACGCAGGGCGGTCTTGCGATCCGCGCTCATATCAGCACGGCCGAGGCCAGCCCCAGAAAGGCAAAGAACCCGACCACATCCGTCACCGTGGTCACGAATGTGCCAGAGGCCAGCGCGGGATCCGCCCCGGCCTTTTCCAGCGCCAGCGGGATCAGGATGCCCGCCAATGCGGCGATCGCCAGGTTCACGACCATCGCAATCCCGATCACCGCTGCCAGCGACACCCCGTCGAACCAGAACCAGGCCACGACCCCCATCACCACGGCAAAGGCCAGACCGTTCAGCAGCCCCACCACGGCCTCTCGTCGGACGACGCGCCAGACATTGCTGCCGGTCAGGCTTTTGGTGGCCAGCGCGCGCACGGCCACGGTCAGGGTCTGCGTGCCGGCATTGCCGCCCATCGAGGCGACAATCGGCATCAGCACGGCCAGCGCCACCACCTGTTGAATGGTATTTTCGAAGACGGCAATCACCAGCGAGGCGACAATCGCCGTCACCAGATTGACCGCCAGCCACGGGATCCGCTGCCGCAGCGTCTCCATCACGGTATCGGTGATCGCGGAATCCTCGCCCACACCGGCCAGACGCAGGATATCCTCTTCATGTTCCTCATCCAGAACCGACATGGCGTCGTCGATGGTGATCACGCCGACCAGACGGTCGTCGCCATCCACCACCGGGGCCGAAATCAGGTGATACTGGTTGAAGATATAGGCCACGTCGCCTTCATCAGCATAGACGCTGACGGTGCGAAAGCTGTCCTCTTCCAGCTCTTTCAGCGGGGTCGAGCGCTTGGCGGCCAGAAGGCGGCCCAGCGTCACATAGCCGATGGGATGGCGACGCGGATCGACCAGCACCACGTGATAGAACTGTTCGGGCAGCCAATCCTCGTTGCGCAGGAAATCCAGCGTTTCGCCCACGGTCCAATGCTCGGGGGCGGTCACGACCTCGGATTGCATCATCCGGCCCGCGGAATATTCCGGATAGGCCAGCGATTGCTGAACCGCGGCGCGGTCGCCCGCATCCAGAGCCGACAGGATCTCTTCCCGCTCTGGCTCGTCCATATCCTCGATCAGATCGACGACATCGTCGCTGTCCATTTCGCGGACAGCGTCTGCCAGAACCTCGCGCGGCAGCATCTCGATGATCTGGTCCCGGATCGCCTCGTCGATCTCGGACAGGATCTCACCGTCGATTTCGCCGCCATAAAGGCCGATAAAAGCGCGACGCTCGGCCGGATCCAGATTTTCGATCACGTCGGCAATATCCGCCGCGTGCATCGGTTCCAGAAGCGTGTTCAGCTCTGCCGCATCCTCGGCCTCGATCGCGGCATCGATCTGCTGCAGCAGTTCAGGGCGCGGAAGATATTCGTCCTCCTCGCGCTCGGCCGACTTTTCTGCGGTCTGATCGTCCGGGATCGGGCTTTGTTCGGTCATGGGCAGATTCCTGATGTTCTTGGTAAAATTACACGCAGAAGGAAAAGATGTCAGGCGGCCAGCAGTTCCATCGCGGCGCGGTGCAGCGCGGGCGTTGCGGCGGCGATGACCTGGCCACCATTGATAGCGCTTTCACCTTGCCAATTCGTGACAATGCCCCCAGCGGACTGCACCACCGCCATCGGTCCGGCGATGTCATAGGGCTGCAGGCCCGCCTCGATCACCAGATCGATCTGCCCAAGCGCCAGCAGCGCATAGGCATAGCAATCCAGCCCGTAGCGCGTCAGCCGGACCTGATCGGCGACCCGGCGAAAGGCCGCGCCCTCGTCGGCGGTGCCGAGTTCGGGAAAGGTGGTCATCAGCGTGGCACGGGACAGATCGCGGGTATCGCGAACGCCAAGAGGTCGCGCACCCGCCGCCGTCAGCAGGTGCGAGCGGCCCAGACCGCCTTCGAAACGCTCGCCGGTATAGGGCTGATCGACGATCCCGTAGAGGATCTTTTCCCCGTCGCTCAGCCCGATCAGCACCCCCCAGCTGGGCGCGCCGCAGATGAAGGCGCGGGTGCCGTCGATGGGGTCAAGGATCCATGTCAGGCCGCTGCTGCCCTGCTGGCGTCCATATTCCTCACCGAAGATTCCGTCCTGCGGGCGGCGGCGGGCCAGAACCTCGCGCATGGCACGTTCGGCCGCGCGATCCGCCTCGGTCACGGGGTCGAAATCGGCAGGGCGCTTGTTATCGGCTGTCAACCCGGAACTGCGAAACAGCGGAAGAATGGCCCGCCCTGCGGCATCGGCCATCTCATGCGCGGTCTCTGTGATGGCTTGCGCATCCTGCATATTCGCCCCCGTTACCTTGCGACATATGCAGGACTAACCCGAAGAAAAAAAGGCCGCCAGTGGCAGCCTTCAGGAACTGTATGAAATCTGCGGCACCGTGCAGATCACGCCTGCCCGTCCCGCGATTGCTGCAGCCATCACGCAAACCCGATCCGAATGCGGATCAGGCGGCGTCCGACAGCACACGTGCCAGTTCGAAAATCTGGCGGCGCTGTGCGGCAGGCATGGCATAGTAAGCCCGCACAAGCTGCAGGGCTTCTTTATCGGCAAGGATGTCCCCTTCGACCGACGCCGCCGCCTCTCCTTCGTGCAGCCCTTCGAAGAAGAAGCTGACCGGAACATCGACGGCCTGGGCAATATCCCAAAGCCGCGACGCCGAGACGCGGTTCATACCTGTTTCATATTTCTGGATTTGCTGGAACTTGATGCCAACCTTGTCAGCCAATTGCTGCTGGGTCATGCCGATCATCCACCGACGATGGCGGATACGTTTACCAACATGGACATCTACACCGTGTTTCATCGTTAAACCTCACTCAATCTATGCTGGCAGTACCTGAAGCCGTATCAATTTTCGAGTGTCAACATTGTGATGCTACCCTTTTTTGACCAAAAAGACAGGTCTTGATATGCGCAATATGCAGATTTTCAGCTGCATCATGGATAAGGACAGCGCTTTGCCGATCATCTCAGCCACTGAACACCCCCAGCAGATCCGAATCGCGCGGATCGAGGCGCTTGGCCAGGATCCCGTGATCCGTCATTTGCCTGCCCCAACTGCAAATACTGAGGAGGTTCTGGTTAGAATCCGCGCCTCTGCATTGAATTTCGCAGATCTTTTGAAGGCTCAGGGCCGCTATCAGGAGGCCGCCGATCCGCCCTATACGCCGGGGCTGGAGGGCGCGGGCGAAGTCGTTCGGGCGCCTGCAGGCACTGGACTGGTAGCGGGCAACAGGGTGGCGGTCTACGCGCCGGCTACCTTTTCGGACATGGTCGCGGTCCCGCCGGATACGTGCCTGCCGATTCCCGACAGCATGAGCTTTGAACAGGCCGCCGGCTTTCAGATCGCCTATGGCACCAGCCATCTCGCCCTCCGGTTGAGGGCCGCGCTGCAACCGGGCGAGACGCTGGTCGTTCTGGGCGCGGCGGGCGGTGTCGGGCTGACGGCCGTGGAAATCGGCCACGCAATGGGCGCGCGGGTGATAGGCGTGGCCCGTGGCCCGGAGCGGCTGGAGGTGGTGCGCGCCGCCGGGGCGCAGGCCGTGATCGACAGCGCCGAATGCGACGATCTGAAGGCGGCATTGCGCGATCTGGGCGGTGTCGATGTGGTCTATGATGCCGTCGGCGACAGCGCCGGAGAGGCCGCCTTTCGCGCCCTGCGCCCCGGCGGCCGCTTTCTGGTGATCGGCTTTGCGGGCGGCAAGCCCCCGGTCCTGCCGCTGAACCATGCGCTGGTCAAGAATATCGCCATTCACGGGCTTTACTGGGGCGGCTATGCCAAGCTTGACCCGCAGGCCCTGCGCGGCAGCCTGCAAGAGCTTTTCGTCATGTTCGACGCAGGCAGGATCTCGCCCGTCAACGGCCAGGTCCTGCCGTTCGAGCAGATCCAGCAGGCGTTCCAGCTGCTCCGCAGCCGAAAATCGGTCGGAAAGATCGTTCTGACCATGTAAATCATGCGCTTTTGATGCGTCACGGCATTGATTCAGCCTGCAATCATGCCAATATCTTGGCTGAAATGGCCGGGTCCGACCCGGCAATCTTTTAGGGAGACTTTAATGGCCGATTACAACACGTACCGTACCGCGCAGAGCGTCGGCACCCGTTCTGCGGCGGTCGATGAAGGTCTGCGGGCCTATATGAACAAGGTCTATGGGCTGATGGCGGTCGGCATGGGTGTAACCGCCGCTGCCGCCTATGGGATCAGCGCCGCTGCCGTCGGCGCGGATGGTCAGCTGACCCAGCTTGGCTATGCCATCTATGCATCGCCGCTGAAATGGGTGATCATGTTTGCCCCGCTGCTGGTCGTCTTTGCCTTTGGCGCCGCGATGAACCGTCTGTCGGTGCAGGGTGCGACCTTCCTGTTCTACGGCTTCGCCGCGCTGATGGGTCTGTCGATCAGCTCGATCTTTCTGGTCTACACGCCCTTCTCGATCATCCAGACCTTCCTGGTGACCGCAATCGCCTTCGCGGGCCTGTCGCTGTGGGGCTATACCACGAAAAAGGACATCTCCGGCTGGGGCAGCTTCCTGATCATGGGCGTGATCGGCCTGATCGTCGCCTCGATCGTGAATATCTTCCTGCAATCCTCGGCGATGCAATTCGCGATCTCGATCCTGGGCGTGCTGATCTTTGCCGGTCTGACTGCCTATGACACGCAGAACATCAAGAACACCTATCTGCGTCTGGCAGGTTCGGATCAGGATTTCCTGGGCAAGACCGCCATCATGGGCGCGCTGCAACTGTATCTGGACTTCCTGAACCTGTTCATGTTCCTGCTGCAGTTCATGGGCAACCGCGAATAATCAGATCGCATATCGACGAAAACAAAGGCCGGGTAATCGCCCGGCCTTTTTGCATAAGGCAAACCGTGACAAACCAGCGAGCCGCGCGGTTTCACTTCCAAGGATCAACGGTCCCGGCCACGCAGCCACCGTTTCCGCCCGCCAGCTTGAAGCCGCGAGATAAATCGCAGGATCGGCAGCATCCACGCTCCGACTGGCCATTGTCACGCCCGGTTCAGCAAGAAGGGAATACGCCCCGCGCAACCAGGGAATTCCAAAGCGCAGAGGACAACACCCCCGATACTGACAAGACGCCAGCGGTCAGGTGGCCGCTTCAATATTCCGTGGCACCCTTGCCTGCGATGATCTTGTCGCGAAATTTCTCGATACGCTTGATACGCGTTTCCGATTTCTTCGCGCCGTTCAGATGGATGACATAGCTTCGTTGACGACCCGGCGTCAGAGAATAAAACGCCTCTGCAAGCTCAACATCAGCATCCAGCGCTTCGGCAAGTTCGTCGGGCAGGTCAAGCGCCTTCGTGTTCTTGGGTGGTGTTTTACCCGCTTCGGCATAAGCTTTCGCCTCATTCAGATAGGCGCGGATGGTGTCCTTCATCGCCGCCACTTGCCGGATGTCGGTGAAACTAATGGTATTTGCGTGTTGCGTATTCGGCCCCGGCCTTTCCAACACCCCGTCCGGATCCTTCATCAATGCGGCGTTGAAGAAGCCGAAGACGAATTTGTTTTGATACGCACCCATGATGGCGATGTTGCGGCCCGCATGCATGTAGCAGGGTTGCCCCCATTTCACAGTTTCTTCTAAACCTGCCGACAAACAGATCTCGCGCAGTTTCCCGAGCCCGTCCGACCAGAGCATTACGGCGCAGTCAGACGTGTCAAAGCGGTCGCACCGTCCGCACCCTTTCACAAAAAAGTCCTCAATGTCGGTGATCATGTGATGCCCTTCCAAACGTCGCTTGGGGCGGCGAAAAGAAGACCGCTGAGCGGCACCAAAGCCACCGTTGAAAGCGATTCTGAGAAAAGCCAACCCGGCGGCCCAAGGTAGGCGCAGGCCGCAAAGGTGGAGAACACCAGAACAGTACAGATGATCGAAATCCGACGATGACATTGCCGGATCGAACGATTGATTTCCACAGTAACTCCCCCCTCATTCTCGATCGGTCGCGCGCTGAAGCCCGCCGAAAAGGCCCCCACCAACCGCCCTTCGCGCCACATAGGAAATTGCTAATAGGCGTTGGCGCTGCTTTCCTAGATTCTAAACCTCGTTCCGCGTGCATTAGGCCCCAGCACGACTGTAAAAGATGGTCCGGGGAATCTGAACAGGTTGGATAAACGGATTTTCCGCATAGTGGCGGCGTGAGGCCGTGCGCGGGAAGAAGGCGACCATGGCAGGACGACCAATCCGATACCCCGGCCCGGCTTTCGACGCGGAATTTGCGTTGGCCGCAATCGCGGGCAAAAATACCGTGCTTGAGCTGCCGCCGGGTTTCGATGTCTGCATGGCCGTTCGCCGCACATCACGTGAAAGCCCTGTCCGTTCGTGCTGCCACGGTTGACGGCGCCACAGCCGTAATAGTTCGATATTTGGTGGTGTGACCAAATGGCGATCCCGGAAGGAATCGAACCCTCAACCTGCCGATTAGAAGTCGGCTGCTCTATCCAGTTGAGCTACGGGACCGCGCTGCCTGCCTTTTGCGTGATCGCGCGGCGCAGTGCAAGGGAATGATGCCGCGCTACAGTTCCAGCGTCATGAAGACGCTGTTCGGATCGGCCCGGTAATCGCCAAAAGGCGGGCATTCCGCGAAGCCGAAGCTGGCATAGAGCGCGCGGGCGGCCACGAAGGTCGGCTGCACCCCGGTTTCCAGCGAAAGCTGACGCAGGCCCTGTTCCTCGGCATGGGCGATCAGACCCGTCAGCAGGCGGCGTGACAGGCCACGACCCCGTGCCTCTGACAGGACATGCATGGATTTCAGCTCTCCATGCGCGGGCGACAGCCGCTTGATGGCCCCCATGCCGACCGGCTTGCCGTCGGCGCGCATGACGAAGAAATCGATATCCTCTGACACCAGCGCTTCACGTGGCAGCATATGGATCGACTCGGGCGGGGTATCGGCATGCATATCGGCCGTGTGGCGCAGAAAAATCTGTTCCAGATCCTCGCCCAGCGGGGTTTCCACCGCAAGCACGATGTCGGCGCTGCCCTTGGTGCCCGTGTTCAGGCTGGTGCTGTTTTCTGCACTCTTATCGATCATCCGTCACCGATCCTTTTCGAGTTCCGCCGCGCGGCTATTGGCAGCCAGCCACAGAAAGCTCAACATGTTTTCTTGTGCAAGGGGGCTCACATGCCGCGCAGGTCCGGGGGCAGCAGCGCCTCTGGGATGTTCTGATAGCTGACCGGGCGCAGGAAACGCCGGATCGCCATCGTCCCCACGCTGGTCGCGCCGAAATTGGTGCTGGCAGGATAAGGACCGCCATGGACCATGGCATCGGCGACCTCGACCCCGGTGGGCCAGCCATTGGCCAGCACCCGGCCCGCCTTGCGTTCCAGCACCGGCATCAGCCGGGCGGCCAGTTCGGTATCGCCGTCGTCCATCTGCAGGGTGGCGGTCAGCTGACCCTCCAGCCCGCGGGCAAGCTGGATCATCTGATCCGCGTCGCGGGTGGTGACGATCAGGCCCATGGGACCGAAGACCTCTTCGCCAAGCGTATGGTCGCGCAGGAAATCCTCGGCGCCGGTGCGATAGACATTGGGGCGGGCATTGCGACCGTGACTGTCGGCCTGCGCCACCGGGCTGGCCAGCTTGCCGACCCGGCCCGCGCCGTCGCGATAGGATTGCGCCATGCCATCGGTCAGCATGACCTGTTCGGCCACAGCCTCCAGCGCCCTTGCAGCTGCCTCGGCAAAGGCGTCCGCGCCCTCTTCCGGCAGGACCAGCAGGCCCGGATTGGTGCAGAACTGGCCCGCGAACAGGGTCAGGCTGCCAACCCAGCCTTCTGCGATCGCTGCGCTGCGGGCCTGCATCGCGGCGGGCAGGACGAAACAGGGGTTGATGCTGCCAAGTTCGCCGAAGAAGGGGATCGGCTCTGGCCGTGCGGCGCAGAGGTCGAACAGCGCGCGCCCACCGCGCAGGCTGCCGGTAAAGCCCACGGCCTTGATCAGCGGATGTTCCACCAGCGCCTTGCCGACCTCATGCGTATCGCCGTGGATAAAGGAAAACACGCCCGCCGGCATGCCGGTTTTCTGGATGGCGGCATGGATCGCCTCGGCAATGATTTCGCCGGTGCCGGGATGGGCGGGATGGCCCTTGACGATCACGGGACAGCCCGCCGCCAGGGCCGAGGCCGTGTCGCCGCCCGCCGTCGAAAAGGCCAGCGGGAAGTTCGAGGCGCCAAAGACCGCGACTGGCCCGATGGGCCGCTGGATCAGGCGCAGATCGGGGCGCGGCGGCTGGCGGTCGGGCAATGCGCCGTCATGGCGACGGTCCAGATAGGCGCCGTCGCGGATATGCTGCGCGAACAGGCGCAACTGGCCGGTGGTGCGGCCCCGTTCGCCCTGCAACCGGCCTTCCGGCAAGGCAGTTTCCTGCGTGCCGATTTCGGTCACCTGATCGCCGCGCGCGTCGATTTCGTCAGCGATTGCCTCCAGAAAGGCGGCGCGTTCTTCGCGGGTGGTATGGGCGTAGATCTCGAATGCCTGCTCGGCCGCATCGGCGGCACGGTTCACCAGATCCACCTGACCCGAGGCGAAGTCATGCACCGGGCCATGCGCAGGGGCCGAGCGGAAGGTCCTGTCGCCGCCGATCCATTCGCCCGCGATCAGATGTTTTCCCTTCGGAATATAGGTCATGCGTCTTCCCTAGAATTGAAACTCTTCGACTGTGTTCCTGCGGCCCAGCGTAAAGGCATCCGCAATCAGCACCATGGGCAACAGATCGACGTCCGAGCGCCCCTGCGGGACCAGTTGCGCCATCCGGGCATAAAGCGCGGGATATTCCGCGCCCATGATCCTGTCGCCACCCTCCACCGCCTTGCCGTCAATCTCAAGCTTGTTGCCACCATTGCGCAGGGCCAAATGGCCGCCATCTGTGGCGAATTCCATATCCCAGGTCTGCGGCCCCTCCTCGCGGAAATCGAAATCGGCGTGGATATTGCCGCTGAACTCCAGCCGCGCGGCAATCGGGGCCTGACGGTTGGCGGGAAAGTCCATCTCGGCGCTGCGCAGATGGATCGGCGCGGGCAGGATCTCGGTCAGGATCGAGGTCGCGTTGATGCCGGGGTCAAAGACGCCCATGCCGCCCGCCTCGAAGATCCAGTCCTGGCCGGGATGCCATTTGCGCACATCCTCGCGCCAGATCACCCGGCCTTCCCGGATCACCTTGTCGGCCAGCCAGGCCTTGGCGCTGGCCACGCCATGCGCATGGCGCGAATGCCAGGTCGCGAACAGCGACAGGCCCTGCTGTCGCGCCAGATCATGCAGGATATGTACCTCGGCCAGGGTGGCGCCGGGCGGCTTTTCCAGCATCACATGGCGCCCGGCCAACAGCGCCGCCCGCGCCGCCTGAAAGCGCGGCACCGGGGGCAGGCACAGGCTGACCGTGCCGATATCGGGCCGCGCCGCCAGCATCTTTTCCATGCTGTCAAAGGCTTCGACCCCATCGACGGTGCCGCTGCGCGACACGGTGGCGGCCAGGTCCCAGTCCGGGCTTTCGGCAAGGGCCGGGACATGCTGATCCACGGCGATCTTTCCGATGCCGACAAGTGCGAGTTTCATCAGTGGCTGTCCTTTCCAACCTCATTGCCCCGACACCCGGTCAGGAAGTCCAGATCGGCCCCGGTATCGGCCCCCATCACATGCGCCTGATGCAGCCAGGCATAACCGCTGGCAGGCTGATCGGGCAAAGGCCGCCAACCGGCCAGACGCGCGGCCAGTTCGGCATCGCTGACATCCAGATGCAGGCGGCGATTGGGCACGTCCAGCTCGATCATGTCGCCATCGCGCACCACGGCCAGCGGGCCACCCGCCGCAGCCTCGGGGCTGGTATGCAGCACGACCGTGCCATAGGCGGTGCCCGACATGCGCGCATCGCTGATCCGCACCATATCGGTGATCCCCTTGCGCAGCACCTTGGGCGGCAGGCCCATATTTCCAACCTCGGCCATGCCCGGATAGCCCTTCGGCCCGCAATTCTTCATCACCATGACGCAGGTTTCGTCGATATCCAGCGCCTCGTCATTGATGCGGGCCTTGTAATCGTCGATATCCTCGAACACGACCGCGCGGCCGCGATGCGTCAGCAGATGCGGGCTGGCCGCCGACGGTTTCAGCACCGCCCCCTTGGGCGCCAGATTGCCGCGCAGCACCGCGATGCCCCCCTGTTGCGTCAGGGCGCGGTCGGCGGGCAGGATGACATCCTCGTTCCAATTGACGACATCGCCGACCTCATCCCAGATGGTCTGGCCGCTGACGGTCAGCGCATCCTTGTGCAGCAGACCCGCCTGCCCCAGATGCTTCAGCACCACGGGCAGACCGCCGGCATAGAAGAACTCTTCCATCAGATATTCGCCCGAGGGCATCAGGTTCACGATGGTGGCCACATCCCGCCCGCAGCGGTCCCAGTCATCCAGCGTCACATCCACGCCCACGCGCCCCGCCAGCGCCAGCAGATGCACCACCGCATTGGTCGATCCGCCAATCGCGCCATTCGTGCGGATCGCATTCTCGAAGGCGTTTTTCGTCATGATGTCCGAGGGTTTCAGATCATCCTTGACCATCTGCACGATGCGCCGGCCCGAGATCTGCGCCATGACCCGGCGGCGGCTGTCCACCGCCGGGATCGCGGCATTGCCCGACAGCGCCATGCCCAGGGCCTCGGCCATGCTGGCCATGGTGCTGGCCGTACCCATGGTGTTGCAGGTCCCGGTCGAGCGGCTCATCGACTGTTCCGCCTCCAGGAATTCCTCCTGCGTCATCTCTCCGGCCTTCACGGCCTCGCTGAATTTCCACAGATGCGTGCCCGAGCCGACACGCTCGCCCCGAAAATAGCCGTTCAGCATCGGCCCGCCGGTCACCACGATCGAGGGGATATCGCAGGATGCCGCCGCCATCAGCAGGCTGGGCGTGGTCTTGTCGCAGCCCACCATCAGCACCGCGCCATCAATGGGCTGTCCGCGAATGGTTTCCTCAATGGCCAGCGCGGCCAGATTGCGAAACATCATGGCGGTGGGCCGGAAGGTGTTTTCCGAAGCCGAAAAGACCGGCACCTCGACCGGAAAGCCGCCCGCCTCCCAGATCCCGGCCTTCACCTTTTCGGACAGCTCACGCAGATGGCCGTTGCAGGGCGTCAGATCGGACCAGGTGTTCAGAATGCCGATGACCGGGCGACCGTCGAACAGGTCATGCGGGTAGCCCTGATTTTTCAACCAGCCACGGTGATAGATCGTGTCGCGGGAATTGCCGCCATACCAATGCTGAGAACGGAGCTTGCGGGGCCAGGGCGCGGGTGTGAAGGTCATATGGATTTCTCAAAGGGCTGAGACAGCGACCGGCGTCGTGTCATGTGGAAATTGACTCAGGCGGTTCTGCAGGGGCAGGCCAAAGGCATCGCTGGAAATCTGGAATTCGTCGCCGGGCTGAACGCTGATGCCATCGGCAAAGGACAGCGTGGCCGTGCCGAAGAAATGCACATGCACATCGCCCGGATGGCGGAAAAGATCATATTTGAAATGGTGATGTTCAAGATTGGCCAGGCTGTGGGACATGTTCGCCTCGCCCGACAGGAATGGCTTTTCCCAGATCACGGCGCCATCGCGGATCACGCGGCTGGTGCCCTCGATATGCTGGGGCAGATCGCCGATCAGCATTTCGGGACCATAGCTGGCCGGACGCAGTTTCGAATGGGCCAGCCACAGGTAATTGCCGCGCTCGGTGACATGGTCGGAAAATTCGTTCGCAAGCGCGAAGCCCAGCCGGAAGGGCGTGCCGTCAGGGCCGATCAGGTAAAGGCCCGCGATCTCGGGCTCTTCGCCCGAATCCAGCGCGAAACCGGGCGAGGTCAGATCGGTCCCCGGGGCAATGGCCGCATGACCGTTGCCCTTCCAGAACCATTCCGGCTGCACGCCGATCTTTTCCGGACCGGGCTTGCCCCCCTCCAGCCCCATGCGGAACATCTTCATGCTGTCGGTCAGGTCTTCGGGGTCGGTCTTCTGATGCATCGAATTGCGGGTGGCGGCCGAGCCCAGATGGGTCAACCCGGTCCCGGTCAGGTGCAGATGCGCCGGATCGGGATGATCGACCGGCAGCAGCATCCGCCCCTCGGCCAGCGCGGCGGCCAGATCGACGGGTTCGCCCTGACCGCGGGTCGAGATTTCGGCCAGCAGGCCGTGGCCCGCCGCAATCGCGGCATGTGCCAGATCAAGCGTGGTCGATGCGCCCGGCACCAGATGCGCGGCCCCGTCGTGCCGGGCTGCGACCGCGCGGGTTCCGTCGGGCAGGGTCAGTTGCGACAGAAACATGGCTCAGCCCTCTTTGTTCTTGTTGTAGACGTCGAAGAACACTGCGGCCAACAGCACCAGCCCCTTGATCACCTGCTGGTAATCGATGCCGATGCCGAGGATCGACATGCCGTTATTCATCACCCCCATGATGAAGGCGCCGACCACCGCGCCCACGATCTTGCCCGAGCCGCCGGCCATCGAGGCGCCGCCGATAAAGACCGCCGCGATCACGTCCAGTTCGACCGCGAAGCCCGCCTTGGGTGTCGCGGTATTCAGCCGCGCGGCATAGATCAGGCCCGCCAGCGCGGCCAGCACGCCCATATTCACGAAGGTCAGAAAGGTCAGACGCTCGGTCCGGATCCCCGACAGCTTGGCCGCCTTGGCATTGCCGCCCACCGCATAGACGCGGCGGCCCAAGGTGGTCCGTTCGGTGATGAAGACATAAACGATGGTCAGGATCACCATGGACAGCAGCACATTGGGCAGGCCCCGGAACCAGGCCAGCTTCCAGGTCACGAACAGCAGCGCAGCAGCGACAATCGCATTGCGCAGCACGAAGAGGCCCATCGGCTCATCCTCGATGCCATAGCGGGCGTTGCGGGCGCGGGTGCGCAGACCCAGCCAGACCAGCACCAGAACCGCCGCGACTCCGATCGCCATGGCCAGCACATTGGGGCGTCCGACGCCGAAGATATCAGGGATGAACCCGTTCGACAGCGCCTGAAAGCTTTTCGGAAAGGGGCCGATGGATTGCCCCGCCAGCAGCCACAGCGACAGCCCGCGAAAGACCAGCATCCCGGCCAGCGTGACGATGAACGAGGGGATGCGCCAATAGGCCACGAAATAGCCCTGCGCCGCGCCGATGATCCCGCCTGCGATCAGGCAGATGATCATCGCGATCCCCACCGGCATGTCCCAACTGACGATCATCACCGCCGCCAGCGCGCCGATAAAGCCCATGACCGAGCCGACCGACAGATCGATATTGCCGCCCACGATCACCAGCAACATGCCAAGCGCCATGATGATGATATAGCTGTTTTGCAGGAACAGGTTGGTGATATTGACCGGGCGCAGCAAGGTGCCCTCGGTCACGATCTGGAAGAATACCATGATCGCGATCAATGCGAATAGCAGGCCATATTCGCGAATATGACGTGCGATATAGGCGCCGATGCCGGTGCCCGTGTCCGAGGCGCTTTCGGTTTGTGCCATGGCCCCCTCCCCTCTTATTCCCTGACGATCAGCGACATGATGGCTTCCTGACTGGCCTCGGCCTGCGTCAGTTCCCCCACGAAGCTGCCTTCGTTCATGACATAGATCCGGTCGCACATGCCCAGCAGTTCCGGCATCTCGGACGAGATCATGATGACGGCTTTGCCCGCCGCGCTCAATTCGTTGATGATATTGTAGATTTCATATTTCGCGCCGACATCGATCCCGCGTGTCGGCTCGTCCAGGATCAGCAGTTCGGGATCGGTGAACAGCCATTTGCCCAGCACCACCTTCTGCTGATTGCCGCCCGAGAGGTTCATCACCTTCTGAAAGACCGAGGGCGTGCGGATGCGCAGCGACTGGCGGTATCTTTCGGCGACCTCGGTTTCCAGCCCCTCATCCACCACGCCGCGATGCGAGACGCCGGGAAGATTGGCAAGGCTGGTATTGCGGCGGATGGTTTCTTCCAGGATCAGGCCCAAGGTCTTGCGATCCTCGGTCACATAGGCCAGCCCGGCACTGATGGCGCGATCCACGGTGCTGACATCGACCGGCTGGCCATGCATCAGCGCCTGTCCGGTGATATTGCGCCCATAGCTGCGGCCGAAAACGCTCATCGCCAGTTCGGTGCGCCCGGACCCCATCAGCCCGGCAATGCCGACGACCTCTCCGGCGCGGACATTCATCGACAGGTCCGTGATCACCTGCCGCTCTCGGTGTTCGGGATGCCAGACGTTCCAGTCGCGCAGTTCGAACACCATCTCGCCCGCACGTGGATCTCGTTCGGGATAGCGATGGGCCATGTCGCGGCCAACCATGTCGCGCACGATGCGATCCTCGGTCAGGTCGCCGCCCCGCGCGTCGATGGTCGAGATCGTGGCCCCGTCGCGGATCACCGTCACGCTGTCGGCCACGCGGCGAACCTCGTTCAGCTTGTGGCTGATGATGATCGAGGTAACGCCCTGCGATTTCAGTTCCAGCAGCAGATCCAGAAGCGCCTGACTGTCCGATTCCGACAGCGCCGCCGTCGGCTCGTCCAAAATCAGCAGGCGCACGTTCTTGGACAGCGCCTTGGCGATCTCGACCAGTTGCTGCTTGCCGACGCCCAGGCTGTCGACCTGCGTACCCGGCGTTTCGCGCAGACCGACCTTGGCCAGCAGGGCTTCGGTCTCGTGGAATGTCTCGGGCCAGTTGATGACGCCGTGGCTGGCGCGCTCATTGCCCAGAAAGATATTCTCGGCAATCGTCAGCAGCGGGATCAGCGCCAGTTCCTGATGGATGATGATGATGCCGCGCTCTTCACTGTCGCGGATGCTGGCAAAGGCGGCGGGCTGGTTGTCATAGACGATCTGGCCCTCGTAGCTGCCATGGGGATAGACGCCCGACAGCACCTTCATCAGCGTCGATTTGCCAGCGCCGTTTTCGCCGCAGATGGCATGGATTTCGCCCTCTCGGACGACGATGCTGACATCGTCCAAGGCCTTCACACCGGGAAAGGTCTTGGTGATGTTGCGCATTTCCAGAAGTGTGGACATGGCGGACTCCGTGGGTAAAGGCCGCCCCGGACAGGGCGGCCCTGCCGATCAGTTCAGCTGATCTTCGGTGTAATAGCCCGACTCGATCAGCACGGATTCGATGTCGCCCTTGGTCACCGGAACCGGCTGCAGCAGATAGGACGGCACGACCTTGACGCCATTGTCATAGGTTTCCGTGTCGTTGATTTCCGGCTCGCCACCTTTCAGCATCGCATCGACCATGCCGACGGTGACTTTCGCCAGTTCGCGCGTGTCCTTGAAGATCGTCGCATATTGTTCGTCGGCGCGGATCGACTTGACCGACTGCACCTCGGCATCCTGACCCGAGACGATGGGCATCGGCATATCGCCCGAGCCATAGCCCACACCCTTCAACGAGGACAGGATCCCGATGGACAGCCCGTCATAGGGCGACAGCACGCCCTGGATCTGCTTGTCGGTGTAATTGGCCGAGAGGATGTTATCCATCCGCGCCTGCGCCGTCGCCGGATCCCACCGCAGCGTGCCGACCGTATCCATGCCCATCTGGCCCGATACGATCTGGACCGAGCCATCGTCGATCATCGGCTGCAGCACCGACATGGCACCGTCATAGAAGAAATAGGCATTGTTGTCGTCGGGGCTGCCGCCGAACAGTTCGACATTCCACGGCTTGGTGTCGGGGAAACGCTCTTTCAGGCCCGCGACCAGCGTATTGGCCTGTTCCACACCCACCTTGAAATTGTCGAAGGTGGCATAATAATCGACATCCGGCGTGTCGCGGATCAGGCGGTCATAGGCGATCACCTTCACATCGGCGGCCTTGGCATTGGCCAGCGCATTGGACAGGGTGGTGCCGTCGATGGCGGCGATGACCAGCACGTCAACGCCCTTGGTGATCATGTTCTCGACCTGGGCCAGCTGGTTCGGAATATCATCCTCGGCATATTGCAGATCGGTGTCATAGCCAGCTTCCTGGAACTGTTTCACCATATTGTTGCCATCGTCGATCCAGCGCGCCGAAGATTTGGTCGGCATCGAGATTCCGACGGTTTCGGCGGCTGCGCCAAAGGCAGCCCACGACACACCGATCGCCAGCGCGATCGCGACGGATTTCAGTTTCATCAGTCTAATCCTCCCTGCAGGGCGTGTGTTACGCCTGCGTTCCCATGTTAGGTCCGAAAAGACTAGCAAGCGGACTTCATATCAGTAAAATGATTTTTTAATCCATCTGCATATCAGAATTGCCATGTCGCACCTGCAGCTTGCCCTGAAACCCGCCCAGCTTCGGCTGATCAACCAGATCGACCGCCACGGTCAGCTGCAGATCGCGGCCGAGGCGCTGGCCATGACACAGCCCGCCGCCTCTCGCATGCTGGCCGAGGTTGAGCGGCAGGTGGGCGCCGCCCTGTTCACGCGCGGCCCCAAGGGGATGGAGCCGACGGAGACCGGGTTGCTGTTTCTGCGCCGCGCCCGCGTCATCCTGCGGGAAATGGACAGCATCGCCACGGATATCCGCGATCTGCGTCAGGGCTATGCCGGGTCGATCCGCGTGGGCGCGGTGACCGGGCCCGCGATCAGCTATCTGGTCGCGGCGGTGCGGCAGGTGAAACAGGAAACGCCCGAGGCGCAGATCAGCATCGACGTCATGCCCTCGCGCGATCTGCTGAACCACCTGATCGCCGGCGAGATGGATTTCGTGCTGGGTCGCATCCTGCCCGAATATGACAGCAAATCCTTCAACATCCTGCCCATGCATGATGAGAAGGTGACCCTGATCGCGCGGGCCGGGCATCCGCTGGCCCGTGCCTCGGTGGTGACGCTGACGGAGATGGTCGCCTATGAATGGGTGCTGCAACAGCGCGGCTCGCCCATCCGCGAGGCGACGCTGGCCGCCTTTGCGGGCGTCGGGCTGGCCGAGCCGAGGAATATCATCAACAGCCCCTCGATGCTGCTGACCATCGCCTATCTGTCGCAAAGCGATGCCATCGCCGCTGTGTCGAACGAGGTCGCGCAGCTGCTGATCCGGCCACCGATTTCAGCCAGCTTCACGGTGCTGAAAACCGCGCAGCACATGCGCGTGCCGCCCTATTACCTGCTGAGCCTCGTGCGGCATCCCCTGTCGCCGCTGGCGCAACGGCTGCGCGAGGAACTGGCCCATATGTCGCGCAGCCCGGATCTGGATCTGATGCCGCGCTGATCTCAGGCAGCCTTGCTGCGCCCCTCGATCAGCGTCTTGATCAGCATGGTCGCCAGCGCGATCAGCGTCAGGGTCGAGGCGGCCGCAAACGCGCCGACGATATTGAGATCGTTGAACAGCAATTCGATCTGCAGCGGCAGCGTATTCGTCTGCCCCCGGATCGAGCCGGACACAACCGACACCGCGCCGAATTCCCCCACCGCACGGGCCGAAGCCAGCACCGCGCCATAAAGCAACGCCCAGCGGATATTGGGCAGGGTCACCAGCCGGAAGATCTGAAACCCCGAGGCGCCCAGCGTCAGCGCGGCCTGTTCCTGCTCGGACCCCTGCGCTTGCATCAGCGGCAGCACCTCTCGGGTGACAAAGGGCGCGGTGACGAACAGCGTCACCAGCACGATCCCGGGCAGCGCAAAGAGGATCTGGATATCGGCATCGGCCAGCATCGGCCCCAGAAGGCCCTGACGACCGTAAAGCAGCAGATAGCAGACCCCGGCGATGATCGGGGAAATCGAAAAGGGCAGCTCGATCACCATCAGCAGCAGCTTGCGCCCCGGAAAGGTAAAGCGCGCGATCAGCCAGGCGGCGGACAGTCCGATCACGATATTCACCGGCACGGTGATCAGCGCAACCAGCGTCGTCAGCCAGATCGCATGCAGCGTATTCGGGTCAAGGATGTTCTGCGCAAAGACCGCCACGCCCTCGGACAGCGCCCGCCAGAAGATATAGGCCAGCGGGACGACGATGATCAGCACCGTCAGCACGACCGCCACCGCGATCAGCAGCCGCGCCGCACCACGCGATTCACGCGGCGCCAAGGCTCCGGGGAGGATCGCGGTCTTCATGCCCGTCCCCCCTTGCGCTGCATCCGCCCCTGCAGCCAGTTCGACAGCCCCAGCAGGATCAGCGCAATCACCATCAGCGTCAGGGCGATGGCCGCAGCACCGTTGTAGTCGTATTCCTCAAGCCGGATCATCGCCAGAAGCGAGGCGATCTCGGTCTTCATCGGCAGGTTCCCCGCGATAAAGATCACCGCCCCGAATTCGCCCAGCGACCGGGCAAAGGCGATGGTCGCGCCGACCAGAAAGGCGGGCTGGATGGCCGGAAAGATCACCCGGCGAAAGATGGTCAGCGGCGATGCGCCAAGGCTGCGGGCGGCCTCTTCCACGGCGGGATCAAGATCCTCCAGAATCGGCTGAACCGTGCGCACGACAAAGGGGACCGAGGTAAAGCTCATCGCGACGGCCACGCCAAGGATCGTATAGACGACCGTGATGCCCGCAGGCTCCAGCACCTGCCCGTACCAGCCATTGGCCGAAAACAGCGCGGTCAGCGACAGCCCCGCCACCGCCGTCGGCAGGGCAAAGGGGATATCCATCATCGCATCCAGCAGCCTGCGCCCCGGAAAGCTGTATCTGGTCAGCACCCAGGCCATCAGCAGGCCATAGATGGCGTTGAACAGCGTGGCCATGGCTGCAGCCAGAACCGTCAGCCGCAGCGCCGCCAGCGTGCGCGGCGCGGTCACGATCTCCCAATAGCGCTGCGGACCGATCTCGGCCCCTTTCAGCACCAGCGCCATCACCGGCAGCAGAACGATGATGCCGACATAGCTGAGCGTCAGCCCCATCGTCAGGCCAAAGCCCGGCAGCACCCGCCGCGACCGCGCGCGACGGGGCATGGTGATGGCCGCCCCGGTCATTGGTTCACAAAGACCTTGTCCAGAATGCCGCCCTCATCGAAATGCTCGGCCCGGGCCTGATCCCAGCCACCAAAGACATCATCCACCGTGACCAGTTCGACCTCGGGGAAATCGGCGGCGAATTCGGCCGCGATCTCGGGGTTGTTCAGGCGATAGAAATGCCGGCCCAGAATGCGCTGCGCCTCGGGCGTATAGAGGTAATCCAGATAGGCCTTGGACACCTCTTCGCTGCCCTTGCGCTTGGCGTTTTCGGTGACGATGGCAACCGGGAATTCGGCCAGGACCGACAGCGAGGGCGTGACGCGCTGGAAATTCTCATCCGCATATTGCTGGGCGATGCCGCCGGTTTCGGCCTCGAAGGTGATCAGCACATCGCCCAGGCCACGCTCGGCAAAGGTCGCGGTGGCGGCGCGTCCGCCGGTGTCGAAGACCGGCACATTGGCAAAGATCTTGCGCACGAAATCCTGCGCCTGTTCCGCATCGCCGCCATTCTGCTTCAGCGCAAAGGCATAGGCCGCCAGATAGGTATAGCGCGCATTGCCGCTGGTTTTCGGGTTGGGAAAGATCACCTGAACGCCATCGCGGGTCAGATCGTCCCAATCCTCGATCCCCTTCGGATTGCCCTCGCGCACCAGAAAGGCGGGCAGCGAGTAATAGGGCGAGGCATCGTTGGGAAAGGCATCGCGCCAGTTTTCATCCACCATGCCGCCCTCGGCCAGCACATCGATATCGGTGACCTGATTGAAGGTCACCACATCGGCGGGCAGCCCTTCCAGAATGGCGCGGGCCTGTTTCGAAGAGCCGGCGTGGGATTGTTCAATCGCCACGCTGCGGCCCGATGTCTCTTGCCACTGGGCGGCGAAGGCGGGATTGATCTCGGCGAAAAGCTCGCGGGCGATGTCATAAGAGACATTCAGGATTGAATCGTCCTGCGCGGCAGCAGGGCCTGCAAGGCCAAGGATCAGCGCAAGGGCAGTCGTCAAACGGGTTTTCACAGCCGGTTCTCCTTGAGGGCGTGCGGTATATGGTCATCTGCGGCAAAGGGCGCGGTCGCGCCGGGCGATGCCGTTCGGGAAAAGATCTGTCCGGCCAGCGCCGACAGGCTGACCGGCATGCCGGTTTCCAGCCCCTGACAGTCACGGCGGGCCAGTTCGGATTCGATGCGGCAGCCGCTGTCATTTTCGGCGACCATGCGCCGCAGGGCCCCGGTCGAGGCGATCTCGGTCAGGCGGAACGGCGCGGCGGGATCGGCCACGGGCCGGATATCGGCAGGGCGCAGGAACAGCGTCGCGGGACCGTCCGGAAGGGCGCGCCGGGCCAGTGCCGTCAGATCAAAGCCCGGCGCCTGCGCCCGGCCCGCCTGCATCGTCACCGGCAATTCGACGGTCAGCCCCAGAAAGCGCGCGACGAAGGGCGTGGCGGGGTGGTCATAGATCTGATCGGGGCGGCCCGTCTGTTCGATCACGCCGCCATTCATCACCACGACGCGGTCGGCCAGCTCAAAAGCCTCTTCCTGATCATGGGTGACGAAAATCGTGGTGGTGCCGGCGCTGTCATGGACATTGCGCAACCAGCGGCGCAGATCGCGACGCACCTGTGCATCCAGCGCGCCAAAGGGTTCATCCAGCAACAGCACGCGCGGCTCGATCGCCATGGCGCGGCCAAGGGCCACGCGCTGCCGCTGCCCGCCCGAAAGTTCGGACGGATAGCGGTCGGCCAGTTGCGCGATCTGCAAGAAGGACAGCAGGCGCTGCACCGTCTCCGCGATCTGCGCCTTGCCGGGCCGCTGCCCGCGCGGCAGCACGGTCAGGCCGAAGGCGATATTGTCCTGCACCGTCATATGCGGGAACAGGGCATAATGCTGAAACACCATGCCAATCCGGCGCTGCGCGGCCGAGCGCGCCAGCCAGTCGTCACCGTCAAAGGCCAGGCTTCCCGCATCCGGCCAGTCCAGCCCGGCGATGATGCGCAGCAATGTCGTCTTGCCCGACCCCGAAGGCCCCAGAAGCGCGACCAGTTCGCCCTTGTCGACGGTCAGATCGATCCCGCGCAGAACCTCTGTCTGGCCGAAACGGCGGGTGATATTCGACATGGCAAGCGACATGGGGCGTCCTCTGATGGCATCGGGGGACAGGTAGCAATGGCCCCTGACATTGCCAAGGAACGGCAACTGGCAAGATTTCATCCAAAAAGAGAATATTATTCTACCGGCCCGCGCGCCCTGTGCTTATGCCACCGGACCTCAGGCGCGCAGGGTCTGAAGCCAGCCCAGCGATGCCTCGGTCGCACCCTCAGGACGGTATTCCGCGCCAAGTGGGCGATCCCAGCCAAGATCGCGCAGCAAGCGGATCACGTGGCGGTAATCCAGCTCTCCCTGATCAGGGGGGCCACGGTCGGGGACCGCGGCGATCTGGATATGCCCGATCAGCGGCAACAGCGTTTCCAGCCTGCACGAGATATCCCCTTCCATGATCTGCAGATGATAGCAATCGAACATCAGCCGCAGATTAGGCAGCCCGGCGCGCGTGATCAGATCGCGGGCCTGATCGCTGCCGGTCAGGAAATAGCCCGGCGCGTCGCGGTGGTTCAGCGGCTCGATCAGAAAGGTCAGATCGGGCGCGGCGCGGCAGGCATGGGTCAGGTTGCGGATGAATGTCGCCTCGGCCTCGGCCCCGCTGGCGAAACCCGCCATGACGTGGATCGCGCCGCAGTCGATTTCGCGGGCATAGGCGATGGCGCGGTCGATCTCGGCCCGGGCCGCGACCTCTTGTCCCGGCAGCGCCGCAAGGCCGTTCTGACCGGGCTGGCCGCGATTGGTGTTCAGCCCAAGCATGACCAGCCCGGTCTGGTCCAGCGCAGCCCTGACCTCTGCCGGATCAAAGGCATAGGGCCAGTGGCATTCGACCGCGTCGAAACCTGCCCGCGCGGCGGCGCGGATCGCCTCAGGCAGCGGAAGATCGGACCAGAGAAAGCCCAGATTGGCGGAAAAGGCCGTCACGCGTCGCCCCAGGCGATCTCGTGCAGCCTGACCAGATCGTCCACCTGCGCGGGCGACAGCATATCGGGCGTTGTGCCGCGCAGCAGCAGCGCCAGCCGCGAGGTCGCCTCCAGCTCTTCGATGGCGTTGCAGGCGCCGTCCAGATCCAGACCGGCGACGACCGGGCCGTGATTGGCCAGCATCACGGCAGAGCGTCGGCCCGCCAGACCGCGCACCGCATCGCCGATTGCCGGATCGCCGGGCCGGAAATAGGGCAGCAGCTTGACCCGGCCCAGTTGCATGAAGGCATAGGGCGTGATCGGCGGCAGGAAATCATCGGCATTCGCACCCGGCAGGGCCGACAGCGCGACCGCGTGGCAGGAATGCAGATGCACCACCGCCGCCGTCCGCCCGCGCGTCTCGTAAAAGGCCAGATGCAGCGGCATTTCCTTGGTCGGGCGGTCGCCGTCGACATGGTTCCCACGGGCGTCAAAGCGCGACAGTCGCGCCGGATCCAGCCGGCCGAAACTGGTGCCGGTGGGCGAGACCAGCAGCCCGCCATCCGCCGTTCTGGCCGAGATATTGCCCGTCGATCCCGCCGTCAGCCCCCGATCGAACATCGAGCGCGCCAGATCGCAGATCTTTTCGCGCAGGCGGGATTCGTCGCTCATCCCTCATCCCCCAGCATCCGGGCAGCGCGGTCAAAGAAATCCTCGGCACCGAAATTGCCGGATTTCAGCGCCAGAACCAGATCTTCACCGGCGCGGATCGCGGGCACGCCCGGCGCGATCTCTGGCCCGATGTCAAGCTGGCCAAGTTCCAGCCCCTCGACCACGGCACCAGAGGTTTCGCCCCCTGCCGTGATCAGCCGCGTCACGCCGCCATCGACCAGATAGCGGGCCAGATCGGCAAAGAATTCCTCAAGCGCATGGGCGACCTCTTCGGTGCCATATTCCGCCTGAACGGCGCGGACCGTGCGCGGATCGGCCGAGGAAAAGACCAGCGGCGCCCCATCCTGACCCAGAACCCATTCGGCGGCATCCATCGCGCCAAAGGTGCCGGCCAGAACCTCGCGCGGGTCAATCTCCAGCGCCGCTTCGCCCAGACCGATATGATGCGCCACCTGACCGCGCGTGGCGCGCGAACATGACCCTGACAGCACCGCGACCCGGCCAACCTGCCCCTCCCAGACCGGCGGCTCTGGCGACAAAAGGCCCTGACGGCGAAAATTCTCCGGCAGCCCAAGCGCGATGCCCGACCCGCCCGTGATCAGCGGCGCGCCATCGGCGGCAGCACCAAGGGTCAGCAGATCCTCGTCCCGGATCGCATCGCAGATCACGAAGGGCTTGCCCGCATCCGATTCAGCCGCGATCCGGTCGCGCACGGCATCGGCCCCCTGCCACACGGTCGCGGCGGGGACATGTCCCACGCCCACCGTGCTTTGCAAGGCCAGCCAGCGGCGCAGATCCGGGTCGGTCATCGGCGTCAGCGGGTGGTTTTCCATGCCGCTGTCGTTCAGCAGCCGGTCACCCACGAACAGGCAGCCCTGATAGACCGTTCGGCCCGCAGCCGGAAAGGCCGGGCAGAAGATCACCTGATCGGCCTCCAACTCGCGGGCCAAAGCCTCGGCCACGGGTCCGATATTCCCCTCGGGCGTGGAATCGAAGGTCGAGCAATATTTGAACAGGATCTGCTGACAGCCCTGTTCCTGCAGCCATTCCAGCGCCTCAAGCGACAGGCGCACGGCCTCTTCCACAGGCAGCGACCGCGATTTCAACGCGACGATCCCGGCCTCGACATCAGGATCCGCAGGGCCAGTCGGGACGCCGCTATATTGCACCACGCGCATCCCGGCCTTGGCCAGCGTATTGCCCAGATCGGAAGAGCCGGTGAAATCATCGCCGATACAGCCAAGCAGCATTTTGCGTCCCTTATGTTCCGTCAGTCGTCACAGCCAGATGGCGCCACCCTGTGCCAGCCCGGCGATCAAGTCCAGCCTTCGGCGGCGATGACATCCTGCATCCGTCGCAGCCGCAACAGATCCGAGCCCTCATCCAGCGCGACATCGCCGCAGAGGATCGGTTGACCGGCGCGGATATCGCGCAGCAGGGGCCGGTTCGCGGCCAGATAATAGGGGATCGGCGCATCCGCCGCGATCGCGCGGGCGGGCGTCATGCGCGACGCGACATTCGCGATGCTGTGGTGATGCCCCTCGGCCCGCAAGAGGGTGCCCGCAGGCAGATCGGCCTCGGCAAAGGCGGTCAGGTCGATCACCGGGCGCGGCGTATCCGCACCCGAGGAGACGCCCAGCAGCGCGGCTTCAAAGACGCTGGTCGCCGCCTCAAGCCCCAGCAGGTGACGCGGCAGGCCAATCATCGCGGTCCGGCCATTTCGGGCCACGACATGCCCTTTCTCGCGCAGCATCTGCCAGGTTTCCTGATCCTCGCAATTCACGGTGACAAAGACACCGCCCGCAAAGCTGGGCTCGTCCGGCAGGCGCAGACAGTGGAACACATCCAGCCGCCCCGCCCCCGCAAGCAGGCCGCCATCGACTGCGGCGCACATCATATCCGCGACCTCGGTGATCCGGGCGATGGGCGCATGCAGATCGGCGCGATCCGGGCGCAGGCCAAGGGCATTGGCGACGACCGTCATCTCGCACAGATCGGGCACCGCGCGTTGCGGCAACGCGGCGGCAAGCCGGGCCCGCGCTGCGGCAACGGCGGGCCAGTCACACCCCCTGCCCTCGATCCAGTCGCCGAAGCCCGGCACCTGCACCCGCTGGCCATTGCTGGTGATGCTGTCGGTCGCCGGATCGAAGACCATGTCATATTCGCTGGCCTTGCCGACCGCGACCAGGTTCAGCCCGATGGTGTCCGCCCATGTCGCCAGCCCGATCAGCAGGCTGGGCTGATCGCCATCGACCGGCGAACAGACACGCCCCCGCTGGGCCGCCATACGCGACAGGATCGGCCCGATAACGCTGTCGGTTTCCTTGGTGACCATGATCACATGCTTGTCGGCCTCGATCGCCAGAACGGCATGCCGCGCCCCGGCATCGGGATGCCCCGTCGCCTCCAGCACGACATCGAAGGGCAGATCCGCCACCACCGCCAGATCGTCGGCTGCGATGAATTTGCCTTCGTCCCAGGCGCTGCGGGCCGAGGCGGCGTCACCGCATACGGCAATCATCTCCGGGGCGACCCCGACCGATTGCAAGGCATCGGCGGCGATCTCGACCCGGCGGTCCACCGCGATGCGGCAGGCAAGGCCGCGCACATGGCGCGCCTGCGCCAGAAAGCTGCGCCCGAACCCGCCGGTGCCGATCATGGCGCAATCGACCTGTCGGCTGTCACGCCCGCTGAAGTAACGCAGATGGTTCATCTTGCAGCGCCTATTCGACGGCAGGCTTGCGGCGCAGGCGGCCGCGCAACTGCAGCAGCTTCGGCAGGATCAGCAGCGCCAGCGCCAGACCCATGATCCCGCCCACCAGCGGGTTCGAGAAGAAGATCGCCAGCGACCCGTCCGACAGCACCATGGACTGATGGAAGGCATTTTCCGCCTTGTGGCCCAGCACCATGGCCAGCACCAGCGGCGCCAGCGGATAATCCAGCCGGTTGAACATATAGCCCACCAGCCCGAAGACCAGCACCAGCCACAGATCGAAGGTCGAGTTCGACACCGTATAGGCCCCGACAAAGCAGATCGCGACGATGATCGGGCCGATAATGGCAAAGGGGATGCGCAGCAGCGCCGCGAACATCGGCACCGTGGCCAGCACAAGGATGACCCCGACGATATTCGAGATATACATGCTGGCGATCAGGCCCCAGACGAAATCGGGCTTGGTCGCGAACAGCATCGGACCGGGGGTCAGCCCCCAGATCATCAGCCCGCCCATCATCACCGCCGCCGTGGCCGAGGACGGCACCCCAAGCGCCAGCATCGGCAGCATCGCGCAGGTGCCTGCGCTGTGATCGGCGGTTTCGGGGGCGACGATGCCTTCGGGGCGCCCCGTGCCGAAGGGCTCTCCCTTGCGCGAGGCCTGGCGCGCGATGCCATAGCTCATGAAAGAGGCGGCGGTGGGCCCGCCCGGCGTGATGCCCATCCAGATACCGATCAGCCCCGACCGCAGCGATGTCGCCCAGTAGCGCGGCAGTTCCGCCATGGTGCGCAGCACATCGCGCAAATCAATGCGCGACGAGACACCGCGGAACCGCAGCCCCTCTTGCACCGTGGACAGCAATTCGCCGATCCCGAACAGCCCGATCACCACAACCAGAAAGCTGACCCCGCTCAGCAGGTTGTCATAGCCGAAGGTCAGCCGGATCTCTCCGGTGATCGTGTCCATGCCGACGGTGGACAGGATCAGCCCCGTGCTCAGCGACACCAGCGTCTTGGCGGGCGAGGCGCTGCCCATGCCGATAAAGGCCGCGAAGGCCAGGAAATAGACCGCGAAATATTCCGGCGCGCCGAATTTCAGCGCGAAATTCGAGGCCCATCCTGCCAGCAGGGTGATCACGATGATGCCCAGCAGCGCGCCGATCCCCGCCGACATGAAGGCCAGCGTCAGCGCCCGCGTCGATTGCCCCTTTTGCGCCATCGGATAGCCGTCGAATGTCGTCGCGACCGAGCTTGGCTCACCCGGGATATTGAACAGGATCGAGGTGGTCGAGCCGCCAAACAGCGCGCCCCAATACATCGAGGACAGCAGGATGATCGCGGATGTGGGATCCAGCGCGAAGGTCAGCGGGATCAGCAGCGACACCCCATTGGGCGCGCCCAGTCCCGGCAGCACGCCGACAACCAGCCCCATCAGCACGCCCGCCACCATCAGCATCAGATGCATCGGCGTGATGGCGATGCTGAAACCATGCATCAACAGGTCGAAATTGCTCATCTTTCCGCGCCCCCGTTCAGTAGATGCCCAGCATGGGTTCGATCGGCCCCTTCAACAGCGGGATTTTGAAGATCACCTCGAAAATCACGTAGAGAGAGACAGAGAAGCCAAAGCCGATGGCCAGCGACAGCAGCAGCGGATAGCCGCCCTTTCGCCAGGCGCTATAGGTGATGTACCCGGCCGATCCGATATAGATGCCCAGCCACATCGTCGCGACGACAAAGGCCAGCATCGCCCCCAGGAACCCGCCAAGCCGCTTGACCTTGTCGCGATCCAGAAACGGTTCCTCGACAGCAGCGCCCTCAAGGCCCTCTGCCAGCGCCCGGCGATGCCTGACGAAAGCCGAGCCCATGTTCCACAGGCTGGCGCCCAGCAGGATCAATCCGACATAGAAAGGAAAATAACCCGGTTGCGGACCGCGTTCGGACCAGCGCCACCCCAGTTCTGTCGCCCCGATGACCGCCGCGATGCCCAGGGCACCTGTCAGACATGCGGTCACAATCTCGGCGTGAAATCTTTTGACGGTCATTTCCCCTCCTTCGCGCCCGCGATGCAGGGCGCCCTCTCCGCCAGTCAAGACAAGGCCCCGGACGATGCCCGGGGCCGATCTGATCTTATTCGCCGGTCCAGCCTTCCGCCTTGAAGACGGCCACGGTGCTGCTTTCATTCTCATCGATGAAGGATTGCAACTCATCCCCGGTCAGGAAGGCCCCCGATTGCGAGGTCTTGGTCAGGTAATCCTGCCAGGCTTCGGATTCCGAGACCTTCTGCAGCGCGTCGCGGTAATAGGCGACGGCCTCTTCGGGCAGATCGGCGGGCACCCAGACGGTGCGCGGCATGCGGTAGCTGTCGATCTCCAGCCCCGATTCCTTGCAGGTCGGGATATCGTGCCAGCCCATATCGCCGCTGACCGGCTCGCTTTCGGCCATCCGCTCGGGCGCGAAGACGCAAAGCGGACGCACCGCCCCGGCCTGCCATTGTCCCAGATTTTCATTGGGATTGTTCACATTCGCGGCGACATGGCCGCCGGCCAGTTGCACACCGACCTCACCACCGCCATTGAAGGGCACATATTTGAAATCGGCGCCGGTCTTCTGTTCGATCAGCGCGACAAGCGTTTCGTCGGTATCCTTGGACTGGCTGCCGCCGAAGACGACCTGGCCCGGATCGGCCTTGGCGGCCTCGATCAGATCACCCACGGTCTGATAGGGCGAATCCGACTTGACCCAGACCAGAAACTCATCCAGCGCCAGCGCGGCGACCGGCTGCATGTCATCGGTCGTATAGGCCAGCTTGGCCACATGCGGCAGCAGATAGACATTATTGGTGCCGAAGATCATCTTGTTGGCATCGCCGCGATTCTGCTTGGCATAGAGGAATGCCTCGGCCCCCGATCCACCGCCCTTGTTCAGCACGACGATGGACTGGTCGATAATGCCGTCGCGGCTCAGCACCGACTGGATGGTGCGGGCAAAGTTGTCGGTGCCGCCACCGGCGCCCGAGGCCACCACGAATTCGATGGGACGGTTGTTCGGCTCCCATTGCGCGATGGCGGGGGCTGCGGCCATGACGGCGGTTGCGGCGATCAGCGCGGTTTTCAGTTTGGTCATCTCTCTCCTCCACAAAATTCCGGCGCGGCCGGAAACTCCCTTGGATCGGCGGCTTATTCTGCCGCCATGCCCGGTTCTGCGACCGGTGCAATCGCCCAATCCTCGGCCAGGCTCTGTGCCCTGGCCTTGGCCGGGTTCAGTTTGGCCAGATCAAATCCCAAACGGGCAGCGGCCAGTGTCGCGCCCAGATCCGCCTTGCCCTGCCCGGCAATGTCAAAGGCGGTACCATGGGCCGGGGTGACGATGGGAAAGCCATAGCCCGCGATCAGCGTGACGCCGCGATCAAAGCCCATCAGCTTCATCGCGATCTGGCCCTGATCGTGATACATGGTCAGCACCGCGTCGAATTCCCCGCGTGTCGCGCGCACAAAGACCGTATCCGAGGGGATCGGCCCCTTTGCCTGCAGCCCCTCGGCCACGGCGGCGGCGACAGCTGGGGCGATGATATCCTCATCCTCATCCCCGAAATTGCGCCCGTCGCCCGCATGCGGGTTCAGCGCCGCGACACCGATCCGCGGGGCTTTCTTGCCCGCGCCCTCCATCACCTCGGTGGTCAGGCGGATGCTGTCCAGAATCCGCGCGACGCTAAGCCGTCCGGCCACCTCGCGCAGCGGGATGTGGGATGTCACACGGGCGTTCCAGACCTCTTCCAGCACGTTGAATTCCCGCCCGCTGCGGCTGGCATCGATGGTGGCGTCGATAAAGCCGATCTCATCGACATAGCTGGGGCGCGACAGGCGCATGGAATGCTTGTTGAAAGGCGTGAACATGGCCGCATCGGCGATCCCTGCCCGCGCCAGCCGCAAGACGGCGGCGAAATTCTGCAGCGATGCGCCGCCATTTCCGGCATCGGAATCGCCCAGCACCACACCGTCCGCCGGGCTATTGGCAAGATCCAGCAGCACCGGGCCAGAGGGCAGGTCGCCATTGACCTGATCCGGCCCGATGACGGGCAGGTCAAGGGTCACACCGGCATGATCCGCGCCCATGGCCAGGACGCTGCGATCCCCGACCACGATGATATCGCGATCCCGCATATCCGGGTGGCTCAACAGCTTGGCAGCCAGTTCGGGGCCAACGCCCCCGGCATCTCCGATGGCAAGTGCAAGGCGCATGGTGCGAATCCCTCCATTCCCTATTTGGCATTCTGTATACAATATTTCGCACTCAGTCTAGGATTTTTGCCGATAGCCGGGACAGATCCGTGCTGAGATGCGGCGGCAAGAGGATGCCCGCCGCGATCTGCGCGACAGGCGATGGCAGGGCGCGGTCTATCCGCGCGAAAGCTCGGCGCCGACAACCCGCGCGCATAGCGCCAGCGACACGGCACCGGCGTCCGGATGTCCCAGGCTCCGCTCGGCCAGCGGACGGGCGCGACCCAGCTTTGGCAACAGCTCGGCGGTCGCCTGCGCCGCCTCGGTCGCGCTTTGCGCGGCGGCGGTCCAGGCGGTGGGAAGATCGGCACCTGCGGAAACCCCTTCCCGCAACCGCGCCACGAAGGGCGCGAAGGCGTCAATCAATGTCTTGTCGCCGGGTGCCGCACCGCCCAGAGCCACGACCGCGTCGTATGCCGCCTGCGCGCCTGTCGCGACCATATCGGCATCGGGGGCCGTCTGATCGGTCAGATGCTGGCCCCAGGCCCGCAGCGCGACGCCCCACAGCGCGCCCGAGGTTCCCCCGGCCCGATCCGCCCATGCGTCACCCGCCATGGACAGAACCGTGCCCGCCCCTGCCCCGGCCTGTGCAAGACGCCGGGCTTCGGCGGCAGCGGCGGATGAGCCGCGCGCCATGCCCTGTCCATGATCACCATCCCCGGCCTGTGCGTCGATCCGGCCCAATTCCTCTTCCGCATCGGCCAGGGCCTCGGCCACGCGATCCAGAATCAGGGACAGGCAGGCCGCGCTTTGCTGCGAGGCGGCAGAGCCCTTGGCGATCTGCGCCTGCGGCGCCTCGGCCGTGACCCGCCTGACCGGCGCGCCGGCGGGGGCTGGCGTCAGGACGCCCTTGCGGAAGGCAGGACTGTCAGCCGGGGCGCGCCACAGCGCCTCCAGCTCGTCATCCAGCCACATCACCGACAGCGAACAGCCCGCCATATCAAGGCTGGTCACGAATTCGCCGACCTCGGGCTGGATCAGCTGCAGCCCGGCCTGCTGACACAACCCAGTCAGGTGATGCCACAGCACGAAAAGTTCTTCATATTTGGTGCAGCCCAGACCGTTCAGCACCACGGCCACACGGCCATCATGCCCCTCCGGACGCTCGGCCATAAGCGGCTCGAACAGCATCCGGGCCAGATCGGCAGCGGGAACCATCTTTTCGCTGCGGATCCCCGGCTCACCATGGATGCCCAGACCGACGCCGATATGGCCGGGATCGACGGTGAACAGCGGCGCGCCCTGCCCCGGCAAGGTACAGCCGTCAAAGGCCACGCCGAAGGACCGCGTGTTCGCATTGGCACGGCGGGCGACGGCCTCGACCGCGTCCAGATCCATGCCCGCCTCGGCCGCGGCACCCGCGATCTTGAAGACCAGCAGATCGCCCGCGACACCACGGCGCTTTTCGGTTTCGGACCTGTCGGCGCTGGCGACATCATCGGTCACGGCCAATATGCGCGTGTCGATCCCCTCGGCCCGCAGCCGCTGGGCCGCCGCGCCGAAATTCAGCACATCGCCCGCATAATTCCCGAAGCCAAGGATCACCCCGCCACCGCAATCGGCGGCCCGCGCCACCGAGGCCACCGCGCTGGTGGATGGCGAGGCAAAGACATCCCCTGCCACCGCCGCATCGGCAAGACCCGCACCGACATAGCCCAGAAAGGCCGGGTAATGTCCCGAACCGCCGCCGACAACCAGCGCCACCTTGCCAGCGGCGCCCGGAACGGCGCGCAAGGCCCCGTGCGGCACCGGCGCGACGCGATCCGCATATGCCGCGCAAAAGCCCGCCAATGCCGTGGCCGCGAAATCTTCCGGCTGATCGAAAACCCTAGTCATTCAGAACCGTCCTTCCCGCAAGGATACCTCGGATATAGTCGCGGTTGCGGGCGCAGACGCCCAGCCCGTCGCCGCCATAATGTTCGACCAGAAACGGGCTGTCGAAGCCCAGTTCCAGCACCCGGCGGATCGCCGCGCGATAGTTGATCGTCCCGCCCAGCAGCGGGGCCGGATGGGTCAGGATCTGACCGCTGGAAGGATCTTCCATCCGGTAGTAATTCTTGACATGCCAATAGCCCGCATAGGGGGCGCAAAGCTCGATCATCTCGGCCCAGGGCTCGACCGGGCGGTGCAGGCGGATCAGGTTGCCGATATCCATGTTCAGCCGCAGCGCCGGATGGTCCAGATCCTGCATGAAGCGCACCGCATCCCGGGCCGTGCCGATATAGGTATCCTCATACATCTCAAGCGAGATGCGGATGCCCAGCCGCTCTGCATGGTCGCCCAGTTCGCGCGTCCGCGCGATGGCCAGCCGGTAGGTGTCAGGGTCCGAGGGGTTCTTGACGCCCTCGGTGGTCCAGAACCACAGCCGCGCCATCTGTTCCGGCGTCAGCGGACCGAAGAAGCCGAAGCTGACATGGCCCACGCCCATCTCTGCGGCGACATCCAGAACGCGGTGCCCATAGGCCAGATATTCGGCGCCATGTTGCGGGTCGATCACGCTGCGGCGCGATGTCGAGATCGCCGGGACCGACAGGCCCAGATCACCGCAGATCGCAATGAAATCGGCCCGTTGCGCCGGATCCAGATCTGCGACACGCAGCCAGGAATCGGTCGGATCGACGGCGTCGAAACCCGCATCGGCCACATCGGTCAGATCGCGCGCCCAGACCTCGGGCCCCGCATCCTGCACCAGACGGCCATCTGGCAGCCTGCCCGGAAACGGGATCATCGCGGCCGCAATCGGCCAGGTTTCGGCATTCCATCGGCGTGTCACGCGATCCTCCCCCATCAAGCGCAGCGGCCTTTTCGCAACATTCGAAGCTGGCTCGAATCCCGCTCTCGATCTTTCCCTAGCATGATGCTATTACTGTATCAAGAATTCTGCATACAGAATTTCACGCACGTGAGGCTTGAACTTCCGCCGCGCCTGACGCGTATATGAAGAAAGTTAAGGAGGCACCGGTGGTCGACCCCAAATCCGAACTTGCCGATACGCCCGGGATGGCGGTCAAGATCGAACGACAGTCTTTGCATGATGCGATTCTGAACCGTTTGCGCGATATGATCATCGAGGGCCACCTGCCGCCAGGATCCCGGATCAATGAAGGACAGGTTGGCGCGCAGCTTGGCGTGTCCCGCACGCCCTTGCGCGAAGCGATCAAGTTTCTGGCCAGCGAGGGGCTGGTCGAACTGGTCCCGGCCCGTGGCGCGCTGGTCAAGAAATTCAGCGCCAAGGAAACCTCGGACATGCTGGATGTGATCAGCACGCTGGAACAGCATGCCGCCCGGCGCGCCTGCGAGGTGGCGACGACGCATGAAATCTCGGAAATCCGCGAATTGCATGACGAAATGATCGAATGCTACCGGCGCGCCGACCGCCTGGCCTATTACAAGCTGAATCAGGCGATCCATTCCGGGATAGTCGCGCTGGCCGACAATGCCGCCCTGTCCGATGTGCATACGCTGCTGCAGACGCGGGTGAAGCGCATCCGCTTCATCGGCCATGAAGGCCCCGAGAAATGGGCGGGCGCCGTGGCCGAACATGAGGAAATGATCGCCGCCCTGGAGGCACGCGATGCCGACCGGCTGGCCGCGATCCTTGCCCAGCACCTGCAACTGGCGTGGGAGCGTGTCAAACCCGAACTGGACGACAGCTGACCCCGGATCCGCAGTCAGAGCGAATGGCGCCCCACCTGTCCACAGGACTGATTCAATGGGCACTTCCCTCTGGCCTCCAGTGCCGGTAAAGTAATATGTACACTCAACTCGGATTTCTAGGCTGTCGGAATGAGACAGGAAAGTTTCAAGACTGATCAAGCGGCCATTACGGTCTTCCTCGATGGACCGTTATGGAATGGCCAGCCAACGGCCACGCTTGGCGGTTTTCGCAGTCGCAATGCCAGATCGGGACAGGAAGTCCTGTCCAAGGCCATCGGCTTTGCGCGGCAGCAGGGTGTCGAGCAACTGATCGGCCCGATGGAGGGCGACAGCTGGCACAGCTATCGCTTCATCACCGATACGGATGGCAGCCCGCCCTTTCTGATGGAGCCGAACAATCAGGCCCATGAGCTTGAGGTCTTCATGAAGGCCGGGTTTCGCCAGATCGGCAGCTATTTTTCCGCCCGCGTGCCATTGACGCCGGAAAGCACGCAAAGGCCGATGCCAAGCAGCGAATTCAAGGTCGAGGTCTGGGACGGCAAGGATCCCGAGGGGATGTTCGGTCAGGTTTACGACCTGTCGGTGAACGCCTTTGCCGAAAATCCGTTCTACAAGACGATCTCGCGCAATGCCTTCATGTCGATGTATATGCCCCTGGTGCCGCTGATCCGGAAAGAGCTGGTGCTGTTTGCCCGCAAGCCCGACGGCGAGTTGACGGGTTTCCTGTTCGGCATCCCGAATTATTCCGAAGCCCAGACCCCGAAATCGGTGATCCTGAAAACCTATGCCAGCATGACCAAGGGCGCGGGCCGCTATCTATGGCGTGAATTTCATGTGATCGCCGCCAGAAACGGGTTTCAGACCGCGATCCACGCCCTGATCCATGACGACAATCTGTCAGCCCTGCGCAGCATTGCGGAAGGCGCAAGGGTGTTTCGCCGCTATGGCCTGTTCGGCCTGCGGATCGCCCAATAGCCGACCCGCAAGAACCCGCCGTCACTGACGCGGGCATCGCGCCTCAGGCAGAGCCGTCGGTCCCACCGCCATCCCCGTCCAGCGCGTGATCGCGAAACAGCGATGCATTGCCAAGCAGGAACACGATCAGCAGCAGCGGCAGCCCGAATGTCTTGAAATAAACCCAGGTGGTTTCCGACATGCTGCGCCAAACCACCTCATTGGCCAGCGCCAGCGCCAGAAACATCAGCGTCATGCGCAAGGTCAGCTTGCGCCAGCCGGCCTCATCCATGGACACGGCCTCGGACAGGGCAAGACGCAGCCAGTGCTTGCCCGCCAGAAGGCTGTATCCCAGGATCCCCGCGAAGAGCAGATAGATGACTGTCGGCTTCATCTTGAAAAAGCGCGGATCGTTCAGCCAGACGGACATGCCGCCAAAGACCACGACCAGTACCAGCGTGACGACCTGCATCGCCGACAGCTTGCCTGTCAGGCGCCATTGCAGAAGGGTCGCCAGCGCCAGAACCGGAATGAACAGCAATGTGGCAAAGACAAGCGCCTCGTATTCCTGCCCCCAAAGCTGGACCGTCTCACCGCGTTTCAACAGGAAGACGGCAAAGAAAAACAAGAGCGGACCGTATTCCAGCGCGGGCCTGACCCAGGGTTTCGGTTCTTTCATTGCCTTGTCCCATCCTTGTGAGGTCAGACCGCTATGTGATGCCTAATGGCCCATTTTGCAAGAAAACACGCGACCGGGGGGGGGAAAGACTTAGTCCAGACGGATGGCTGCCAGGATCGGTCCGGGATTATGCGCGCCGCCATTTTCTTTCTGCACCAGAAGCGCATGCTTGGTATCGACAGGCACGGATTCATCCGCCGAGCCATCGGGCCGCACCGTCATCCGCAAGGGCGCCTTGCCGTCCCATTCGGCAAGCTGGTCCAGATCGATGACGATATTGGTATAAGTCACCACCTTGCCACGATTTTCGCCGGCCTTCACCTCGACCTGCCGTTCGGGCAGGTAGCGCACCAGCAGGATATTGATACCGCCGCCCAGCTCGGACAGCGGCAACAGCTCGATCACCTCGCCATCGGCGGTGCTTTCGCGCTGGACGCTGACGCGGGTGGGGGAATAGCGGCTGGATTCGATCAGCCCCATCAATTGCGTCGGCCCCGGGGCGATGGCTGTTTCCTGCCCGTCCACGATCAGTTGCGGGGTATAAAGCGACCGCTCTCCGGCGGCGCGGGCATAGAGTTCCTGCCGTCTGGTGAATTCAGGCCGGGCAAAGCTGTCGGCCCAGCCCAGATAATCCCAATAATCAACATGAAAAGACAGCGGCAGGATATTGGGATCGTTCGACAAATTCGACAGCATCACATCGGCTGGCGGGCAGGATGAACAGCCCTGAGAGGTGAACAACTCGACCACCACGGGCAGCGAAGGCACGTCCAGACCATATTCCTCCATCGGCGGGGTGACGCTGTCGATGGGGGCGAAGCTGTTATAGGTTGCCGTTTCCGGTGGCGCGAAATCTGCCCCGGCACCCGGCTGCAGGCGGCCCATATCATCCGGCGCGGCAATCACCGGCGCCCCGTCCGGCAGCCCGGCCGCCACATCCTGCGCCAGCGCCGCACCAAGAAGCTGCCACAGCATCAGCACGAAGGCTGCGCCCAAGATCGCGATACGCCGCATGTTCAGGATATGGCGTTCCACAGGGCCTGTCTCCAATACCATCAGGATCGGTTCTTCCGCATTGATAATAGCAGCCTTTGGCATAGCGCCTCAGTGCCGAATGGGACAAATCACCGCTTTGTTAATTTGGCCGTGAAGTAACACACCGTGCCTCTTGAGCAACATCTGGACATTTGGTATGCGATTGCATACAAAGCTGGGGTAACGCCTTGCGCCGCCCTATCACATGGGGCAAAGCAGTGGCACGCATGCCCGACCCATCCATTTCGCAGACAGGGAGGCTCTGATGCCCATTCAGACCGGAACAGACACCGCCAAGACACGCCGCACATTGAAAGTCGGCGATCAGTCGGTTGATTATTACTCGATCGCCGCCGCCACCGAAGCAGGCCTTGGCGATTTTTCAAAGCTGCCAGCCGCGCTGAAAGTGGTGCTGGAAAACATGCTTCGCTTTGAGGATAACGGCCGCACCGTCAGCACAGAGGACATTAAGGCTTTTGCCGAGTGGGCTGAAAAGGATGGGAAAAACCCGCGCGAGATCGCCTATCGCCCGGCCCGCGTGCTGATGCAGGACTTTACCGGCGTTCCCGCCGTGGTCGATCTGGCCGCCATGCGCGACGGCATCGTGGCCCTGGGTGGCGATGCGCAGAAGATCAACCCGCTAAACCCGGTCGATCTGGTCATCGACCATTCGGTCATGATCGACGAATTCGGCACCCCGCGCGCGTTTCAGTTCAATGTCGAGCGCGAATATGAGCGCAATATCGAGCGTTACCAGTTCCTGAAATGGGGCCAGAAGGCGTTCCAGAACTTCCGTGTCGTGCCGCCGGGCACCGGCATCTGCCATCAGGTGAACCTTGAATACCTGGCGCAGACGGTCTGGACCGACACCGATCAAAATGGCGCGACTGTCGCCTATCCCGACACGCTGGTGGGCACCGATTCGCACACGACCATGGTAAACGGCCTTGCCGTTCTGGGCTGGGGCGTCGGCGGCATCGAGGCCGAGGCCGCGATGCTGGGTCAGCCGATCTCGATGCTGATCCCGGAAGTCGTAGGCTTCAAGATCACCGGCGCGCTGAAAGAGGGCGTGACGGCCACCGACCTGGTTCTGAAGGTCGTGGCCATGCTGCGTGCGCATGGCGTGGTCAGCAAATTCGTCGAATTCTATGGCGACGGGCTGGATAACATGCCGCTGGCCGACCGCGCGACCATCGCCAATATGGCACCGGAATATGGCGCGACCTGCGGCTTCTTCCCCATCGATCAGGAAACGCTGCGCTATATGGAGCAGACCGGCCGCGACAAGGATCGCATCGCGCTGGTCGAGGCCTATGCCAAGGAAAACGGCTTCTGGCGCGACGCCGATTACGCGCCGGTCTATTCCTCGACGCTGGAACTGGATCTGGGCGATGTCGTGCCCGCCATTTCCGGCCCCAAGCGCCCGCAGGATCACACCCCGCTGGACGAATCTGCCAAGGCCTTCTGGGAACTGGTCATGGGCCAGCGCTTCAAGGACGAATCCGAACGCGCCGAGATCCGCTGGGACGCCGATGGCGGCACGCGCGAGCCGGGCTATGTGCCGGGCGGTCGTCACAAGGGCTTTTCGACCGGTGAGGTCGAGGGTCAGGATTACGAATTGCATGACGGCAGCATCGTGATCGCCTCGATCACCTCCTGCACGAATACCTCTAACCCCTATGTGCTGATCGGTGCCGGTCTGCTGGCCCGCAAGGCGCGTGAACTGGGTCTGAACCGCAAGCCGTGGGTGAAAACCTCGCTGGCGCCCGGATCGCAGGTCGTCAGTGAATATCTGGAGGCCGCCGGCCTGCAGGAAGATCTGGACGCCCTTGGCTTCAACCTGGTCGGCTATGGCTGCACCACCTGCATCGGCAATTCGGGTCCGCTGGAGCCGGAAATCTCGAAATCGATCAACGACAACGATCTGATCGCGGTCTCGGTCCTGTCGGGCAACCGCAACTTCGAGGGCCGGATCAGCCCCGATGTTCGCGCCAACTACCTGGCCAGCCCGCCGCTGGTCGTGGCCTATGCCATCGCCGGTGACATGAATATCGACCTGACCCGCGATCCTCTGGGGCAGGACAAGGATGGCAATGACGTCTATCTGAAGGATATCTGGCCCGACTCGAAGGAAATCGCCGATCTGGTGCACAGCGTCGTCACGCGCGAGATGTTCCAGGAAAAATATGCCGATGTCTTCAAGGGCGACGAACGCTGGCGCGGGGTCGAGGTCACGGATAGCGAGACCTATGACTGGCCGGCAAGCTCGACCTATATCCAGAACCCGCCCTATTTCCAGGGCATGTCCAAGGATGCGGGCGAAATCCACGACATCAAGAATGCCCGGGTTCTGGCGATGCTGGGGGACATGATCACGACCGACCACATCAGCCCGGCCGGTTCTTTCAAGCCGGGCACCCCTGCCGGCAAATACCTGACCGAGCGTCAGGTGTCTCCGCGTGACTTCAACAGCTACGGGTCGCGCCGCGGCAACCACGAGGTCATGATGCGCGGCACTTTCGCCAATATCCGCATCAAGAACGAGATGCTGGACGGTGTCGAAGGCGGCTACAGCAAGGGGCCGGATGGCAAGGAAACCTCGATCTATGACGCGTCGATGGCCTATCAGGAACAGGGCACGCCGCTGGTCGTGATCGGGGGCGTCGAATATGGCGCGGGTTCCTCGCGTGACTGGGCCGCCAAGGGGACGAACCTGCTGGGCATCAAGGCCGTGATCGCGGAAAGCTTTGAACGGATCCACCGTTCGAACCTGATCGGCATGGGGGTCATTCCCTTCGAATTCACGGATGGCGACAACCGCAAGAGCCTGAAGCTGACCGGCGAAGAGGAAGTCACCATCGAAGGTCTGGGCGACGTGAAACCGCTGCAGATCGTCGATGCGACGATCAAATATGCCGATGGCACCGAAAAGGTCATCAAGCTGAAGGCCCGCATCGATACCGAGGTCGAGATCGAATACCTCAAGAACGGCGGCGTGCTGCATTACGTGCTGCGGAACCTGGCGGCAAGCTGATCGCGCTCCTGTCTGTGACATTCAGGGCCCCCGGACATGTGCCGGGGGCCCTTTTCATATCTCGACGCCGCGTGCCACCGCTTTGCGCAAAGATTTCGGCACAGTTGCACCCTGCCCCTGCCTGATCGCAGCCCTGCCTGACCCGCCGCCTTAAACCACGCACAAATCCTGTGGCAGGATCGCCGCATACCTGACAAAAATACTTTTAATAACTGAGCGATTTAGTTGAGTACTCCGGGCAGGCTGGCTAAGCAGCGCTGGAAATCAACAACAGGTGATCGCTATGCCGCTGAGTTATAAGGTCCTGCTTGCCGGGGTCTCTTCTGTCGCGCTGGTATCCGCTGCGATGGCGCAGGATACTTTGGGAAGTGCTGAAAACCCCATCATGCTGGATCCCATCACGCTGGTCTCTGATGGTCAGGAAAATGTCGAAGCCACTGGCGGCATCGCGATCACGCAAGAGGATATCGAGGAACTGGCCCCGGCGGATGTGTCGGAACTGTTCGCCCGCGATTCGGCTGTGTCGGTGTCCGGCGGCGCTGGCCCGTCGAAGCGTATCCATGTCTTTGGCATGGAACAATCGAACCTTGCCGTCTCGGTCGATGGTGTGCCGCAGGGCATCACCAGCTGGCACCATACCGGCTCGAACGTGATCGACCCGGCCTTCCTGCGCTCGGTCGAGGTCGAGGCCGGTGCCGCCGCCGCCGATGCCGGTTTCGGCGCCGCAGCCGGTGCCGTGCGCTATGAAACGCTGGGCGCCAAGGATCTGCTGCGTGATGGCCAGGCGCAGGGCGGTCGTCTGAACCTGTCCTATGGCGATAATGGTCGCGGCTGGTCGGGCAGTCTTGCGGGCTATGGCGTCTATGAGAACTTCGACTGGTTCGCGATGGTCCACGGCTCGGATGGCAGCAATTATGACGATGGCGATGGCAATGAGGTTCCCGGCACCGAACCGGCGACCCAGGGCCTGCTGACCAAGCTGGGCTATGAATTCGAAGGCCACCGGGTCGAACTGGCCTATGAGCGCAGCGAGGACGAGGCTGACCGCGTCATCAAGATGAACCTTGATCTGGCCAACAGCACGGATGTCTATCCGCTGAAGATCACGCGCAACACGCTGAGCCTGCGCTATACATCGGTTGCGCCCACTGCCAGCTGGGATCCCGAGGCGCTGGTCTATGTCAGCCGCGACGAATATTGGCGGCCGAACTATGCCACGGGCGAACGTCCGGTGAATGGCGATATGGATCTGGAAACCGAAACCATCGGCGGGATCCTGAAAAACACCTTCACGCTGGATCAGGGCTCGGTCACGACGGGTCTGGACTGGGCCTATAACGATTACCGCGTCGACAATTACGGCGATTTCGGGCGCGGCGTCTGGACGGCCGAGACCATGCAGATCGGCGCCTTTGCGCAGGCACGTCTGGAATTCGACAATGGCATCGACCTGTCCACGGGCGTGCGCGTCGATCACCAGCGTTACACCGACTGGGACAACAAGCGTCTCAGCGATACCGGCGTCAGCGCCAACGCGACCCTCTCCTATGAATTCGCGGAAGGGTACGAGGTCTTTGCCGGCGCGTCGCAGACCTGGCTTGGCTATGATATCGGCGAATTCGGGCTGCTGCATGCGCGCGATGAATCGTTCAGGACCGCCGATGATTTCGAACCCTCGGAAGCCACCAATTTCAAGTTCGGCTTCAACGCCAATCAGGGCAACTGGAACGGCAACATCACCTATTTCGACACCCGCCTGAAGGGTCTGGGCTATTACAACACCGATGGTCAGTATGACACGGATCCGGCGACCGTGGCCTATCTGGGCAATGCCGACGATTACCGCAGCCGCGGCGTCACCATGCAGGGGAATTACAGCTGGGGCACGGGGCGCGTCGGCGCAAGCTATACCAAAGCCAAGCTGACCCAGGATGGCGACAAGGTTCTGCCCATCGGTGACACGGTCATGCCGATCGGCGATATGGCCACGCTGTTCATCGATCAGGACATCCCGGACTATAACCTGCGGGTCGGCGGCACGCTGGAATGGGCCGGCAGGCTGGACGGAGACTGGCTGCGCGCGGGCTCTCTGCAATTCGAGGATCAGCCCTCTTACACGGTCGTGAACCTTTATGGCGAGTGGCGCCCGCAATCCTATGAGAATGTGGCGGTTCGTCTGGGCATCGATAATATCTTCGACCGCCAGTATTTCGAACGCAGCAGCTATGCGCAGCGCGCGGATGGTGCCCCGGTCTATCCGCTTTACGCACCGGGCCGCACGATCACCCTGGGCCTGACCACGAATTTCTGAACGCAAACGCCCCCGGTCCTGCCGGGGGCGTTTTCCTTTGCTCAGCGACAGCGATCAGCCGCCAATCGCAATGCCTTCGCGGCGGGGATCGGCACCACCGGCCAGCCCTTCGGGCGTGATCGCGATCCCGTGCAGACCGGAATTCAGATCGCGCGGATTGACCTCGAATCCCAGATCGCTCAGGGCCTGCCCCATCTCGGCGGCCGAGGTTCCCTCTTCCAGATCCATCGGGCCGAAGCGGTTCACGATATTGGGCAGCGCGATGGCCTGCTGCACATCCAGCCCCCAGTCCAGTTGCCCGATGATCGCCTTGGCGACATAGCCGATGATGCGGCTGCCACCGGGCGAACCGATCACCAGAACCGGCTTGTCATCCTTCAGCACGATGGTCGGCGACATCGAGGACCGCGGACGCTTGCCCGGCGCGATGGCATTGGCAATCGGATAGCCCGCATCGTCATGAGTCTCGAACGAGAAGTCCGTCAATTCGTTGTTCAGCAGAAAGCCTTCGGCCATCACCCGCGAGCCGAAGCCGTTTTCGATGGTGGTCGTCATCGACAGCGCATTGCCATCCGCATCGACAATCGAGATATGCGAGGTCGAGGGGAATTCCAGCGCATTGTCCTGTCCCCACAGCGCCGCATGGTCCCAGCCGGGCGAACCGGCGCTGACTTCGGGCAGGCTGTCATCCCCCGACAGCAGCTTGCCGCGCTCTGCCAGATAGGCGGGGTCGATCAGCCCCTGCGTGGGCATCGGCACGAAATCGGAATCCGCCATGTAGCGGCCACGGTCCGCAAAGGCCAGACGAGAGGCATCGCCGATCAGGCGCCAGCTATCCGTGCTGTCCGCCCCAAGCGCGGCCAGATCATAGCCGCCCAGCATGCCCAGAATCTGCCCCACCGTCAGCCCGCCTGACGAGGGCGGACCCATCCCGCAAACGTCGTGATCGCGATATTCGACGCAGACGGCGGGCCGTTCTACGACGCGATAGGCGGCCAGATCGGCAATGGACAGCAGGCCCGGGTTCCATTCCGCACCCTGCACCGCCCGAACGATCCCCGCCGCCACGGGGCCGCTGTAATAGCCGTCAGCCCCGTCCTGCGCCAGCGCCCGCAATGTCCGCGCATAGGCCGGGTTCTTCAGCATGGAACCGGCAGCGATGGCATTGCCCTCGGGAAAGAAATAGGCGGCGGTGGCGGGATCCTTCTGCAGGTTCTCGGCCTCTCCGGAAACCAGTTCCGCAAGGCGGGGCGAGACGGTGAAACCATCCTCGGCCAGCCGGATCGCATCCTCAAACAGGCTGGCCCAGTTGGCCTTGCCCCATTTGCGCTGCGCGGCCTCCAGCAAGGCGGGCGTGCCCGGGGTGCCGACCGAGCGGCCTCCGATCACGGCATCCATGAATTCCATCGGCTCGCCATCGTCATTCTGAAACAGCGTCGGCCCGGCCAGCGATGGCGCGGTTTCGCGCGCATCAAGCGTGGTCATCTGGCCGCTGGCCGCGTCGTACCAGACCAGAAAGGCACCGCCCCCCAGACCCGAACTTTGCGGCTCGACCAGACCCAGCACGGTCTGAACCGCCACCATGGCATCGGCGGCGCTGCCCCCGGCTTCCAGCACGCGGGCGCCCGCCTGCACGGCCAGCGGATGGGCCGCCGTCACCATCCAGTCCTGCCCCATGACGGGCTTCCCCTCGGCCTTGGTGGCCAGCGCGGCGCGGGCGGCATCGGTCAGATCACCAAAGGCCCCCTGTGAACCGGCCTCGGTCGCGGCCTCTGGTGCGACGGCATCCGCAGCCTCTTGCGCCAAGCCAGGCCATGCCGCGACCCCGCCCAGCAACACTGCGGTCAGCAAGCTTTTCCGTGTCATTCAAACCCCCCTCTCATTCCCTGACAGATGAATGAGATCACTGTGACCTGCGCAACCGGCAGGTGCAAGCCGGGCTTAGTCTTCGGCCGCCAGCGCCTTTTCCAACTGCGGCAGGAAGCGGTTGGTGTAATCCTCGCGCACCAGCGGCCCGGCAAAGCGGAACAGGACCTTGCCGTCGCCGTCGATGATGAAGGTTTCAGGCGGCGCGGTCACACCCCAGTCGATTGCCCCGCGCCCCTGCGGATCGGCCGAGATGGCCGCATAGGGGTCGCCATCCTTGGCCAGAAAGGCCAGCGCATTCGCCTGCGGGTCTTTCAGATTGACGCCATAGACCGGCAGGCGTTTGGACAGATCCATCAAGGTCGGATGTTCGGCGCGGCAGGGCGGGCACCAGCTTGCCCAGAAATTGACCAGCTTGACGCCCGGCTGGCGCAGCATCTCGTCGCTCAGCTGCGTCTTGTCTGGCAGGGTTCCCTGCGGCACGGCGGGCGCCTCGCGGCCAATCATCGTCGAGGGCAGATCATTGGGATTGTCGCGCCCCATGCCCCACAGGAACACCGCGGCAAGACCGGCGAAAATGACCGGCGGCAGCGCCACCAGCGGGGAGATCCTAGCCATTCCTGCGGCCTTCCTGTTGTTCCAGATCGCGGCGCGCACGGGCATTGGCGGCCAGCGTCTGCCAGATCAGCGCCGCCAGCAGCACCAGCGACACGCCATATGCCGCCAGCACCGTATGCGCATATTTGCCAAGGTCGATCATGCCCGGACCTCTTTCGCTTGCAGCGCCGCAAGGCGGCGGCGCCGGATCTCGGTGCGGGTGCGGATCAGCACCAACGCCAGAAACAGAAGGAAAAAGCCCAGCATCGTCAGATATAGCGGATAGCGATAGACTGCGCTCATCCGTTCGCCCGGCGCCACCGACAGGCTGGCGCCCTGATGCAGGCCCTGATTCCAGAACAGCACCGCATAGCGCGACAGCAGCGCAAAGACGGAGCCGACCAGACATAACACCCCGGTCAGATCGGCGGCGCTGTCAGGATCCTCGACCGAGGCCCACAGCGCCATATAGCCGATATAGAACAGCAGCAGGATCAGAAAGCTGGTCAGGCGCGGATCCCATTCCCACCAGCTGCCCCACATGGGCTGGCCCCAGATTGCCCCGGTGGCCAGCGCGATCAGCGTCATCACCGCGCCGACCGGCGCTGCCGCCTTGGCGGCAAGCGCGCTGACATGGTGGCGCCGGATCAGCCAGATCAGGCTGGCGACCAGCATCATCACCCAGATATTGATGGCCATCATCGCGGCGGGCACATGCAGGAAGACGATCTTGACCGTCGATCCCTGCTTGTAATCCTCGGGCGTCAGAAAGCCCCAGATCAGCCCGATCACTGTGCATAAGGCCGCCGCCCCCGCCGCCCAGGGCAGGACTGCGGCGGACGCGCGCATGAATTTGACCGGATTGGCATATTCCCAGATCGACATAACCGTTCCCTAGCCTTGGCACCGGGCAGGCTCAAGACCGCTCATCGAAGATTGATCCGCAACGCGGCGGCAGCGGCGAAAGGGATCAGCGCGACGACGCCCGCAGTGATCCCGGCCAGAAACAGCAGTGGGGTCGCGGGATCGCCCCCGGCCTGCCCGCGGCGAATGATCTCGGTCCCGAAGATCAGCGTCGGGATATACAGCGGCAGCACCAGAAGCGACAGCAGCAACCCGCCCCGCCGCAGCCCCACGGTGATCGCGGCACCGAAGGCGCCCAGCATCGACAGCGCCGGCGTGCCCAGCAGAAGCGAGGCGATCAGCCAGGGCATCGCCGGTCCCGGCAGGTGCAGCAACAGCCCGAACAGCGGCGCGGCAGCGATCAGCGGCAGCGCGGTGGTGATCCAATGGGCAAGGGCCTTGATCGCGACCACCGCCTCCAGCGGCAACGGCGATGTGGCCAGAAGGTCCAGGCTGCCATCCTCGGCATCCAGCGCAAAGATGCGATCCAGCGACAGCAGGCAGGCCAGGAGCGCGCCAAGCCACAGGATGCCCGGCGCGATCGGTCGCAGGGCGCTGCTGTCGGGGCCGACACCGAATGGCACCAGCGTGCAGAGGATCAGGAAAAAGGCGACGCCCAGACCAAAGCCTCCGCCCGCCCGCGTCGCCAGACGCAGATCGCGGATCAGCAGGGCGATCATGCGAAAGCCTCGTTGAAGCCGGCGGGGCGATGTTTTTGCCCCGGCCGGGCGCGATAGGGCGTCAGGTCCAACACCTCTGCCCCCGTCAGCCCCAGATCGATATGGGTCGCCATCAGCGCCGCCCCGCCCTGCGCCAGATGATCCCCGATCACTTGCGCGAAACGCTCCACCGACGCGCCGTCCAGCGAGACCGTCGGCTCATCCAGCACCCAAAGAGGCCGCCCCGTCACCAGAAGCCGCGCCAGCCCCAGCCGACGTTTTTGCCCCGCCGACAGCGTGCCCGCCGGGCGATCCGCCAGTGCCGTCAGATCCATCGCGGCAAGCGCGGCGCGACTGTCGCCACCGCCAAAGACCGCCGCCCAGAATTGCAGGTTTTCCGCCGCCGTCAGCGTCGATTTCAGCCCATCGGCATGGGCGGCATAGGCAACGGCGTCCTCGGCCATGTCGATGCGCCCTGCGATGGCGGGCTGCAAGCCCGCGATGCAGCGCAGCAGGGTTGTCTTGCCGATGCCATTCGGCCCGCGCAGGATCAGCGCCTGACCCGGATCAAGGGTAAAGGAAACGCCTTCGACCGTTCGCAGACCGCCGCGCGCCACGGCAAGGTCGTGAACCGCCAGCAGGCTCACAGGGGCAGCAGCGCGCAGGCGACGCGGCGCCCTTCGGAAAGGGTGACGTTATAGATGCGCGCAGCCGTGGGTGAGGCCATGGCCTCGACCATGATCCCGACCTCTTTCAGCGCCGCGACCAGATCGGCGGGCGCATGGGCGATATCGGCGCCCATGCCCAGGAACAGCACATCGACCTGACCGCCAAGCGCCAGCAGCGCGTCGCGATCCTGCAACCCGCCCCAGGCACGGCCGCCGCTGTACTGCACGATGACCGCGCCTTCGATCACCTTGCCGCCGACCCGGAAGAAGCCCGGCCCATAACCATCGACGGGAACCGCGCCGGCGAAATCGGTGGGCTTCATCGCCATCAGGGCTGCTCGGCCTTGGAGAAGGGCGAGGGATCGGCCTTAGGCCCGTTCTTCGACCAGTCACGCTTCACGCCCAGCCACAGCACGATGTTCTTGGCGACATAGACCGAGGAATAACAGCCCACGATCACGCCCCACAACATGGCGATGATGAAATCACGCAGCACATCACCGCCAAAAATCAGCATCGAGGTCAGCGCGATGGCGGTGGTCAAGGCGGTCATCACCGTGCGCGACAGCGTCTCGTTCACCGTCAGGTTCATGACGTCGATCAGCGGCATGGTCTTGTATTTGATCAGGTTTTCGCGAAGCCTGTCGAAAACGACCACCGTATCGTTGACCGAATAGCCCAGCGTGGTCAGCAGTGCCACGACCGTCAGCAGGTCAAAGCGCAGCTGCAACAGCGCGAACAGGCCGACGGTCAGCAGGATGTCATGGACCAGCGCCACCACCGCGCCGACCGAAAACTGCCATTCGAAACGCAGCCAGATATAGGCCATGATGCCCAGCGTCGCCGCACCAACCGCGTAAAGCGCGGTCTTGATCAGTTCAGAAGACACTTTCGGACCGACCGAATCGACGGCGGTAAAGCGGATCTCGGGATCGACCTGCTTCAGCGCCGCCTCGACATTGTTCAGCTGTTCCTGAGAGACAGAGCCGACGCCTTCGGTCGTGCCAATGCGGATCATCGCCACATGTTCGTCACCACCCGAGGTCGGATCAAACACCTCGGTGATCGAGACATCGCCCAGTTCCAGCGCGTTCAGCGCCTCGCGATACTCGGCGACATTGAAGTCATTCGTGCTTTCGGTGCGGATCGTCGTGCCGCCCTTGAAGTCGATGCCGAAATTCAGCCCCATGGTCAGGATCAGCACGACCGAGGCCACCATCGCAAAGGCCGACAGGCCAAAGGTCAGCCATTGCACACGGAAGAAATCGATCTTCGTGTTATCGGGGACGATTTTAAGACGGAATGCCATGTGTCGTTCCCCTCCTTAAAGGATCAGTTCTTTGGGTTTGCGCCGTTCCAGCCACCAGATGATCATCAGGCGTGTCAGGAAAATGGCGGTAAAGACCGAGGTGATCAGGCCGATCGTCATGGTGACGGCAAAGCCCTTGACCGGGCCAGAGCCCAGAAAGAACATCACGGCCGCCGCAATGAAGGTGGTCACATTGGCGTCGATGATGGCGCTCATCGCCTCGCTGAAGCCATCGTCGATGGCGCGGACCACCTTTTTCTTGGCGCGTAATTCTTCCCGGATGCGCTCGAAGATGATGACGTTGGCGTCAACTGCGGTGCCGACGGTCAGCACGATCCCGGCGATGCCCGGCAGGGTCATGGTCGCACCCAGAACCGACATGGCGGCCAGAATCAGGATCACGTTGACGATCACCGAGACCGAGGCGAAGACGCCGAACAGCCCATAGCTGGCGATCATATAGGCCACCACGGCAACGGTCGCGATGATCGCCGACAGGCGCCCCGCATCGATGCTGTCCTGACCCAGTTCGGGGCCGATCGTGCGCTCTTCCAGAAAATCCATCTTGGCGGGCAATGCGCCCGCACGCAGCAGGACGGCAAGGCGGTTGGCCTCGTCATATCCCATCGAGCCTGAAATCTGGCCCGAACCGCCCCGGATCGCATCGCGGATCGTGGGGGCCGAGATCACCTCATTATCCAGCACGATGGCAAAGGGCTGACCCACATTGGCAGCAGTGAAATCGCCGAATTTCCGCGCGCCCGAGGGGTTGAAGCGGAAATCGACCGAGGGCTGGCCGTTCTGGTCCGTCCCGGGCAGGGCATCAACCAGTTCCTCGCCGCTGACGACGGGGCTTTCCTCCAGCACGTAATACAGGCCCTCACGCTCTTGCGAGGGCAGGACGACCTGTCCCGGCTCGATACGCGCGGCAGCGTCAGAGCCGATGGCCACGACGGGGTTGAAGGTCAGCTTCGCGGTCGTGCCGATCAGCGCCTTCAACTCATCCGCCGAACCGATGCCCGGCACCTGGATCAGGATGCGATCCTGACCCTGCTGCATGATGGTCGGCTCTCGCGTGCCGACTTCGTCGACGCGGCGGCGGATGATCTCAAGGCTTTGCTGCACGGTGCGCTGATCGGTCGCCGCTTTTTCGGCATCTGACAATTGCACGGTGATCGTCTTGCCATCCGCAAGAATCGCCAGCGACTGCTGACCCGCGCCGCTAAGCGTGGTGATCGGATCGGAAAAGCCGCGCACGATTTCGACCGCGCGCGCCATCTGATCCGCATTGCCGATTTCCAGCTTCAGCACACCGTCCTCGGCAGGCAGGCGGCGGATCGATCCGATGGTCTGACGCTCGGCCGCCAGCGCGTTGCGCACTTCGGGCCACAAAGCATCCATCCGCGCCTTATAGACATCGGCCACGCGGACCTCGCCCAGAAGATGCGCGCCGCCGCGCAGATCCAGACCCAGATTGACCAGCCCGCTGGGCATCCAGCTGGGCCAGCCCGCACGATCCGCGATCAGTTCGGGCGTCTCGACGCCGGTGGCCTCGATCGCCTTGACGGCATCGTTATGCAGCTCGACGCGCTTGTAGAACAGGTTGGGCGCAGCCAGGGCCAGACCCAGCAGGGTCAAGCCGACGATCAGGATGCGTTTCCATCGGTCAATCTGAAGCATCTTGGCTTACGCCCTTCGTCTGTGTCGTCTTATCGTTCCGGTCGGATCACGAATTGGCAGCCGCCGGCGCGGGCGCGGCGTTGATCACCTGCGAGACCGAGCTGCGCACGACGCGCACGCGCACGCCCTGGCTGATTTCGACCTCAAGCTGGTCGTCATGGACCGCGACAACCTTGCCGACGATCCCGCCCTGGGTGATAACCTGGTCGCCCTTTTTCAGCGCGGCGACCATCTCTCGATGCTGCTTCATGCGCTTTTGCTGCGGGCGGATCATCAGGAAATACATGATCGCGAAGATCAGGATCAGCGGGATGAACTTCGCAAAGTCGGCGCCACCGGAACCGGCGGCCTGTGCGTAGGCGGGGGTCGCAAACATGCAATATCCTTTCGGCTGTCGGAACGGACCGACGCGATGTCGACCCGGTTTGAATTGGCGCGCAACCTATCTGCGGCATCGGCCCTTGGCAAGAAAAGCCCGGCCCATTGTTTTGGCAAGGGCCAAACGGGATCGTGATCGCCGGTCAGCCCGCCGCGATCGCCACCGGCGCGGGCTGCGCGGTTTCGACCAGCCGCGCAAAGAAGCTGGCCCCGACAGGCAGGATTTCGTCGTTGAAATCATAGGCAGGGTGATGCACGCCCGGCCCGTCGCCCTGACCGATGAACAGATAGCATCCGGGACGCGCCTCCAGCATATAGCTGAAATCCTCGGCCCCCATTTCGCGGCCGGAATCGGCGATCACCCGATGGGCGCCGACCACCTCACCGGCCACGCGGACCGCAAAGGCGGTTTCTTCGGGATGGTTGATCGTGGCGGGATAGCCGGTCTGATAATCCAGCCGCACCGAGACGTCATAAGAGGCCGCCTGCCCGTCGCAGATCTGCGTCATCCGGCGGCGCACCATATCCTGTACATGCGGCTCGAACGTCCGCACGGTGCCGCAGATATAGGCGCTGTCGGGAACGATATTATCCGCGCTGCCGGTGTGGATCTGCGTCACGGACAGCACCAGTTCGTCCATCGCATAGTGATTGCGGCTGGAAATGGTCTGAATGGCATTGACGATCCCGACCGCCGCGACGACCGGATCGGCTGTCAGATGCGGCATCGCACCGTGACCGCCACGCCCCTGAATATGGATCTCGAACGTGTCGACCGCCGCCATGATCGGGCCGGGCGCGGTCTGGAACACGCCCTCATCCTGGCCGGGGCTGTTATGCAGCGCAAAGACATGCCGGATGTCAAAGCGATCCATGATCCCGTCCTGCACCATCGCCTCGCCACCACCGCCGTCTTCCTCGGCCGGCTGAAAGATCAGCGCCACACGGCCGCTGAAATTCCGTGTCTCGGCCAGATATTTCGCCGCCCCCAGCAGCATCGAGGTATGGCCGTCATGGCCGCAGGCATGCATCCGCCCCGGAACGTTCGAGGCATAGTCGAGCCCGGTTTCCTCGTGGATCGGCAGCGCATCCATATCCGCGCGCAGCCCGATGGTCGGTCCGGCGCCCTGCCCCTCGATAATGGCGACAAGCCCGGTCTGGCCGATCCCCTCGTGCAATTCGTCCACCCCGAATTCCCGCAACCTCTCGGCCACGAATGCCGCGGTCTGGTGACAGTCGAAGCCAAGCTCGGGATTTTCGTGCAGATGGCGACGCCATGCGGTCATGTCATCGACATAATCGGCAATACGGTTCAGGACAGGCATGTGGACTTGGCTTTCAGGCTGTGGCAGTCGAAGGGGCATCAGACCCGAGTTTGCGGAAAATGCAATGACTATGACCCGGCCAGAAGCCAAATCTCGCGACCCACAGGCGGAAATCGCGCGTCTGATCCAGATCATGGCGCAACTGCGTGACCCGAAAACCGGCTGTCCCTGGGATATCGAACAGGATTTCGCCTCGATCGCGCCCTATACGATCGAAGAGGCGCATGAGGTCGCGGATGCCATCGACCGCAAGGCCTGGGATGAATTGCCCGCCGAACTGGGCGATCTGCTGCTGCAGGTGGTGTTCCACGCCCAGATGGCCGATGAGGCCGGGATGTTCGATTTCGCCGATTGCGCGGCAGCGATTTCCGACAAGCTGGTCTTCCGCCATCCGCATGTGTTCGGCGATGAAAGCCGCGACAAATCCGCCGCCCAGCAGGTCAAGGACTGGGAGGCGATCAAGGCGGCCGAGCGTGCGGGCAAGGCCGAGCGCGGCACGCTGGACGGCGTGGCGCAGGGCCTGCCCGCCCTGACCCGCGCGATCAAGCTGCAAAACCGCGCCGCGCGCGTCGGCTTTGACTGGCCCGGCGCGGGCGATGTGCTGGACAAGATCACCGAGGAAACCGCCGAACTGGTCGAGGCGCGCGATCATCTGGGCGCGGAAGCGCTGGAAGAGGAATTCGGCGATCTTCTGTTCGTGATGGCCAATCTGGCGCGGCATCTTGAGATCGACCCCGAACAGGCGCTGCGCCGTGCCAATGCCAAATTCACCCGCCGCTTCGAAGCCATCGAAACCGCACTGGCCGCCGAGGGCCGCCGCCCCGAAGACAGTGATCTGGCCGAGATGGATCGTCTGTGGGATCAGGCGAAGGCGATGGAAAAATCCGCGACGGGCTGATCACGCCGTCATTCTCATCAGATCGTGAAAAGGCGCAGCAAAAACTGCGCCTTTTTTAGATTTGCCTGCGCCTGCTGTCGTAAACCCGTTTTGCGGCGGCCTGCGGTCGATGCCGTGAACGCCCGCACGCGCAGGATCTGCCGCACGGCCTCAAGATGCGCAGTCCCGTCCTGCGAGGGCGATCTTGGTAAATGCAGATAATTATCTATTATTTTTTCATTTTTCTTGCCCCGACTCATCGGCATAGGTCAGATGCTGCAAAACCAGCACGATATTATCTATAATAATGGAGACACAGATGGAGACAGGCCCGCTGGATCGCAGCATCCCCCATCCAACAAGCACGTCAGCTGATTACACCCGGAAACTGGGCATTCTGATCGGCGGCGTCGTTCTGATGACCATCGCAGCCAAGACCCAGATCCCGTTCTGGCCCGTGCCGATGACCCTGCATACGCTGGCCGTGATGGCGTTTGCGGTCGCGCTTGGGCCGGTCATGGCAAGCGCGATTTTCGTGGCCTATCTTTGCGCGGGCGCTGCGGGCCTGCCGGTCTTTTCGGGCACGCCCGAACGCGGCATCGGCCTTGCCTATATGGTCGGGCCGACGGGCGGCTATCTTCTGGGCTTCCTGATCGCCTCCGCGCTGACCGGATGGATGGCGCGTGGGCGCGGCATTCTGGGGCGCGGCATCGCGATGCTGGCCGGGCTGGCCGTGGTCTATGCATGCGGTCTGGCCTGGCTTGCCCAGTTCGCGCCGGCCGACAAGCTGATCGCGGCGGGTCTTGCCCCCTTCCTGCTGGGCGATCTGGTCAAGATCGCAATTGTCGCCATCGCGGGCAGCGTCGCCCCCGGCCTCTGGCGCCGCCTGCGGAATCGCGACTGATGGCCGATAAGATTCGCCACGACTGGAGCGTGGACCAGATCGTCGCCCTGCATGACCTGCCGCTGCTGGATCTGGTCGGGCGCGCCAATGCCACGCATCGCGCGCATCACGATCCGGACCGCGTGCAAAAGGCCAGCCTGCTGTCGATCAAGACCGGCGGCTGCCCGGAAAACTGCGCCTATTGCCCGCAATCCGCCCATCATCGCGAGGTCGATCTGACTCGCGACAGGCTGATGGACCCGAACAAGGTGATCGCCATGGCCGGGCGTGCCCGATTGGCCGGGGCCGACCGCTTTTGCATGGGCGCGGCATGGCGACAGGTTCGCGACGGGGCCGAATTCGACGCCGTGATCCGCATGGTGCGCGGCGTGCGGGATCTGGGGATGGAGGCCTGTGTCACGCTGGGCATGCTGAAACCTCATCAGGCCCAGCGGCTGGCCGAGGCCGGCCTGACCGCCTATAACCACAATCTGGATACCAGCCCCGAATTCTACGACAAGATCATCACCACCCGCACCTATCAGGACCGGCTGGATACGCTGGCCACGGTGCGCGCCTATGGGATCGAGCTGTGCTGCGGCGGCATTATCGGCATGGGCGAAAGCACCCGTGACCGCGCCTCGATGCTGCAGGTGCTGGCACATATGCAGCCCCATCCCGAAAGCGTGCCGATCAATGCGCTGGTGCCGGTTGCGGGCACGCCGTTGGAGCATCAGCCGCGCATCGATCCGCTGGAACTGGTCCGGATGGTGGCGACGGCACGCATCGTCATGCCGACATCCACCGTGCGCCTGTCTGCCGGCCGCGCCAGCCTGAACCGCGAGGCGCAGATCCTGTGTCTGGTCGCCGGGGCAAATTCGATCTTCTATGGCGACACGCTGCTGACCACCCCCAATGCCGGGATTGGCGAGGACGCCGATCTGCTGGCGGCGCTGGCCGCGCGCCCGGCCGAAAGGATCTGCGAACCGGCCTAGGCCGCAAGCTGCGTGACCTGTTCAAGGGCGGCGTCATAGACCTCGATCCCGCCCTTGGACGCGCCTTCGGACAGGGTGCGCTTCCATCCGCGCGCGCCCGGCATGCCGTGAAACAGACCAAGCATATGCCGGGTGAACTGATGCAGGCGTCCGCCCGCATCCAGATGCGCCAGGATCAGCGGCCGCATGGCAAGGGCGACATCGGCGGGCGTCTGATGCGGCGGCGTCGCACCCCAGATCCGGTCCGCCTGTCCCAGCATCTGCCAGGGCTGGTGATAGGCCGCGCGACCGATCATCACGCCATCCATGACCCGCAAGTGATCCTGCACCGCATCCGGACTGTCGATCCCGCCATTGATGGACAGATGCAGGTCCGGGAAACGCGCCTTCATCTGATGGACCAGCGGGTAATCCAGTGGAGGCACTTCCCGGTTCTCGCGCGGGCTCAGCCCCTGCAGCCAAGCCTTGCGAGCGTGGATCGTCAGGCGACGCACCCCCGCCGCCTGCATCTTCTGAAGAAATTCCGGCAAGACCTGCGACGGCTCCTGATCGTCTACGCCGATGCGGCATTTCACCGTCACCTCGACCGGGCTGACCTGCTGCATGGCCAGCACGCATTCGGCCACCAGATCCGGCGTCTTCATCAGCACGGCGCCAAAACACCCCGATTGCACGCGATCGCTGGGGCAGCCGACATTCAGATTGATCTCATCATAGCCCCAATCGGCGGCGACGCGCGTCGCCTCTTGCAGCTCTGCCGGGTCCGAGCCGCCGATCTGCAGCGCCACGGGATGCTCGGCCGGGTCGTAATCCAGCAGCCGGGCGCGGTCGCCATGGATGATCGCCGGCGCCGTGACCATTTCGGTGTAAAGCAGCGTGTGCCGCGACATCATGCGGTGAAAGATGCGGCAATTCCGGTCGGTCCAGTCCATCATCGGCGCACAGGACAGCTTGGCGCTCTGCTGGATTGTCATCTGGGGCATGGTGAAACTCTTGGCGACAGGCGGGCGCTGGCCATCGCGGCCAGAACGATGCGGATTTGCTGGCTGACATAGGATATCGGCACCCGCAACGCAAATCCGGGCCGCGGATCAGACCACCGAAACGCGCAACTCTCCGACGCCGTCGATGCTGGCCAGCAGTTCGTCGCCGCGATCAACAGGGCCAACGCCGGACGGCGTGCCCGCCAGGATCACGTCGCCCGCAGCCAGGGTAAAATAGCCCGACAGGTAAGAGATCATTTCGGGCACTTTCCAGATCATCTGGTTCAGATCACCCTGCTGGCGCAGCGTCCCATTCACGCGCAGCGCAATCTGCCCGCGATCGGGATGCCCCACCTGCGACACCGGTTGCAGCGCGCCAACCGGGGCGGAATGTTCGAAGGCTTTGCCGATCTCCCACGGGCGGCCCATCTTTTTCATCTGCCCCTGCAGATCCCGCCGCGTCATGTCCAGGGCCACACCATAGCCCCAGACGTGATCCAGCGCATCTTCCACCGCGATATCGCGCCCGCCCGATGTCAGCGCGACCAGCAATTCGACCTCGTGATGCACATCATCGCTGCGCGGCGGATAGGGAAACCGACCAGAGCTGTCCAGATTGTCGGGGTTCTTCTGAAAGAAGAAGGGCGGCTCGCGATCCGGATCATGCCCCATCTCGACCGCATGGGCGGCGAAATTCCGGCCGATGCAATAGACGCGGCGCACGGGGAACAGGCCGCCATCAACGGTGGGAATTGCAGGTTGCGGCGGCAAGGGGATGACATGATCGGACATGGCGATCCTCGGAAGACGTCAGAACGGGTCACGTCAAAGGCTGTGATTTGGTGCGGCCGAGAAGACTCGAACTTCCACTCCGGTTAAGGAACAGCGACCTCAACGCTGCGCGTCTACCAATTCCGCCACGGCCGCATCCGGGCAGTGCGCGGGTCTTAGCCGAGGCGTGCCCGATTGAAAAGGGGGATTTTCCGCATTCGCAATCTTTGTCCGCGCTTGACGCGCAGGGCGGAAAGGATCACATCGCCCCTATGGTGGAATGGATCATCGCAGAGGGCCTGACAGG